>CAYFVK010000005.1:5609-62745 GCA_964346695.1 uncultured Mageeibacillus sp. | reverse complement strand
TTTTAGCGCAAAATGATGAACAATTAGCTATTTTTCGCAGAAGACAAGTCGGTTTAATATATCAATTCTATAATTTGATTCCGATTTTGAATGCAATCGAAAATATCGAGTTGCCGGTATTGATGGACGGCAGAAAAGTCAATCAGGAATATCTTGAAGATTTATTGCGTGTTTTGCAATTACAAGGCAGAGAAAAACATTTACCGAATCAGTTATCCGGCGGTCAGCAACAAAGAGTTTCAATCGGCCGCGCTTTAATTAATCAGCCGGCATTGGTTTTGGCGGATGAACCGACCGGTAACTTAGATAGCGAAAATTCAAGAGAAATTATTAAATTACTCAGATTATCCAATCGAAGATATAAGCAAACGGTTATTTTGGTAACTCATGATGAATCGATTGCTCTGCAAGCCGATCGCATTGTCGCGATTGAGGATGGGAGAATTGTCAGAGATGAGGTTTTACGGAAATGAGTATTTTTACAAAACTTGCTGTAAAGAATTTAAAGAAAAATAAAAACAGAACCTTGATCACCATTGTCGGCATCATTATTTCTGCCGCCATGATTTGTGGTTTGATCTCTTTGATTACCAGTTTTCAGAACTTCTTCTATCAAAACTCAGTCGCGGAAATCGGATCTTGGCACTTGATGTACGATTCCGTCAATGACCGTGATATGGAGGAAGTTTTAGCGGATCAAGAAGTTAATCAGGTCATGAAAATACAGAATATAGGTTATGCTGAATTTGATAACTATGACAATAAATATTCGCCTTATATTTTTGTAGCCGGACTGCCCGAAAATTATGAAGCGGCACAAGCAGAAACAAAACTTTTTCCGGTTATACTAACCAAAGGTCATTATCCGCAAAACTCAAAACAGATCATCATTCCGGAGCATTTGCGCCTTAGTACGAAAGTGGATTTGCAAATAGGACAAAAATTGACATTGTCGCTTGGTCAAAGAGCCGTTTTGCAAAATGCAGGGAATCCTGAATTGGAGGAAAGATATCCGACATTTTCCGAGGAACATTTAAGTCAGATCACACCGTTAATCATGAATGATCAAGGTCAGCGTATCGAAAAATTGATTGAGCAAAAGGAACAAACCTTTGAAATTGTCGGTTTTTTTGAACGATCGGGAAATGAAGATTATAATGCACCCGGTTATATGGCTTTTACCATGGTGCAAGAGGGTACGTCAAATTTAAATTATAATTATTATTTAAATTTAAATCATGCCGGAAAAACGTTTGATTTTTTTAACAAATACCAGCCGGGGATTTATCAAGCAACAAATAGTGAAATATTGCGCTATTTGGGCATCAGCATGAACGATAATTTCCTGCGGACACTTTATTCCATGACCGCTATTTTTCTGGCAATTATTCTTACTGCCGCCATTACCTTAATCAGCAATGCCTTTACGATTACCTTATCGGAAAGAGTTAAACAGTTCGGTATTTTATCATCCGTCGGTGCGAGCAAGAGACAATTGCGCAAAACGATCATTACGGAAGCCATGCTGATCAGCCTGATCGCTCTGCCATTCGGTATCATTTTCGGCTTATTGGGCATACAAATCACTTTATATTTTGTGAAAGACTTACTTGCGGGAACGGTAACTAGTAGCAGTTTGATCAGAATTCCGATCTCTTTACATATCTCATGGATCAGTATAGTCCTGAGCATCGTTTTGACATTAGTCACAGTTTTGATCTCAGCTTATCGTCCCGCCTTAAAGGCCAGCCGGATTTCTCCGGTTGAAGCGATCCGTCAAAACAAGGAAATTACAGCTAAACCTGTAAAGGTCAGCTCCTTGCAAATGAAATTATTCGGCACATCAGGCTTTATCGCGACGAAATATTATAAACATAGCAAGCGCAAATATCGTTCTACGATATTTAGTTTAATGATCAGTATAATCCTTTTCATTACGGCATTTACTTTTACAACGTTGATGACAGATCAAGTCAAAAATATCTACAATACCAGTGATGTGGATTTGGCTCTGATTTTTAATCAAAGCGGTACGGATGAGTCTTCTGTGCGGGATTTGGAAAAATATGAAACGATGATCAGTAAGATGAACGGCGTCAATTATGCCCGCAAGCTCATTGTTCAAAGTCCGACTGTTCTTATAGATGCTCAGGACATTGAACAATCAACTATAGACAGAAGCCTAAAAGAAAGTATCTATCTCAGAAATATTGGAAATAAATATCTGACAAATATCAATATCGCTTTTTTAGACGATAAAGAATTTAATGATCTATTGACTTCGGCAAATCTCAATGAACAAGATTATCAGGTAAAAGTCGGTAACAGCTATCAGCCGATCGTCTATAACAACAATATGGAATATACTATGGACGGGAAGTTTGTCGAATTTGATTTGTTTAATCCGAACGTGGATATCGAATTGTATGAAATGAAAGATATTCAGGACTTTGAATTCAGTTATATTGACGCAGTGGATGATCAACCCTATGCAATTTATCATGGAGAAGACGATGAAGGAGCGGAAAAAAGTTTGCCGCTCGCTGAATCAATAGCCAAAACAATAGATTTACATTTAACATACTTTATTGACGAAAATCCTTCCTATATGATGCCGGGCAATCAAACTACTTTATATTTCCCTTGGGAATTAAAAGACGAGATTTTATTGAAAGGTGAGAATATTAATCCGAAAATACAAATCAATACGATGGGAGAAAAACATCAGGAAGTTGTCAATTATATTTCCGAAATGAATAAACAAAACAGTGCCAATGTAGATCTTGTCGATTTATACAATATTCAAAAAACCAATGAAGGCTTTATCGCTATCATTAATATTTTCTGTTACGGCTTTATCATCCTGATCAGCCTGATCGCCCTGACCAATGTTTTCAATACGATTACGACCAATATCAGCACGCGGAAAAGAGATTTCGCTATGCTGAAAAGCGTCGGGATGTCTTGGAAAGGTTTCCGGGGAATGGCGATCTATGAATGCATTTTATATGGATTCCGCTCCATTCTGTTCGGGATGCCTTTAGCGGTCTTAATCTCCCTGCTTATCCAAAAAGCGATGGGATCATTATACAGCAAAGGCTATTTCATCCCCTGGGATGCTATTTTATTGTCGATTGTTGTGATCTTTGTTTTTGTTACGATCAGCATGTTCTACGCAATGGCAAAGATGAAAAAAATGAATATTGTCGAAACCCTAAAAGACGATTTAATGTAATCAATCATGCTCAGCCCATAAACTGACAGCATTGAAAAAAACAATAAAACAGAGTACAAAGTCACTTGCAATTTAGCTTACAATTAGCAAGGATAACAGCAATAAAAAATTGAGGTTGACACAAGCAGGACGGATTTGTATAATTCATGATGTTGTACGAATGTATGGGCCATTAGCTCAGTTGGTTAGAGCCACCGGCTCATAACCGGTTTGTCCGGGGTTCGAGTCCCTGATGGCCCACCATTTTCGTCACAACATAATTTAAGGGAGAATACCCAAGCGGCCAAAGGGGGCAGACTGTAAATCTGTTGTCATTCGACTTCGTTGGTTCGAATCCAGCTTCTCCCACCATAAACCCTTGAAATGCTTATGCTTCAAGGGTTTTCTATTAGATACTGCTGTGAAGTGAACTTATGATTACCCGTTATCGCATTTCTGAAGTCAGACTTGATTTGGGGGAGACGCAGGATTTGCTCTCTGGCAAAATCGCCCGTCAACTTCGGATCAGTCAGAAAAATATTATAAATCCGGAAATTATCCGGGAGTCTATTGACGCCCGCCGCAAACCGCAGATCAAAAAAGTTTATACGGTTGATTTTTCCAGCCCTTTAGATCTCAATCTACCGCCGGCAAAAAGTCGGGATTATACTCCTCCTAAAGCAAATTTAGCGCGGGATAAAAAGATCGTCATTGCGGGTTTCGGACCTGCCGGAATTTTTGCCGCCCTGACGCTCGCGGAAGCAGGCTACAAGCCTTTGATTATCGAACGCGGTAAAGATGTCGATCAGCGTGCTCAGGATGTGCAGCGCTTCTGGCAGGAAGGTATTTTGCAAAATAATTCCAATGTCCAGTTCGGCGAAGGCGGAGCCGGAACTTTTTCCGATGGCAAGCTGACTACCGGAATTCACGATCCGCGCATTTTCAAGGTGCTCAGCGAATTTTACAGGCACGGCGCGCCGCGGGATATTCTTTACAAACAAAAGCCCCACATCGGCACCGACCTTCTGAGAAACGTGATCAAGGGAATTCGCCGCAAAATTATCGAATTGGGCGGTGAAATACGTTTCTCCACCAAACTGGTTGATTTTATTGTCGAAACACCGCGGATCAGCAAAATTATCGTTGCCGGAGATACCGCCCGCGAAGAAATACCCGTAGATAAATTAATACTGGCGATCGGGCATAGCGCCAGAGATACGTTCCGTCTTTGCAGGGATAAACAAATTGCCATGGAGCAAAAAGCTTTTTCTGTCGGTGCGAGGATTGAGCATCCGCAACAGTTAATCAATCAGGCTCAATATGGCGATCCCTCTTTTGCCGAAACTTTAGGAGCGGCGGATTATAAACTTCACTGCAAAACCGCTTCGGGCAGAGGGGTCTATACCTTTTGCATGTGTCCCGGCGGAGAGGTGATACTCGCTTCATCAGGCGAAGGACAAGTCCTTTCCAACGGCATGAGTTACCATGACAGAGCCGGCCGCTTTGCCAACAGTGCCTTATTGGTCGATGTTCGAAAAACCGACTTCGGATCTCAGGATATACTGGCAGGCGTTGCTTTCCAGGAAAAATGGGAAGAACAGGCTTATCAACTCAGCGCCTCTTATGATCTTTTGCAGAGTGATCTGACAGGGTTTGCCAAGTCCGACTTAAGCCGAGCCTTACCGCATTTCGCAGTAGAAAATATGCTGGAAGCCATACCGATTTTAGATCAAAAACTGCATGGATTTGCCAGCCGTGAAGCGATACTTAAAGGTCCTGAAACCAGAAGCTCTTCGCCGGTCAGATTTTTGAGAAACGCAAGGTATCAGTCAAATATAAAAAATCTCTATCCGATCGGAGAAGGGGCCGGTTATGCCGGCGGCATCATGTCAGCGGCTGTTGACGGTATCAAATCGGCTGAAGCGATCATGTCGGAGTTTTGACCTGAATAGGGAGCTTGATAAAAAATCAGACACGGATTGCTGACGTTGGCTTTAGAAAAGAGGATATTATGTATTTTGTGGGAATTGATTTAGGCACATCGGCGGTTAAAGTATTATTGCTAAACGATAAGGGGGAAGTCGTCGGGCGGGCGAGCAAAGAATATCCCGTTTTCTATCCTCAGCCCGGCTGGTCGGAACAAAATCCGGAGGACTGGTGGAGGGCTTCGCTCACCGCCTTGCTTGAAGTAACGCAGCAAATCGATCGCACTGAATTGGCGGGAATCAGCTTTGGCGGTCAGATGCATGGTCTGGTCATACTTGATGCCGCCGATCAGGTCATAAGACCGGCCATTTTGTGGAACGACGGCAGAACGGAGCAGGAAACCCGCTATTTGAATGAAAAGATCGGCAGACAAAATTTGATCCGTTATACGGGAAATATTGCTTTCGCCGGTTTTACCGCGCCCAAATTGTTATGGCTGAAAGAACATGAACCGGATCATTTCGCGAAAATTAACAAGATCATGTTGCCGAAGGACTATATTCAATATCGATTATCGGGTGTACATGCGACAGATTATTCCGACGCTTCCGGCACGCTGCTTTTAAATGTGGCTGAGAAGCGCTGGTCGTCGCAAATGATTGACATTTGTTCTATTCAGAAATCCATGCTGCCGAAACTTTATGAGAGTTTTGACGTAACCGGTAATATTTTGCCGGAATTGGCAGAGCGGTACGGTTTTAATCCGGATTGCAAAATCATAGCCGGGGCCGGTGATAACGCGGCGGCCGCGGTCGGTACAGGTACGGTCGGCGATAATGCCTGCACGATTTCGCTCGGCACGAGCGGAACTTTATTCATCTCGCGTTCCGGGTTTTCGGTCGATGCCGACAGCGCACTTCACTCCTTTGCCCATGCGGACGGAGCCTATCATTTAATGGGAGTGATCCTTTCCGCCGCTGCCTGCAATTCATGGTGGATGGATCGGATTCTAAATTCCCGGGATTATCAGGAAGAGCAGAAAAACATAACGGGATTGGGAAAAAATCATGTATATTTTCTGCCATATTTGATGGGCGAAAGATCTCCCCACAATGACGCTCTGGCGAGAGCCTGTTTTATCGGGATGACGATGGATAATACCCGGGCGGATATGCTGCAGGCCGTGCTGGAGGGGGTGGCGTTCGCCATGTGCGACAGCCTCGAGGTCGCACGCAATTTAGGCGTGGCTATCAAAAGTGCGAAGATTACCGGCGGTGGCAGCAAAAGCAAATTATGGCAAACGATTCTTGCCAATGTGCTCAACCTCAAGTTGGAAATTCCCGAATCGGAGGAGGGGCCGTCTTTAGGCGGAGCCTTATTAGCGGCGGTTGGCTGCGGTCATTACAGCTCTGTCCGGGAAGCAGCTGAAAAAAATGTCAGAATTGTCGGTACGGTTGAGCCTGATTCGGAAATAGCCGTCCTTTATGAAGAAAAATATTCCGTTTTCAAAACGCTTTATCCTGCCTTGAAACCGCTTTTCCCAAAGCTATAGCAGAAGCTGAAAACGGCTGTCTGTTTCCTGAATCGACGCGGAGCAAATAAAAGATACCCGATTTCCTGAGAGAATTCGGGTATCTTAATTTGTAGCTCTCATGTAAAATAGAATTAATATTGTACAGGAGAATTTTTTCGGGAAGAAATTCCGAGATGGAATTTCAGCGCAGGAATGATCTCGGCCGCCCGCCACAGCTGTTCTCCTTTTTCAGCAGAGCATGGGATTTAACCGGCTTTTCTGCTTGCCGGGCTTAGAAAGAAAAGAAGCATTTATGGAAAAACTTTATCATATTCATATGGACGACGCACATCAGGCAAAATATGCCGTTTTACCCGGGGATCCCGGCAGAGTTGAAAAAATAGCTGCCTATTTGGATCATCCCCGCTTTTACGCACAAAATAGGGAATATACCACGTGGATCGGACAGCTTGAAGGCGAGAACATTCTGGTTATGTCCACGGGAATGGGCGGACCCTCAACCGCTATCGGCGTTGAAGAATTGTTTCAAACCGGGGTTCGCAATTTTATCAGAGTCGGAACTTGCGGCGGGATCAAGCTGGATGTCATGGGCGGCGATCTTGTAATCGCTACCGGGTCCGTGCGCATGGACGGAACTCCCGATGAATATGTGCCGAAAGAATTTCCGGCTGTGCCGGATTTTGAATTGACGACTTCTCTGGTTGAAGCTGCCAAGCGAAATAAAGCGAATTACCATACCGGCATTGTCCAATGCAAAGATTCTTTTTACGGACAGCATTCCCCTGAAAGGATGCCGGTCAGCTATGAATTGATCAATAAGTGGGACGCCTGGTTTAAGGCTAACGTGCTGGCTTCGGAGATGGAAAGCTCTACTTTGTTCATTGTCAGTCAGGTCTTGGGGGCAAGAGCGGCCTGCGTTCTGAATGTCGTCTGGAATCAGGAGAGAGCCAAACGCGGTCTGGATGATCCGCATCAACTTGATACGGATTTGGCTATTCGTACCGCGGTTGAAGCTATTCGCATAGATATTTTGAAGATGAGAGAGCAAGGGGAGTAAGGATGACCGACAGGTATCAGGATTTTTATGAATTGCCGGAAGTGTGGCAGGGCTTTTTGCAGGCCTGTCAATCCTGCAGGCAATGTGATCTCTATCAAAGCCGCAACAACGTGGTTGTTTTTCGGGGCAGCCTCAACGCTTCGTTAATGATCATCGGAGAAGGTCCGGGGGCTGAAGAAGACGCTCAGGGAAAGCCTTTTGTCGGGCGATCCGGCAGATTGATGGATCAATTGTTGAAAGCTCAGGAATTTTCGGAAGAAGATTATCATATCTGCAATATTGTCAAATGCAGACCGCCGGGCAACAGAACTCCCTCCGCGGAGGAGGCGAAAGCCTGCAAACGCTTACTTAACGCGCAATTTGCCCTGGTTAAACCGAAAGTGATCGTGCTTTCGGGAGCTACTGCCTATCGATATTTCACGAATTTGGAAGATCCGATTTCCAAAGTCAGAGGAAAGTGGATTGAAAAAGGCGGCTATTTTATCATGCCGACTTTCCATCCGGCATACTTACTGCGCAATCCGGCGAAACGTGCGGACATGTGGCAGGATTTTGCCAAGGTTCGGGAAAAAATGGTTGAATTGCGTTTGATGCCGGAACTTTCCAAACCGTTGGAGCAATTTTCTGAATATATCAAAAGATAAAAAAGATAAAGTCGAGTACAGATAAATAATTCTAAACAATGATCAATAAACCATTTCAAATTAAATCCGATTTCAAACCGTGCGGCGATCAGCCGGAGGCTATCAGAAAATTAGTTGCCGGTCTCAATCGGGGAGATCCGGCACAGACCCTGATCGGAGTTACCGGTTCGGGCAAAACCTTTACCATGGCGAACATTATCGAGCAAACTCAAAGGCCGACTTTGGTGATCGCGCATAATAAAACTCTTGCCGGTCAGCTGGCGGCTGAGTTCTCCGCTTTTTTTCCGGATAACCGGGTTGAGTTCTTTGTTTCCTATTATGATTATTATCAGCCGGAAGCCTATATTGCCGCCAGTGATATTTATATTGAAAAAGACTCGTCGATCAATGATGAAATTGACCGCCTCAGACATTCCGCCACCTCCTCGTTATTAGAACGCAGAGATGTGATTGTGGTAGCTTCCGTTTCCTGCATATACGGTCTGGGTTCACCTGAATCCTATAAAAGCATGATGGTCAATTTAAGGCAGGGTATGCGGAAAAGTCGGGAACAGGTCATTGACGAATTGGTTGCGATTCAGTATGTACGCAATGATTATGAATTAAAACGCGGCGTTTTCCGTGTGCGCGGAGATATTCTGGATGTTTTTCCGGCGTCTTCGGAAAATGTTATAACCCGGGTGGAGTTTTTTGGTGATGAAATTGATCGGATCACGGAAATAGACGCGTTGACTTCAAGGAATATTCAAGGCAGAACCTATACCCAGATTTATCCTGCCAGCCATTATACAACCAACCGGGAAAATACCTTGCGAGCGGTCAGAGATATACAGCAGGAGCTGGAAGAACGCCTCAAAGAGCTGAACGGGCAGGGCAAAATAGTCGAAGCCTATCGGCTTGAACAGCGTACGCGTTATGATATGGAACTACTGCTTGAGACGGGCTTCTGCAAAGGGATAGAGAATTATTCCAGACATTTTGACGGCAGAAAGCCGGGTGTCCCGCCCTATACGCTGCTCGATTTCTTTCCGGAAGATTATCTCCTGATGATCGATGAATCCCATGTTACAGTGCCACAAATCGGCGCCATGTATAACGGAGACCGTTCGCGCAAACAATCTCTGGTCGATTACGGTTTTCGTTTGCCCTCGGCACTCGATAATCGTCCGCTGAATTTTCATGAATTTGAAACTCGGATGGGTCAGACGATTTTTGTTTCGGCGACACCCGCCAATTATGAAAGAGAACATTCTACCCAATTCGTAGAGCAGATCAATCGTCCGACCGGTTTGTTGGATCCGGAAATATTTGTGCGCCCGGTCAAAGATCAAATAGCCGACTTGATTCATGAAATTCGAAAGAATATCGAAAAGGGCGAGCGAACGTTAGTTTTGACCTTGACCAAACGCATGGCGGAAGAATTAACCGACTATCTGACAGGTGAGGGACTCAAAGTAAAATATTTGCATTCCGATATCAAAACGGTCGAGCGACTGCAAATTCTCAAGCAGCTGCGGGAAGGCAAATTCGATGTTCTGATCGGTATTAACTTATTGCGTGAGGGATTGGATTTGCCGGAGGTATCGCTGATCGCTATTTTGGACGCCGATCGTGAGGGATTTTTGCGTTCCGCGACCTCGTTGATTCAGATTATCGGCAGGGCGGCAAGAAATATCAGAGGCAGAGTAATTCTCTATGCCGATGAGATAACCGAATCGATGTATCAAGCGATTACCGAAACCAATCGGCGGCGTGAGATTCAGGAGAAATATAATAAGGAACATCATATTACACCCCGATCGATTAAAAAAGAAGTTCATGCCGTGATCGATACTGCCTATGAATTAAGCGAAGAAACCAAACTTCAGATCGCGGAAGAAGTAAGTGACTATTTAGATGAAACTGAATTAAGGGAACTTTCCTCGGCGGAACTCAAAAAACAAATCGACGAACAGGAGAAAGAAATGCGTTATGCCGCCAATCAGCTTGCCTTTGAGGAAGCGGCGGCGATCAGAGATTATATTTTGCTGCTGCGGTCGGAATTAAATCGGCGGGGCAAATAAAGATTTGCCCGGTTCAAGTGAAGGCGGGCGTAGAGCACGGCGGGATAATGCGAGAGCAGCGTCCGGTTTCGCTAAGATAAAGGGCATCCATGAAGTAAATAATGCTACAATAGAGAAAAGATTTTGATGGAGGATAATTCCATGAGTATAGCAAGAGAGAATTATATCAGCTGGTTGAATGATCCGCAGATGGATGCAGAGACAGTTGCCGAGTTGAAGGCGATTGAGCATGACGCGGAAGAAATCGAGGATCGCTTTTATAAAGATCTGAGCTTCGGCACAGCCGGATTAAGGGGGATTCTTGGAGCCGGCACGAATCGCATGAATTATTATACGGTGGCCAGAGCAGCCGACGGCTTTGCCAGATATTATCTGGATAAGGGAGAAGATTTCTGCCGCAGAGGTTTGGCCATTTCTTATGATTCCAGACATTTTTCCAAAGAATTTGCCGAGCTGGTGGGCCGGATTTTTGTGACTTACGGGATCCGGGTCATCATTTCCGATCGTTTAAGGCCAACGCCGATGCTGTCTTTCGCGATCAGACATTTCAACTGCGCCGGCGGCGTGATGATTACGGCCAGCCATAATCCCAAAATCTATAACGGTTTTAAAGCCTATGGCGAGGACGGCGGCCAATTCGGTTCGGAGGCGGCGGAGATTGTCCTGCAGAAAATGAATGAGAGATCGGATTTTTCAGCGATTCTGAACGCGGCTATGCCTATGGAAAAAGCCCGTCAATCTGATTTGTGGCATTATATGGATGAGCAATTCGACGCAGAATATAATCAGATGCTGCTCGGGCTCGCAATCAATCCTGAAGCCTGTAAAAAACAAAAAGATCTGGCGATCGTCTATACCCCGCTTTATGGCACAGGCCTGAGACCGGTTATGAAAGTTCTGCAAAGCCTTGGTTTCGAGAATATTAAAGTGGTTGACGAACAGGCTGAACCGAATGGGGATTTTCCGACCGCGCCTTATCCGAATCCGGAAGAACGGGCGGCGATGCAGATGGGGATCGATTTAGCTGAAAAAGAAAACGCGGATCTCTTAATTGCCACGGATCCCGATGCCGATCGCACCGGTGTAGCCGTGAGAACTCGTCAAGGGGACTTTATCGTTCTGACCGGCAATCAGATCGGATTGCTGATCATGGAATATATACTCTCGGAAAAAACGAAAAAAGGCATTTTGCCGGAAAAATCTTTTTGCGTGACGACAATTGTCTCCACAAAATTGACGCGCCGGATCGCTGAATACTATCAAACGGCATTGCCCGAAGTTCTGACGGGATTTAAAAATATCGCGGAAGAAATCCTGGCAAGAGATGAAGAGGGCAACGAGCATTTCCAATTCGGTTTTGAAGAGAGCATCGGCTATCTTTTAGGTACCGATGTCCGCGATAAGGATGCTGTCGTGGCGACCATGATTATTGCCGAGATGGCGGCCGTCGCTGCGGAAGAGCAAAAAACGCTTTATGATAAATTGATTGAAATATTTGAGAAATATGGCTATTCCGCAGAAAAGACGGTCTCTTTGCAAAGAACCGGCATAAAGGGGGCGGAGCAGATTAAAAATGCGATGCGGATTCTGCGGGAAAATAAACTTCAGGGAATGAACGGTTTGCCGATTCATACCGTCAAAGATTTTCAAACCGGAGAAATCTCGGATTTGCAAGCGGATCAGACGAAAAAAGCGAATCTTCCGTCAAGCAATGTATTGTTCTATGAACTGGGAGACGGGCTCGACTGGTTTGCCGTACGTCCTTCCGGTACGGAGCCGAAACTCAAGATTTATTTGGGCTTTTATGATGAGAAAAAAGCCGAAGCGGATCGCAAACTCAAACAAAATCAGGAAAATATCGTTGATTATATTGAAAAATTGCTCGGTGATTAATGGTTCAATGTGCCGGGGATAAGAGAGAATGAGTTTTACACATTTACATCTGCATACGGAATACAGTTTATTAGACGGGGCGAATCGGATCGGCGATCTGATACCCCGTTTAAAGGAATTGGGCATGAGTTCCTGCGCGATCACGGATCATGGAGTGATGTACGGCGTGATCGATTTCTATCGCTCGATGAAAGCAGCCGGACTCAAACCGATTATCGGCTGTGAAGTCTATGTCGCGCCACGCGGCCGTGAGGATAAGGTAGCCGGCTATGACAACCGTCCTTATCATCTGGTGCTCCTGGCAAAAAATTTAACCGGTTATAAAAATCTGATCAAACTCGTGTCTTACGGCTTTACCGAAGGCTTCTATTATCGCCCGCGGATCGATTTTTCTCTGCTTGAGAAATATCATGACGGTCTGATCTGCCTCAGCGGCTGCCTGAGCGGCGAAATAGCCCGCGCTTATTTTGAACAGGGTTACATGGAAGCGAAGAAGGTAGCGCTCACATATCGGGAACTGTTTGCTGAAGATTATTATCTGGAAGTGCAGGCGAATGATTTGCCTGAACAGTTGGAACTGAATCAGGCTTTGTTCCGTCTGAGCGAAGAAACCGGGATCGCTCCGGTTGCCACGAATGACTGCCATTATCCGACCAAGGAAGCGGCTTATGCGCATGAAGTACTGGTCTGTATGCAAACCGGGAAAAAGCTCAAGGACAGCGACCGCATGCAGATGGATACGGATGCGTTTTATGTCAAGTCACCGGAAGAGATGCAAACCTTTTTTGCAGAAACCCCGTCTGCCGTGGCGAACACTCAGGTTATAGCGGATAAATGCAATCTGGAGATCCCTTTTGGCGAGATGCATCTTCCCACCTTTATACCTCCCGACGGTTCCGCCAGCGAACAATATATCGTCAAATTGGCGGAGCAGGGACTACGGGAGCGCCTGCGCCTGAAAAAGACGGAGATCCCTGAAGAAAAATATTTTGGGCGCCTTTATCACGAGCTGGATGTGATTAAACAGATGGGTTTTGTCGATTATTTTTTAATCGTCTACGATTTCGTCCGCTTCGCTCATGAGAATCAGATTATGGTCGGACCCGGCCGAGGTTCGGGCGGCGGATCTTTGGTTGCCTACGCCCTCAAAATCACGAATATCGATCCGCTGCAATTCAATTTGCTGTTTGAAAGATTCCTCAATCCGGAACGTGTCAGCATGCCGGATTTTGATATGGATTTTTGTTATGAGCGGCGAGGCGAATTAATCGACTATGTAACGCGCAAGTACGGCTCTGATCATGTTTGCCAGATTATTACTTTCGGAACTTTAGCGGCCAGACAATCGATCAGAGATGTCGCAAGAGTGCTGGATATACCTTTCGCGGAAACGTCCCGCATTGTCAAAATGATTCCGAATGTTTTAAATATTACGATCGACCGGGCTTTGGAAACGAGCAAAGAATTTAAAAATGAATATGATACCAATGCTCAGACCAAAGAGGTGATCGATTTGGCCAGACAATTTGAGGGGATGCCGCGCCACGCCTCGACTCATGCCGCGGGCGTGGTGATCGCCGACGTGCCGATTACGGATGTTGCGCCGCTTTCCCTGAATGATGAAGCGGTCGTCGTACAGTATGATAAAGATATAATCGAAAGCATCGGCCTGATCAAAATGGACTTTTTGGGCTTAAGGACCCTGACGGTCATGCGGGACACCGCCGATTTGGCAGCCGCGAATCATGCCGTGAAAATTGATTTTGATCAAATTCCCTTTGATGATAAAAATGTTTATCAAATGCTCAGCGACGGAGATACGGCGGGCGTTTTCCAATTGGAATCCGGCGGCATGACTTCTTTTATGAAAGAGATGAAGCCTTCCAGTCTGGAAGATATTATCGCCGGTATCTCGCTTTATCGTCCGGGCCCGATGGAACAGATTCCGAAATATGTTCGCTCGCTCCATCATCCGGAAACGATCAGCTATGACCATGCTTTATTGAAACCGATTCTGAACATGACTTACGGCTGTATTGTGTATCAGGAACAGGTCATGCAAATTGTGCGGGAATTGGCGGGATTTTCCATGGGTCAATCGGACAATGTGCGCAGGGCGATGGCCAAGAAAAAACCTGAAATTCTGAGCCGCTATAAGAATATTTTTATTCACGGCGGGGAAGATGAAAACGGAAAATATGTAAAAGGGGCTGTTGCCAACGGCGTGCCGGAAAAGATAGCCGATCGTATTTTTGAAGAAGTGGAGGCTTTCGCCGGTTACGCTTTTAATAAATCCCACGCCACGGGCTATGCGGTTTTAGCCTATCAGACAGCTTGGCTCAAATATTATTATCCGGTTGAATTTATGGCGGCCATGCTCAATTCTTTTCTGGGAAATCTGGACAAAGCCGCGAATTATATCCGTGTATGCAAAGATGCTCATATCAAGGTTTTGCCGCCTGATATCAACAAAAGTCAATGCCGCTTCAGCGCTGAAAACAACGCCATCCGCTTTGCACTCGGCGCGATTAAAAATGTCGGAACCAAGGCTATTTCTCAGGTCATCGCGGAAAGAGAGAAAAACGGACCTTTCAAAACTTTCGGCGATTTTATCCATCGCATTATCGATCTCGATATTAACCGCAAAGTCATTGAAAGTCTGATCAAGTCATCCGCTCTCGATTGCTTCGGCGTACCGCGCGTGCAATTCATGGCTGTTTATGAAGAGTTCATGAACCGGGTGCAAAGTTCAGGCCGGCAGGCGATGGAGGGCCAGTTAAGCCTCTTTGATCTGACAGACGATACGCCGCAAAAAATTGTTGAGCCGGAATATCAACCGAGTCTGAAGGAATATAGCAAGAGTCGTCTTCTGGCCATGGAAAAAGAGGTGCTCGGCGTCTATGTCACAGGTCATCCTTTGGATTCCTATAAGGATATGATCCAAAAGACCGTCAATCTGGACAGTTCCAAGCTGCAGGTGAATAAACCGGAAATCGACCAGACGGATGAAACGGATCTGCAGGGTCGGTTCGACCTGGAAATTGAAGATCAGCAGAGTGTGATTATGGCGGGAATTATTGTGGGTAAACAGGAATTATACACCAGAAATAACGACAAAATGGCCTTCCTCACATTGGAAGATCTCGCCGGTACATTTGAGGTTGTTGTCTTCCCGAATCTTTATCAGGATGTACGTTTTTTGCTGGTTGAAAATAAAGTCCTGCTGATCAATGGTCATATCAGCTTTCGAGATGAGGAAAATCCCAATGTACTGGCTGATAAAATTATTGAACTGAATGAAGATGAAGAAATACCGGAAGATTTCCGCAGTCCGGAACATGCTTTGAATTCTCGTTCGAGTCAGGCCGAACGCTTCAAACCGGTCCGTCAGCGGCCGGGGTTTGCAGCCGCCCCGCCGGCAAAACTTGCCGGACAACCGGCTTTGTTAATCCGTGTCGGCAGGAATTTTACAAAGACGGATATTGAGAATTTATCAGCTATGTTAGAATACTTTTCGGGTGATACGAAGGTCACCCTTTATAGTGAAGAGCAAGACCGGCTGATGCAGAAAGATTTAAGCATTGATTTACAGTATCTGGAGTTGTTTATCAGGCGTTATAATGAAGAAAACTTTATTTTTATCTGATTAATGGATGGAGTTTTATGGAAAAAGTTATAAAAAGAATTGGTGTGTTAACGAGCGGCGGCGATGCCCCGGGCATGAACGGCGTGATCCGCGCCGTAGCCAGAGTCGGCATTAATTCGGGACTCGAGGTTTTCGGTATCCGAAGAGGTTATCACGGTTTGTGTAAAGGTGAAGTGGAAGAATTAACGGCTCGTTCCGTGTCGGAAAAATTAAGACAGGGCGGGACTTTTCTCAACACTGCCCGCAGTGAATTTTTCAATACGAAAGAGGGCGTGGAACAGGCTGCCAGAATGGTTTCGGTTTTTGACCTTGACGGTCTTGTCTGTGTCGGCGGCGACGGTACGGCGCGCGGCGCGGCAGATTTAGCACGGGCAAGCGTACCGGTCATTTTTATACCGGCAACGATTGACAACGATATCAATTGCACGGAATATTCGATCGGCTTTGATACTGCGTTAAATACGGCCATCGAGGCTGTTGACAAATTAAAAGACACCGCCTCGTCGCATGAACGCTGTTCCGTGATCGAGGTCATGGGCAGAGAAGCCGGTTATCTTGCCCTCCATGTCGGCATCGCTACCGGAGCCGAAATTATTTTGATTCCGGAACATCCTCTGGACCGGGAGAAAGATGTGATCAGAAAAATTCTCTCCGCTCGAAATCGGGGCAAGCAGCATTATGTTGTGATCGTTGCGGAGGGCGTCGGCAATGCGATCGAGCTGGCACAATATATAGAAAAGGAAACCCGGATTGAAGCCAGAGCGACCGTCTTAGGTTATTTGCAAAGGGGCGGCACGCCGACCTACCTCGATCGTTTTATCGCCTCCATGATGGGTATCCGGGCTGTTGAATGCCTGCTCGCAGGCAGAGTGAACCGTTCGATCATTTATCGGAGCGGCGAAGTTTCGGATATGGATCTTTTTGAGAGTATGAAATGTAAAAAGAGCATCGATGAAGAGGATTTTAGAAAAGCGAAAATCCTGTCGATCTGAGATCCGATCGATGATTTGATCAGATCCGGCAGAACAGCGTTGAAGTATGAGGTAATTCAGAAATCGGGAATGGCAGAACAACATAGTTTAACTACCTTGGAATTTGACAAAATTGTTTTACTTCTGGCAAAGCAAGCGATTACAGATGCGGGCAGAAATTATTGCAAACAGCTGAAACCCTGCGCCGAGCTTGAAATTATCGAGCAAAAGCAAAAAGAAACCGCGGATTTTGTCTCCTATTTAATTTTGCATCCGGAATTGCCGATTCATGGTTTGGAGGAGATCCGACCTCTGCTTGACAAAGCGGCAGCGGGCTCAATTTTGGAATTGCGGGAATTCAATAAAATCATTCACTTTTTGCAGGCCGTTCAGGCTGTTAAAAATATTCTGAAAGCGGATGAGAAAGCATTTGATTTTTATCAGAAAATCGAGTATTTGGAGGTTCTGCCGCATTTGCTAAAACGCCTCAAAGAGTGCATCGCGGGCGATGACGAAATACATGATCGGGCCAGCGACACCCTGTTTTCTATCCGAAAAAAGATTATCGCGGCGCAAGAGAATATTCGCCAGCAGTTAAATCGGATTATCAATTCAAAAAGTTCTTATTTGCAAGAGAGTATTGTCACGATTCGCAGCGGCCGTTATGTGATTCCCGTGAAAGCGGAACAACGCTCGGAAGTACCGGGCATTGTCCACGACAGCTCGGGTTCAGGCGCGACGGTTTTTATTGAGCCGATCGCCGTGGTTGAGTTGAACAATAAGATCAGGGAATTGGAAATTGCCGAAAGAGATGAGGTTTTCAGAATTCTCAGGGAACTGACCGACCTGATAGCCGAAGCGGCTCCCTATCTGCGCTATGACGCGGAAACGCTGCAGGAGTTGGATTTTATTCAGGCAAAGGCGAAGCTCGCGCTTGAAATGAACGCGGTTAAACCCATTCTGAATAATCAGGGCAGAATTATTCTGCATCAGGCAAGACATCCCCTGATCCCGAAAGATCAGGTGGTACCGATCTATTTTGAACTGGGAACCGATTTTGATACCTTAGTCATTACGGGACCGAATACGGGTGGCAAGACGGTCACCTTGAAAACCTGCGGGCTCTTTGTTTTGATGGCGATGGCGGGATTGCATATTCCGGCGGGCGATCATTCCGAAATTTCGGTTTTTGATCGGATTCTGGCGGATATCGGCGATGAACAAAGTATTGAACAGAATTTAAGTACTTTTTCCTCTCATCTCAAACAGATCATTAAAATATTGGATCAGGCAGGCCCCGCTGCATTGGTCTTGGCCGATGAACTCGGAGCAGGCACCGATCCTTCAGAAGGAGCGGCTTTAGCCATCGCAATCCTCGATTATCTGCGCCGCAAAGGCTGTCATACGGTTGCGACGACGCATTATCGGGAACTCAAGGGATATGCGCTGAATACGGAAAATGTGAAGAATGCCTGCTGTGAATTTGATGAGAAAAATCTTAAACCGACCTATCGTCTCCTGATCGGTGTGCCGGGCGTCAGCAATGCCTTTAAGATTTCGCAGCGTCTGGGTTTGAAAAGAGAAATTATTGAATCCGCGGAAGAATTTTTATCCGATGAAAATATACGTTTCGAGGAACTTGTTTCGGCGATCGAGAAATCCCATCAGCAAGTCCGCGAAATGGAAGATGATATTACCTGCTTAAAAAGAGAAAGTCAGATCTTGAAGGAGAATCTGGAAAAGGAGAAAGCGGAAATCGAAGCCTCCAAAGAAAAGCTGATCCGGGAGGCGCATTTGGAAGCAAAAGAAATCGTACGCAAAGCAAGACTTGAGGTTGCGGAAACATTGGAGAATCTGCGTGAGAAAATCAAGGAAGCGCAAAGCTCTTCCGCTAATCAGGCGGCGCAGCGTGATGCCAGAGAGGCTGAAAGGATCTTGTCGGAAAAGGATAAAACCCTGACGGAGGACTTGGCGAAGTCGCGTCAGAAGTATCAGGCCGATCAATTGGTTGATCCCGCTGATATTGAAATCGGCGAGTATTATCATTCCGATCTATATCACATTACAGGGCAGGTGCTGGATAAACCGGATAATAAAGGGCAGGTTACGCTGAAAAGCGGGGTCATGACCGTCAATGTGCCTGCAAATTCCTTGCGTTATGTTATCAAAGAACAAAAACCGAAACGGAAATTTCATTCGAAGAATCAATTCAGGGAAATTATCGGCGAACGTAAGCTGAACAGTAATACCGAAATAAAACTGCTGGGGATGACGGTCGATGAAGCTTTATACGCCCTGGACGCCTTTATCGATGACGCGGTACTCGTCAATCAACCGCAGCTGCGCATTGTGCACGGCAAGGGAACCGGCACTTTAAGACAGGCTGTTCATAATGCCCTGAAGAAAGACAAGCGCATTAAATCGTTTCGTCTGGCGGGACAGGGTGAAGGCGACAGCGGTGTCACGATCGTAGAACTTTAGCGGCGAGCAGGAGCATGAAATTTTGTCTGCAGGCTTACAGAATGTGGATTATTCAAACCGGTGCAAAATTTTCGCGATAGATTTTTCAAATCAGGAACAGATATATGATTGCAAATATTGTATCTGCTTTCCGGAAGAGGGCAGATGACCCATTTTTACACGAATATGCATAAAAACATATCATTTATTTAATTATTACTTGTCTATTTCAACAAAAGAAGTATAATTAATTTAGATTAAGCAAGGAGAAAATATGATGGATCAGGCATATCTTTTTAACACCGGAAAGAATTATATGAGCTATCATTTTTTAGGCTCGCATCCCCAAACAAACAATGAGGGTGAAAAAGGCTATCGCTTTTCCGTTTGGGCTCCTCATGCCAAAAAAGTCTGTGTAACCGGTGACTTTAATCAATGGCAGGTCGATCAAAATCAGCTCAGCTTATATGGCAAAACCGGTATCTGGACCGGATTTGTTGCCGGTCTCGAACAATGGCAGCGCTATAAATATGCCATCTTGACAGATGACGGACAATGGGTATTAAAAGCTGACCCTTATGCCAGACATGCTGAGACGAGACCCGGCACAGCCTCCAGACTATATGACCCGGATGATTTTATCTGGTCGGATCGGGAGTTCATGGCAAACAGACCCGATGCTTATGAGCTGAAACCGCTCAATATTTATGAAATGCATCTGGGTTCGTGGCGCCGCTATCCGGACGGATCTGTCTATAATTATCGTGATATTGCTCCGCAATTAGCTGATTATATTTTAGAGATGGGTTATACAGCCGTCGAATTTATGCCGCTTACGGAATATCCTCTCGATGCTTCCTGGGGTTATCAGGTTTCCGGTTATTTCGCGGCGACCAGCCGTTACGGTACGCCCGCCGATCTCAAGTATCTGATCAATTATCTGCATCAAAAAGGAATTTATGTCTTCCTCGACTGGGTACCCGCTCATTTCCCCAAGGATGCGTTCGGACTGGCACGTTTTGACGGTACCTGCCTGTATGAATATGAAGAACCGCTGATCGGCGAACACGAGGATTGGGGAACTCTGGTATTTAATTTCGCGAAAGCGGAAGTGCGATCTTTTTTATTTTCAAGCGCGTATTTCTGGCTTTCAGAATTTCATTTCGACGGGTTGAGGGTAGACGCCGTCAGCTCGATGATCTATCGTGATTACGGCCGCTCGGAATATATTCCGAATATTTACGGAGGACGAGAGAATCTGGAAGTGATTTCTTTCTTCAAGGAACTCAACTCCACAATCCATGAACAAATACCGGGCGCAGTCATGATGGCGGAAGAAGCAACTTCTTTCCCGATGATCACTACCGGCGTGGATCGCGGCGGTCTGGGCTTTCATTTCAAATGGAATATGGGCTGGATGAACGATACCCTGTTTTACAATTCTCTGGACCATTATCAGCGTAAATATCATCAGAATAAATTTAACTTTTCTATGATGTACGCTTTCTCCGAACGTTATATACTGCCCTTGTCACATGATGAGGTAGTGCATGGCAAAAAAACTCTTTTAGGTCGAATGCCGGGAGATTATTGGCGTAAATTCGCCAATTTGAGATTGGTACTTGCCTATCAGATGGCGCATCCGGGGGCCAAGCTGAACTTTATGGGCAATGAATTCGCACCTTTTACGGAATGGCGCTTTTATGAAGAATTGGAATGGTTTATGTTAGATTATCCGACCCATCGACAAATGCGTGATTTTGTGCGTGATTTGAATCATCTTTATCTCAAAACGCCGGCTCTCTGGGAGAATGATCAGAACTGGGAGGGCTTTAAATGGATTAAAGCCGATGACTCAGGCGACAGTATCTTCGCTTTTCTGCGTTTTAATAATCAAAAAGATGTTGCCGTTCTATGCATCCTCAACATGACGCCGGCTGTTTTCCCGGAGTATAGTTTCAGATTGCCGATTGCCGGAGATTTTACGATGATACTGAATTCTGATCAAGGTCAATATGGCGGCTCGGATTATCTGACCGGATTTGATAAGCAGGATTTTTATACCGCTTTGGCCGAAACTCCGGAATCGGATGCGGACGCTGCGGCAGAGGCCGACTCCAACCGGCAAATTGAATCAAAAGATAAAGATAAGCAAATAGATGACGATCATGATCTGGTACATGCCCGATTGAGAATGGCGATTCCGCCATTATCGGCGATCTATTTGCAATGGAAAAAGAATAATGAATAGCGAGGTGTTTTATGGCACGACAAGAAATGATTGCAATGATATTGGCGGGCGGTCAGGGCTCCAGACTGGGAGTTCTGACGGAATACATTGCAAAACCGGCAGTTCCCTATGGCGGTAAATACAGAATGATCGATTTTGCCTTGAGTAATTGCACGAACTCAGGTATTGAAACAGTTGGCGTGCTTACGCAATACTCGCCATTGGAATTAAATTCTTATGTCGGCAACGGATATTCATGGGATCTTGACAGAAACAGCGGCGGCTTGTCCATTTTACCGCCATATCAGAGTATGACAGGCAGTGATTGGTATAAAGGAACGGCCAATGCCATCTATCAGAATATTCCCTATATCGACAGCTTTAATCCGGAATACGTACTGATCCTCTCAGGCGATCATATCTATAAAATGGATTATCGCAAAATGCTCCTGGCCCATATCAATGCGGAAGCGGCGGCTACGATTGCCGTACGCAAAGTTCCTTGGGACGAAGCCTCCAGGTTCGGCATCATGAATACGGACGAAAATATGCTGATCTCGGGATTTGAAGAAAAACCGGCAGCACCGAAAAGCAATCTGGCTTCCATGGGCGTCTATATTTTCACTTGGGAAAAATTGCGGGAATACCTATATGCCGACGAACAGGATCCGAATTCAAACAATGACTTCGGCAAAAATATTATTCCCAATATGTTGGCGGATAAGGAAAAATTACTGGCTTATGCATTCGAAGGCTACTGGAAAGATGTCGGAACGATTTATTCCTTATGGGAATCCAATATGGATTTAATCGATCATCCGAATGATATTAATCTATCGGATTCCATGTGGCGTATTTTCTGCCGCAATGCCATGCAGCCCTCGCATTTGATCGGCCCGAATGCTTCCGTGGTTGATTCCGTGCTTACAGACGGCGACGAAATCTTCGGCAGCGTCAAACATTCGATCTTGTCGGCGGGTGTAATTGTTGAAGAGGGCGCCGAGATTGTTGATTCCATTTTAATGCCCGGAGCGGTTATCAGGCAGGGCAGCAAACTGGAAAAATGTATTGTCGGCATTGATACCGTGATCGGCGAAAATGTCGAAGCGGGTTCCTTTGTTCAGGATGGAATCGAAACCTATATCAACAATAAGTATTGTTCGAATAATGTGACGGTCTTCGGCAGCGGGCTGGTCATCGCCGACAATGTTAAAATCGCCGCCAATTCTATGATTTTCCCTGAACATAGCAAGGCGGGGAAAAACAGTGTCGTATTGCAATCTACAACCGTGGGCATGGTCTGAGGGGAGGTCTTTATGCTTTTAGATTTAATGGGAATTATTCTGGCTGATAATCATCGCATCAGATTGGGGGAATTAATGGAACCCCGCGCCTTGGCGGCGGTCCCTTTCGGCGGGCGTTATCGCATTATTGATACGATGCTGTCCAGTATGGTCAATTCAGGCATTAAACATATCGGGGTTGTAGCCGAAACAAAGTACAGCTCCCTGATGGATCATATCGGAACCGGTGCGCATTGGGATCTTGATCGCCTGCAGCAGGGGCTGCGCATCATTCCGCCCTATACGCAGTCTGACTTTTTCAGGAATCCGAATCCGCAGGATATCACCGGTGTCTATGACTTTATCAAACGTTCCGTCCATCACAATGTTTTGGTTGCGGAATGCAATATGGTCGCCAATATTGATTTCAAGGATATGATGAAAAGCCATATTGAAAGTGATGCCGATATTACGGTCATGTACAATGAAGATTCCGATAAATATGTACCGGCTTTTGTTAATCTGGTTTTCAAGGACGGCCTCTTGAGAGATGTCCTGATCGATCCGGAAAAACCGAAATCGAAGAATTCTTCGCTCGGCGTTTGTGTCATGAGCAGAGACTTATTGCTGGATATTTTATCTCAATCGATAGCCAGAGGAGATACCGATTTCAGTGTGGAATATTTATTGAATAAATATAAACAGTTAAAGATCAGAGGCTATAACTACACGGATTTAGTTTTGCGTATTCATTCAACTGCCAGTTATTTCTCCAGCTCCATGCGTCTGCTGGATCGGGATGTTCTGAAACGTATTTATAAGAGCGATCAAAAAATTTATACTAAAGTTAAAAATGAAGCCCCGGCGAGATATTTTCGAGGCAACTCAATCTCGAACAGCCTGATCTCCGATGGCTGCGATATTGCCGGAACAGTCAGAAACAGCATCCTTTTCCGCGGAGTAGGGGTTAGCCGCCATGCCAAAGTTGAGAATTCAATTATCATGCAGGATACCCAGATTATGGAAGGTGCTGAATTGAATAATGTGATCATTGATAAAGACACCATAGTCAGATCAGGAGTTCGCCTCCAGGGTTCGCCGAATTATCCTGTGATTATCGGAAAAGGAGTGATTGTGTGAAAATTTTATTTGTTAGTTCAGAGATGTCGCCGCTGGCAAAGAGCGGCGGCTTGGGCGACGTGATCGGCGCGCTGCCGAAGGCTGTCCGAAAGACAGGTCAGGACGCGCGTGTAATCTTGCCGCTTTATAAGCAGATTAAAGATCGTTATGGCGATAAATTGAAATTCCTGCGCTGGTCGATGAATAAGCTGGGCTGGCGCACGATGTACAGCGGCTTGTTCACGATGGATGTCGAAGATGTACCGGTATATTTTATAGATAATGAATATTATTTTGGCCATGAATCACTCTATTTGGATTATGCTTTCGATATTGAACGCTTCAGCTTTTTCCAGAGAGCTGTGCTGGAAGCATTGGGAGATCCGATGAAATTCGAGCCGGATATTTTGCATCTCAATGATTGGCAATGCGGCATGATTCCTGTTTTACTCGAAGCGCATTATAAAACGCACGGTTATCACACTAATGTGCAATGTTTATATACGATTCATAATTTAAAATTTCAGGGTATTCACGGTCAGGAAAGAATTCAGGATCTGACGGAGTTACAGGATCGCTATATGTCGGAGGACGGCGTCTTAAAGGACGGCGTTCCTAATTTTATGAAAGCGGGTATCTTGTACAGTAATCGGGTTACCACGGTTTCGCCGACCTACTCTAAAGAAATAATGCAGGATTATTATGGTGAAGGCTTGAATAATTTATTAAGCGAACAAGCCTGGAAGGTCAAGGGAATTCTGAACGGCATTGATACGGAGTCCTATGATCCGCAAACGGATCGCCGGCTGGCCAAAAATTATACCATTCGAACCTTCAAAAAAGGCAAGGCCGCTTGTAAATTAGCCTTACAGGAGGAAATCGGCCTCGAACAGAACGCCGATATCCCGTTGCTTGCCATGATCACTCGACTGACTTCCCAAAAAGGATTGGATCTGCTGCTCCATATCGCGGAAGAGTTATTGCAGGAAAATATTCAGTTTGTGATATTAGGTACGGGCGATGAATTTTATGAGAACGCTTTCCATGATCTGGAATGGTATCATCCGGAAAAAGTTCGTTCTTTGATCATGTTTGATGAGGATTTGTCGCGCCGGCTTTATGCGGCTGCGGATCTTTTCCTGATGCCGTCTATGTTTGAGCCTTGCGGTCTGGGTCAGATGATCGCCATGCGTTACGGCACGCTCCCGGTCGTTAGAGAAACCGGCGGCTTAAAAGATACGGTACAGCCCTATAACAAGTATGACGGCAGCGGAACCGGTTTTTCGTTCATGAATATCAATGCCCATGAATTTCTGTTTACGATTAAGGAAGCGTTGAGAGTCCGAAAAGAAAATCCGGATTCCTGGCGGCAATTAATCAGACAGGCGATGGCCAAAGATTTTTCATGGGATCAGTCCGCTGCGGAATATGTCAAGCTGTATCAGACGATTCTTGAGGAAGTAAAACATTAAGCGCTGATCAGTATCTTTCTGCTCTTAATTCCCTGAACACGGATAGATGGTGTGTTCATTCTCAGTACGGTATTTTCGGTTTAAGCGGTATCTGAAACCTCTTAAACCCGGAGTATGCAGCTTGTACCGGCCGGTTTTATCGTGCGCCGGGTTTTCAATCGGATCACAAATTAGGCAGGCTAAGTATTCTGTTTGATCCAAAATATTATAATGCGATCGGATTTATTTGCCGGAAGTTCATAGTCTGTCGCTATCTAAAATGATTGTGAAAGGTCCGTCGTTAAGCAGTTCGACTTTCATGTCCGCGCCGAAGCTTCCCTTTTGCAGATCGGGAAACTCCGTTTCGGCCAAAGAGAGAAAATATTCGTACAGCCGCTTGCCCGATTCAGCGGGAGCCGCCTCTGTAAAGCTCGGTCGATTGCCCTTTTTGCAGTTCGCGTAAAGAGTGAACTGCGAAACAATCAGCAGATTGCCGTTTACCGCTTTGACATCTAAATTTGTTTTTCCCTGTTCGTCGGCAAAAATCCGTAATTTTGAAATTTTCCGCCAGATCAATTCGGCTTCTTTTTCTGTGTCCCCCGCTGAAACACCTAAGAAAACCAAGAGACCGCTGTTGATCTCCGCGATAGTTTTCTGATCAACGATCACCTTGGCGAAATTTACCCGCTGTACTATTGCCCGCATATAAAAAGCAACCTTTCCGCTCAAACTGTTATAATTGTAATTGAGCCTGTTATCATGATAAGTCAAAAACCCCGGGAGGGAAATATGAATAAAAAAGTAAAAATTACTGTCTTAATCGTATCGCTGCTGATCATTATCGGCTGCGGCGCGATCTTGATTTTAAAAAGCGGAAAGCCGGAGTTATTTTCAGAAAAAATATCGAGACGGACAATGCCTGAAGAGAGCCTCAGCGAGGAAAATAATTCGCTTGAGACGGAAAATACCGAATCTGTTACCGATACAGATGTGCAATCTGAAACAGAGCAGAGCAGTTTGCCGCTGACGGTTCCGACGACGGAACAGACGGAACCTGACAACAGCCTCAAGGAGAAAGATTTTCAGGAGATCATCGATACGATTATTCTGCCTGCTGTCGATTCTTACAATGGCGTCATGCAAATCGATTTTCAAATTTTAGATACGGACTATGAGTTTCTCTATCAGGATCGGGAAGTTTACGCGGCGAGCGTCGCTAAATTGTATTTGATGGGTTTGATTTTTCAGGAAATTGATGCCGGTCATTTAGAGTATTCGGCGGAGATCGATGAATTGCTCAGCAACATGATTACCGTCAGTGACAATGCCGCTTTTAACAGCCTTTTGGGCGTGCTTTTAGAGCTTTATCCGGAGGAAAATCCTTTCTTGCTGCTGGATGAATTTTGTGCAGACTATGGTTTTGATCATACGCATATTCATAACTACTATATTGCCGGAAGCGGTTTTGACTATTTAGCCGCTTATTTCACGGATTATGCTCTGACAACTTCAGCGGAAGACGTAGCTCATTTTTATGCGCTCCTCTATCATGGCGCATTGGTTAGTGAAACCGCTTCGGAAAGTATGCTGTCTTATTTGTCGGAGCAGGAAAGAATCGGTAAAATACCTTATTTATTGCCGGATACAGCCGTAACTTACAATAAAACCGGGGAAGCGGATAATTTCAGCCATGACAGTGCTTTGATCGAAAGTCCGGCCTGCGACTATGTTTTGGTTATCATGTCGGAGGGTTATGCCGACGGATACTCAGCCGACGCAGTCATGCAGCAAATCTCTCTGGATATTTATGATTATCTGAATAAGCCATAAAAAGAAGATGTGAGGAATATAAATGAAAAGCGTTAAGTGCATTATTTTTTCAACTTTAACCGTTTGTTTTGTCTTATTTCTTTCAGGCTGCCATAATGGAAATGATTTTGACAATAAAAATGAGAGAACAGAAAATGAGACTTCTGTAAGCGTCGAAGAAACAGAAAGTCAGGTTTCTGTAGGTAGTGAAGAAAATACGGAAAATAGCGAAGAAATTGTCTGGAACGAAGTGAATGAAAATGGTGTAGATGCAGATTTGCTGATAAAGAACATAGATGAAAAAACTCTCACGGATATTGCTCAACAATTGCAGGATTTATGTACAGAAATTGATGAAAAAGGAAAAGAAGATAAAAACTATTGGTTGACCGGGCAGTGGTACAATGATGTAGTAAATTCTAAGCAATACAAGGAAGTTGTATCACTGGGCAATAAAGCAATGAAACCATTGTTTCTGATTATCTATGAAAGTAAAAATTCAGGAATTTATGAGTGGGTATGCAGCAAAGCTTTAGATGAAATATCTGGTTTTTATTTTTCAGATGTAAATGATGGTGCGGGCTGGAGCAATTCAGAAGAATTTTTAGAAATGTTTATCGCTAAAATTGCTGAACAGAGCAATTAACAAATCCCGATTTACAGCGCTGACTATATTTTGGATCATGTCTGAGGCGGATTCACTTAGCGGTATCGTTCTCGGAATCATCCGTTTCCAGATGATCAAAGGGATTGTCATCGACAAAATGTTCTTGAATCGTCCTGTACAGAATTTGCGGAGACTCTTTTTTCTGTACGCGATACCAGGCGATCTGATAATTGATAATGGCTCCGGATAGGATAATCTGCACGGAAAAATTCAGCCACAGCATGAGAATGATGATGTTCGCCAAACTCCCGTAAAGACTGACTAAATTCGCCTTGTTGGCGATATAAAAAGAATAGAAATAGGATAAAACTATCCAGCTGATCGAAGCGATAATCGCTCCGGGCACACTCGGTATTTTTTCGGCGGAACGCTTGGCACTGATATAATAAAAAATCAATAATATTAAAAAGATCAGCAGCAAACTGGTCCCGTAAGTAATCAGATCTATGACGCTTCTGTTCAATTCGATAAAGTTTAAATTCGTATCGATAAAATCGAGCACAACTCTGCCGAAGCTCATCATAATCGTGGCCGTACCGAGAATGAGGAAGATGATGATGGTCAGCAAAATACCCATAATTCGGTTGGGCAGGGTCAGACCTTTTTCACGGCGCGGATAGATCTGAGCAATGCTGCTGAAGACCTGACCGATCCCTCTGCTGGCTGCCCAAAGGGTTGTTAATACTGAAACGACCAGAGCGAAACCCGATAAAGAAGTCGAAATATTTTCAATTAACGATTCGGTGATAGTGAGAATCGGTCCCGGCAAAAAGGATTTGATGGTATGAATCAATTCAGATGACAGGTTGCTGTTGGCAGCTAAAATGGAAACAAAATACATCGCCAAAATCAAAAACGGGAAAAATGCCAGAAGCAGATAATAGACAACGGAAGACGCCTGACCGAAAAAGTCAAAGTGAACTGTTAATTGCAGAAAATCCACGACATAAGTCCAGACGCGGCCTGCCTTCTTGCCCTGCCACGATGCGGGGCCTTTGAGCAGAAAATTTTTTGTGATGCGCAGCCAGGATTTTCTGCGAATGGCTTTTTTCTCTTTCGGCAAAGTAAAATAGTCTTTTCCCTGATTTTTTTTGCTTTCCTGTTTTTTCATAGATTCCTCTAATTATAGATAGATTTTACTTATTAATAACGAGAATGACAAACCCGCGGGGAAATATGTTAGAATAAGAACAAATGTTTGCGGGAAGGAAGAGACATGATCATATTAGGGGTTGATCCGGGCTATGCTCTGACAGGTTATGCTCTGATCGAGTATCAGAACAATCATTTCAAGGTTCTCGATTACGGAATTATCGCGACCAAAGCGAAGAGCTATTTTCCGGAGCGCCTGCTGGTGATTGAGCGGAGTCTTGAGCAACTGATCGAAAAATATCAGCCGCAGGTAATGGCGATTGAGGAACTCTTTTTCAGCCGCAATACGACTACCGCGATCGGTACGGCGCAGGCCAGAGGAGTTGCTGTTGTAACCGGTGCCAGACATCGCCTGCCGGTTTTTGAATATACGCCAAAGCAGGTCAAATTGGCGGTTACGGGATATGGTCACGCCGATAAGGCGCAAGTTCAGCAAATGGTCAAGACGATTTTGAATCTGGAGAAAATCCCCAAGCCGGATGATGTTGCCGATGCCATCGCAGTCGCCATCTGTCACGCTCACAGCGGAAATCACAAATCTTTTCTTGCCGTGGGCGGTTATCAATAAAAGATTAATGATGAAGGGGATCGGCGTTTCGACAACAACAGGAAATCAGAAATCAGGCTTTCGTTGGAATCAGGAGTAAATATGTTCGCGTTTATTGAAGGAAAGATTGTTCAGAAAAATCCGGAAAGCATTATTCTCAGTGCGCGGGGAATCGGCTTCGCGTTAAATTGTGACAGCGGTTTAAGCCGCTTGTTTCCGCAGGTCGGGGAGGAAGCGAAGGTCTGGACTTATCTGCATGTGCGGGAAAATGAAATTTCGTTGTACGGTTTTCCGAGTCAGGAAATAAAAAGTCTGTTTGAGCTCTTGATTACGGTCAGCGGGATCGGACCCAAGGTGGCGGGAAGCATTGTCGGCAACGTCAGTCCTGAAGCATTTGCGCTTGCCGTTTTGAACGATGATTATAAAATGTTGACCCGGATCAAGGGGATCGGCAAAAAGGGAGCACAACGCATTGTTCTCGAACTCAAGGATAAATTGAAAAAGAATTTGCCGGATTTCCGCATAGCTGATGGTCAAAACCCCGCCGAATTATTCAGTGCCGAAGAGATGTCCGGCATTCGCAATGAAACCGTCGCCGCCTTAATGGTTCTCGGATACAGCGAAAGAGAAGCCGCGCAGGCTGTCGCGAAGGCGCATCAGCAGATGCAGGAGAGTGAAGAAGAAATCGTATTGGAAGCATTATTGAAAAATGCGCTGAAGCAATTAGCTGTGTTATAATTATAAACTGTTCATCAGCGCCATGAAACGCTTTTATTGGCTGTTGAGTTGATCGGAAAAGTGAAATCTCAATGAATAGATTTTTAGCGAAATGAAAATGGAACAAGACGGATTTTATAGTATTTTTAATCAGGATTATGAGCCGGAATATGAACCGAGAATAGTTGACCGTGAATTGCGCAGCGACGATAACACCGAACGGGCAAGCAGACCCTTAAGCTTTGAACATTTCTATGGTCAAACTGCGATTAAAGAAAATCTCAAGGTTTTTATAGACGCTGCCAAAAAACGGGGAGACGCTCTGGATCATGTTTTGCTTTACGGTCCTCCGGGACTGGGCAAAACAACGTTGGCGGGGATCATCGCCAACAATATGAATTCGGATATTCGTATCACTTCCGGTCCGGCGATCGAACGGCAGGGGGATCTGGTCGCCCTGCTGACGAATCTCAAGCAAAATGACGTGTTGTTTATTGATGAAATTCATCGTCTGAATTATCAGGTGGAAGAGATTTTATATCCCGCCATGGAAGATTATGTCGTGGATATTATTATCGGCAAGGGCCCCAGCGCCAGATCGATCAGACTTGATTTGCCCCATTTTACATTGATCGGGGCGACCACCAGAGCCGGTTTGCTGAGCGCACCTCTGCGGGATCGCTTCGGCATGATTCATCGTCTGGAGCTTTATTCGCCGAAAGAAATCGCTAAAATCCTCGCGCATAACGCGGAGCTTATGAATGTGCAAATGGATCCGGAGGGACTTGAAATTTTATCCTCACGCTGCCGCGGTACCCCGCGTATCGCGATCAGACTGCTGCGCCGAATGCGCGACTTTGCGCAGGTCAAAGGAAGCGGCGTGATTGACCGGGATATTGTGGTCAAGGGACTGAAAGCCCTGGAAATTGACGATAAAGGTCTTGACAATACGGATCGCAATCTGATTCTGGCGATGGCTGACGTGTTCAACGGCGGTCCGGTCGGATTGGATACTTTAGCCGCCATGACCGGCGAGGACAGCAAAACAATCGAGGATATTTGCGAACCCTATTTGATGCAGCTGGGCTTTATCTCGAAAACACCGCGCGGCAGGGTGCTGACCAAACGGGGCTGGGAACATTTGAAGAGGAAGCCGCCGCATGATCCCGAACAGCCATCTGCCGGTCCTGAACAAATGACCTTTGATTTTGACGATAAGGAGCAAAAGAATGGCTGAGCAAGTCCAAAAAATGTTATTGCATATGTGCTGCGGGCCTTGTGCCGAATATCCGGTTGAATTATTGAAAACCTCGGAAAAATATGAGATTACTCTGTTTTTCTACAATCCCAATATTCATCCGGAAAAAGAATGGTATCGCCGTTTAGAAGGGGCTATGCGCCTCGCGGAACTCAGAAAAATTCCGCTTTTGGTGGAAGAAGCCTGCGATCCCCGCACTTGGTGCGCTTATGGCAGGAGCATTGAGCGCTGTGCCTTTTGTTATGCCCACCGTCTGGAACGGGTGGCGGAATATGCCAAAGAGCATGATTATGATATTTTCAGCACGACTTTATTGGTCAGTCCCTATCAAAAACATGATCTGATTCATGCGGCGGGCAAAGCCAACGCTGAAAAATACGGTGTACAGTATCTGGCGGCCAACTTTGCTGAAGGCTTCCGCAAAGGGCAGCAAATGGCGAGAGAGGATGGCCTTTATCGGCAAAAATATTGCGGCTGCGCCATCTCGCTGGCTGATTCTGATTTTCGCCCGAAAATTGTAAAGGATCAGGCGCTTTATCAAATTCCCTTTGCTTTGCAATCCCGCTTGAAGAAAGATCGTGTGGTATGCCTTTAGACGGAATCAGCTCGTCATTTTTGGTCAAAGAACTGCGTTATCAATTGCTGAATGCCCGGGTTGATCGGATTTATCAACCGGATCGTTTTTCTTTGCTGCTTTATCTTTACGCGGAACGCCGCCTGAAAAAACTATTGATTTCAGCGAATCCTGCGGCTCCATCTTTATATCTGACCAGCCGGGAAACCGAGAATCCGAAAACTCCGCCCAATTTCTGCATGATGCTTCGCAAATATCTGCTGGGCGGTCGTTTAACCGCAATTGAACAGCCCGAATATGAAAGGGTTTTTATTTTCACGTTTTCCGTATTGAATGAAATGGGCGATCCGGAAAACAAATTTCTAATTGCGGAAATCATGGGTCGCCACAGTAATATCATTTTTTTGAATCAGGACAAAAAAATTCATGACGCGCTGATCCATGTCGATCATGAAATGTCCAGCATAAGAGAAATTATGCCTGCCAGAAATTATCAATTACCGCCCTCTCAAAATAAGCGGAGCATTGATGATTATGCCGAAAATCCGCTGCCGGTTCTTCCATTTCTCGAACAGAGCTCCACGCCCGCCAATTTGGAGAAGACCATCTTAAATAATCTGCTTGGTTTTTCCCCGCTGCTGGCACAGGCGATCGTTGCCGATTCCGGTCTGGAAAGCAGAGTTTCTCCCGATCAATTAACGCTTGAACAGAAAGAGAAACTGAGCGCTTCCGTTTATAAAGTGATTGATATGATTCGGGCAGGGGCCGATCAACCGACCTTATATTTCAGATCGGAACAGGATAAAAAACCTTATGAATTTCACGCTTTTGAGCTGAAAGCGTTGCCTTTTCGCAAAACGGTGGATTCGCTCTGCCTGGCGATGGATGTCTTTTATTCTCTGCAGGCACAAGACCTGAGTTTCAATAATAAAAAACAGGATATCGAACGTCAGTTGACAAAACAGATCAAACATACGCAAAAGAAAATCGATCTGCATCAACAGGATTTTGCCGAGGGACAAAATGCGGAGTTGTATAAAAAGACCGGCGAACTCCTGACTTCGCAGCTTTATCTTGTCAAAAAAGCGGCTGAGGAAGTCTTGCTGATCGATTATTATGACCCTGAGCAAAAACCATTCAAGGTGAAACTCAAAGCTCATCTGACACCATCCGAGAACGCGGCTTTATATTTCAGAAAATATCGCAAAGCCCGGTCCAAGCTGAAGAGTGCGACAAAATTTTTGAAAGAGGATCAGGCTGAGCTGCAATGGCTGTTTTCTTTGCTGAATGCCCTCGATCAGGCAGAGAATCTGACGGATCTAAAAGCGATACAATATGAATTTGAGCTTTATGAGAAAGAACAAGTAAAAGAAAAAGCGGAAGAGCAGACCGAAAATCCGGCGCATTTGCTAAAGAACGCACTAAATCCGGGGAAACCGGGTAAAAAAAGCAAAAAATATCGGGAACGGCAAAAGAAGCAGAAAACGAAAAAATCGAAAAAGGAACAAGCGCTGCCTCCGCGGGAATTTGTTCTGGCAGAAGGTGTTGTTGCCTATGCGGGCAGAAACAATATTCAGAATGATTATTTATCCTTGCAGAAAGCCAGGCCGGATGACCGGTGGTTTCATGTCAAAGATTTAACCGGGGCTCATGTTATTCTCCAAGCCGAGGATCCGGAACTGATCGAAACCGAGCATATTGAAAAAGCGGCGCAAATTGCCGCCTGGTATTCGGAAGCCAATCAGATAAAGACCGGCCACGGCGGGAATATTGCGGTTGATTCCTGTCTGGCTAAGCATGTCAGAAAAGTCAGGGGAGCAAAGCCCGGTATGGTGATTTATGATCATCACAGAACCTATTTTGTTAAAGCGGGCCTGCCTGAGCGAAAACAAAACGATTCAGGCAGGATGATCGGATCTTGACGCTGCATGCACAATGACCGGGGAAGACTTTTAAGTAAATTGCAAATTAGCTATTGCGTTAATCTTTACAATATAGAGAAGATTTTTAATATAAGTGTAATTTGTATAATCATACCATTCGTTGTAAAATTTTCGTGAGGTAAGGAGTATGAGCGGGAAATCTACGACAAAAGCCCAAAAAGGAAAGCGAAAATCAGATAACAAGTCCGTTTCAGGAGAGAACAACGCTTCGTCAGTCAGTTCCTTCCATACTTGGTTGATTTTTTTTCGCTATAATGCCTTTGGTCGGTTTTTGGCCGGTTTGCTGCTGCTGATCTTATTGATTTTTTTTAATATCGCCTTATCTCAAAATAAATTGGAAACATTTGCTTTGATTACCGGTATTGAATTTATTATCGGTATGATAGCCGGCTGGACAGTTTTTCTATTAAAGAGAAATGTAGATCAGGAAGTTGATGAAGAAACGGAGAATTGAATATGCGTATCTTAGTAGTTAAAGACTATCAGGAATTAAGTAAAAGAGCGGCCGATTTGATGGCCAGTCTGATTCGTCTGAATAAACATACGGTTTTGGGTCTGGCAACCGGCTCGACACCGGTCGGCGCTTATCAGGAGATGATCAGACAATGCAAAGAAGAGGGTCTTGATTTTTCCTGCGTGGAGACCTATAACCTTGATGAATATATCGGTCTTCCGGAAACCCATGAGCAGAGTTATCATTATTTTATGAATCAGCAGCTGCTGGATCATATTAATATCGATAAGAAAAACACTCATGTTCCCGACGGTATGGCTGAGGATCCTGTACAGGAAGGTCTGCATTATGATCAGATGATCGAAGATGCGGGCGGTATTGATTTGCAGCTGCTGGGTATGGGCAACAACGGTCATATCGGTTTCAATGAACCGAATAATGTTTTTGTCGTACCGACCAATGTGGTACATCTGACCGAATCGACCATCAAAGCCAATTCACGCTTTTTCAGCTCCGAGGATGAAGTGCCTAAAACAGCGATCTCGATGGGCTTTAAATCGATTATGCAGGCTAAAAGAATTCTCTTTATCGTATCCGGAAAACAAAAAGCGGAAGTTGTCGCAAGGGCTTTACAGGGGCCGGTAGATCCGCATGTTCCTGCATCTATCCTGCAACTGCACAGAGATGTGCTTGTGATTCTGGATCAGGAAGCCGCCTCCGCCTTAAAATAAATTATTAATTGTAACAATAAAAATCCGGTTAAAGATCAAGTCAAATCTTTAACCGGATTTTTTCTGTGTATCCGAGCATCCGAAAGGGCGGGATTATTCGCGGAGAACGACTCCGATCTTTATCCGGAAATTTTCATGAGCAATTTATTGATCTTATGGGTCGGTGTGATCAAGGACGCCATCGACGCGTTATGATTGATGGCATCGATCAATAAAGCAACAAACTTTGTCATGTCGGCCATCACGAACCAGGGGGCGTTGAGGACTTCCTCCGGCAAATAGGTTAAATTTGTAGCGATCACTTTATCCAACAGACCTTTTTTATAATAATTATCGAATTCCTTGATTCCGTCGGTAAAGAGGGCGAAAGTGGTAGCACAGAAAATGCGTTTGGCGCCTTTCTGCTTTAAGGACTTTGCCAAATCCAGCATGGATTCGCCGGAAGAAAGCATATCATCGACAATTAACACATCATAATTTTTTACCGAATCACCTAAAAATTCATGTGCGATGATGGGATTTCTGCCGTCGATCACCTGAGAATAATCTCTTCTTTTATAAAAAGTTCCCAGAGGTACGTTGAGCATGGAAGCGTAGTACATGGAGCGGCTGATCGCGCCCTCGTCAGGACTGATGATCATCAGAGATTCGGGATTGATCTTGACATCCGGTACGGCTTTGATCAAGGCTTTCAGAATTTGATAGGTGGAGGGTATCGATTCAAAACCCGCTGTGGGTACAGCATTGGCGACCCGGTCGTCATGCGCGTCAAAGGTGATAAAATTGCGGATTCCGAGATCGAAAATATCTTCCAGCATATAGGCGCAGTCCAAGGATTCTCTGCCGCTGCGGCGATGCTGTCTGCTCTCATAAAGAAAAGGCATAATCACATTGACTCGATGTGCCTGCCCGATAGAAGCTAAAATAATTCTTTTCAGATCCTGATAATGATCATCGGGAGAATAATGATTAATTATACCGCGCATTTTATAGGTGCAGTTATAATTCGTCACATCACAGATAACATACAGATCATGACCGCGCACGGTTTGATTGATCACACCTTTCCCTTCGCCCGAGGAAAAACGGATGGCGTCTGCGCTGATTTGATAATCATCACGCAAAAAGCCCGGACTCAAGCTGGTTTCATGCGAAAGATCCAAATACTCACGACGCCTTTTGACTAAATGGCGGTTGACTTCAGCACCGAATTCTTTGGCGCCGACCAAAGAAATAATTCCTACCGGGGCATCGGCGGGCATCGGGTTGTCGCCGTATTGATCATAGCGATAATAGTCCTTGTCCCCGCGAAAAATGATCTTATTGTTAGGCATTGCAGTCTCCTTTATTTTTATACGTATTGATTAATTCATTAATTTTCTTATTGGGATCAATCAGCCTTGAAAGACTGGCATTATGATTAAAACCGTCAATTAACAGTGCCAAGTATTCAGCCACGTCCACATCATGAAACCATTCCGCCTGTAAAAGCTCCGGCGGGCGGTAGGAAAGATTTGTAGCAAAAATTTTGGTAATTATATTTTCGGCATAAGCCTGATGAAATTTTTCCAGACCTTTGGAAAATTGTGCGAAAGAAACGGCGACAAAAATTCTTTTTGCCTGCATTGCCTTTAATTTAGCGGCACATTCCAAAACGGTTTTGCCGGTATCGATCATATCGTCGACGATCAGAATATCTTTGCCTGCCACATTGTCGCCGAGGAATGCCTTATTAGCGTTGCGTTTCAGATATCTTTCGGAATATTGACCGTTGCCGGTCAGGCGGGGATCATATTGTCGATAAAAAATGCCCAAGGGTACCTTCATAACCGAAGCGTAATAAACGCAGCGTTTGATAGAGGCTTCATCGGCGCTGGTGATCATAAAATGATCTTTATCGATGGTCAGGTTCTGATAGGTCGATAAAAGCGCTTCAATGAGCTGCAGAGAAGTTTGCACGGATTCGAAGTTTTTGGTGGGGACTGCGTTCGCAATACGGTCGTCATGGGCGTCAAAAGTCAGAAAATGATTAATTCCCAAGTAAAACAGACGTTTCAGCATGACGGAACAGTCCAGTGATTCGCGGGATTCGCGGCGATAGCGGCGTCCCTGATAAAGATAAGGCATGATCACATTGATCCGCCTCGCGACACCGTGAGCTGCGGTTATCAGACGGCATAAATCCTCGAAATGCTCATCGGGACTCAGCGAAACCTCTTGATTGAAGCGGGTATAGCTGCGCCCGTAATTCAAAACATCGGTAATGATAAAAAGGTCATGTCCGCGCACGGATTCCAGAATTCTGGCCATGCCTTCACCTGAGGCGTAGCGGCCTAAATTGACCGGAATGCGGTAATCTTCCCGAAAATAACCGGGAATATCCTCCTGTTCGGGATAATCCCTGATAATTTTGGCACGTCTTTCATTCAGATAAAAATTAATGGTATCCGATAATACGGGATCAAGCTGATCGCTGATTATGGCAATTGGAGCGTTTGGCTTAAGAATCCTTTCGTCATAATTGCGAAGGAGGATCATCTCTGTAGTAGATGTCGGTTCATTTTGCTGTGACGCCATAAGTACCTCACTTGTTTCAATTTCCGAGTAAAGCTATTATATCAATGTTTAAGAAGGGATACAAAAAGAAATGAAGATCAATTATCAAAATACAAAATTAGAACAAGTTGCCGGTTTTTCTGAGCAGTTTCCACAAAGCAACCTGCCTCAGATCGCGATTTCCGGGAAATCAAATGTCGGCAAATCTTCTCTGATCAACGCTTTATGCAACAACAAAAATTTAGCCCGGGTCAGTCAGAGTCCCGGAAAAACAAGACAGGTTATTTTCTACAATATCGATCAAAAATTTTTTCTGGTCGATTTGCCGGGATACGGCTATGCCGCAGTTTCGCAAAAAGAAAAAATAAAATTTTCCGAACTGACGGAAAAATACATTGAAACCGCTTCATTTCGCCTGATTATTCAGCTTTTGGACATACGTCACAAACCGAGCGCGGAGGATTTGGACATGCTGAATTGGATTAATCACGCACATGTGCCCTATGTGATTGTTTTGACCAAGGCCGATAAGTTGAAAAAGACAAAAATCAAACCGCAGGTAGAGCTGATTAAAAGTTATTTATCTGAGAAATTGGGCGATGATTTCGAGCCGATTGTGACTTCCGCCGCCGCCAAAGAGGGGATAGAGCAATTAAAATCGGCTATCAGCGCCGTGCTGGAGTTTTGACCGGAGGATATCGTTTTCTCATTTATTTTGCTTTTTCTGATTTTTTCCCGACATCTTCTTTAAATATTCAGCGATACTTTTCCCATGGAAAAGTATTATTTAAAAAGAATTCTCGCTTATTTTTTTGAAAGTTATCGTTTCGGCTTGCCTGCCCTGGCTTTACTGCTGATTATCGGTACTTTGCTCGTGCTGCATTCGCTGCTTGGTTTTGTCCTGCTTTTACTTTTCCTGTGCGGAGTTTTTCTTTATGCCTCGGAATTTATTAAAAGGCGGGATCAGCTGATTTTCTGGCTGATTTTTGTCACGCTTTTTGTTCAGGGCTTGGCAGTGAAACATCAAAAAGAAAATGCCAAGAGCATATCGCCTTATCTTAATCAAACGGTCAATTTGCGCCTGAAGAAAAAAAGATCATTATTCAACACGGAAGAAGGCTCGCAATTCGTGATTTTTGAAACAGATGAAGGAGCGAGAATTGCCGTCTGGCTTAAGAAAGAGCAAAAAAATATCCGGGAGCTGAGCGGACAATTTTTGATTAAAGCTGCTGAACCGCAAAGAAATCCAGGTGGCTTTGCGGAAGACGAGTATTTGGCGCAATATAACTGCTATCTGCGCGGTGAATTACAAATGGCGGGATCGGTGCAAATGATTCGCGATAGAAGGTTATTCAAGTTCGATCGGGAAATACTGTATGCGAATTTCGCGGACTGGTTAAATATGCGTTTTGATCCGAAAATCGTAGAGTTTATCCTAAGTTTCTGTTTTGGACAAAAAGTATATCTTTCCAAGACGCTGAATCAGCAATTTCGCATCTTGGGCCTGCAGCATATCTTAGCTCTTTCCGGCTTTCATTTCGAATTGTTTCTTTTACCTTTCAATGCCTTTTTCAAAAAACATAAAAGCAGAACCGGAATCCGCCTGATCACCCTTTTGCCGCTGCTATTTTTATTTACCTATTTGACCGCTTATCCGATCGGATTGATCAGGGCGGCTTCGGTTTTTCTCATCGATCAGCTGGCAAGTATCGCACGCATTGAAATTCCCAAAAGAAATATTCTTTTGCTCATCCTCTGCCTGTGGCTCTTGATCAGTCCGTTTTCGATTTTAAGATTTAGCTTTCAGCTGAGCTTTCTGGCCGGCTTTGTGATCTATTCGGCGATACCTTATTTCAAAAACACTTATTTAGAAACGCATCTCTTTGTGCAGAGCGTCGTTTTGTCTTTGATTATTCAGCTCAGCATGCTGCCATTGCTGCTTTTTCATTTTAACAGCTGGCAGTTAAGTGCTGTTTTTCTCAACTATTTTTTGTTTATTCCGCTGTTGATTTTCTTTTTCGGAGGCTATCTTTTTTTCGGTTTTTTTCTCTTGGAAAAAACGGCTAATCTGCATCTGCCGGATCCGCTTTTTCGCTTTCCGGATTGGCTGGGAGAACATTGTTTTGAATTAATCGAAAAGATGTCCGACTCTCCGGTCGCTAAATTTTTGGTTAAATATCGTCAGAGCTTCCTCACGGTCGGAATTTTAATATTTTTGATATTTTGCCTGACTCTTTTTGTGATGAAAAGAAATCTCTACGTCTTCGGCAAAGAAAAGATCAGGCTCAGAATGTCCTTGCTTTTTATTTTGCTGCTGACCGGAGTTTTTACGCTCGGTCAGAGATTTTTTCGAGCTGATTGGCGGATCTTCTTCCTTGACGTCGGGCAGGGAGACAGTTGTCTCATCATTTCGCCCGAACAGGAAACTTTGTTGATTGACAGCGGCAGAACCGGTCAGGGCTATCAGGTTATCATGCCCGCACTGCGTGAACTCGGCATCGACCAAATTGACTATGCCGTGATCAGCCATTTTGATCTTGATCATGCCGGCGGGATGATCGATTTACTGGAAAGCAAAATGATTGATCGGTTCATTATACCGAAAATCCGACCTGCCGTTTCACCCGCCACGCAGGATGAATTACGCCGCCTATCGGAAGCCGGGCATATCCCTGTTCAGGAGGTCGCAAAAGGGGATCGCTTTTGCTTGAGAAAATCAGAGCTGGAGATCGAACTGCTCGCACCTTACAGGGAAGATTTGTTAAAGCCGGATAACGACAATCAAACCAGCCTTTGTTTTATTTTGGAAATTGAAGGTTTAACCCTGTTTTTCAGCGGGGATATCGATTTTGAAGTGGAGGGGAAAATGCTGCGGGATCACACATTATCCGACGTCGACATTCTGAAGGTTCCTCATCATGGCTCGAAATATGGCGGCAGTGAGCAACTTTTGGAAGCTCTGAAGCCGGAACATGCCGTAATTTCAGTTGGTGTTAACCGTTATGGACATCCACATCCGGATTTGCTGCAGCGCTTGAAAAATCAACAGATCACTTGTCATCGCACGGATATTGACGGGGCAATTATGATAGAATTAAAAAATAAGAAATGGCGGATCAGCCATTATAAATGACAGAATCGGGAAGAAGAAAGAGAGTAATATGGCGACATATAATTTTCGCATGATAAAAAAAGAGATGCTGGAGCAGCACTGGCATAAAGGATATCTTATTTATGGTGCAGAAAATTATCTGATCAAACAATTGATCGATCAGATTGAAGACGCGTTCATCGCTCCGGGAATGCAGGCAATCGATCGGATTCAAATCAAAGTGGATAACTTTATCAGCACAGAACAGATCAATCGCCTGAAGCAGGAACTGCAGACTCCGGCTTTTCTCTCTCAAAGAAAAGTAATTATTGTGCGAAACAGCCATGTTTTCGGAAAAGCCGAAAAAGGTTCCGCCGCCCAGCATAAAGAGATGATCAGCAGGCTGGAGGAGATTTTCCCCTTGTTGAATGAAGCTGCCTGTTTGATTTTTTGGGAAGAAAATATAGATAAAAGGCGTAAAGGTCTTTTGACGGATTGGCAAAACTCGGACGGCGTCATTGTTGAAGTGGGCCGTGAAGAATTATCTGTTTTAAGAAAATGGCTGCAATTAAAGGCTGATCAGGCCTCGCTCAGGATTGATACGGACGCGGCTGATTCCTTGATTGAACGCTGTGAATCGGATATGGAGCAAATAGATAAAGAATTTTCGAAAGTTGCCTTGTATGCCGGATATAAGAAGGCAGATAGAATTAACTCAAAGATGATCGCACTGGTTTGCCGTCCGGATTTGACAGGAACGGTTTTTAATTTGACTGATGCCGTAGCTGCCGGAAAGCCGGGAGAGGTCTTGCGAATATTGAATATATTGCTCGCCCTGAAAGAGCCGATTCCATTATTGCGCTTTATGCTGGTTCGTCATATTAAACAGCTGATCGTGGCAAAGGAACTGAATCAGGAGAAGGCGATTATTGCTCAATTGGGCGTCTACCCATTCGTAGCCAAACGTCTGATTCAGCAGGCGCGGCATATGCGGATCGAGCAGCTGGAAGATTTGTACCGCCGCGCTTTTCTTTCGGAATGGCGGGTAAAAAGCGGCCGGATGGATGAACAGCTCGCTTTTGAAACCCTGCTGATTGAGGCAGCTTTGGCGTTTGCCAAGACAGGATAGTCTGAAATATATCGGAATTTCAACAGTAAAATGAATATTGAAAAGGTAAAAAATCACCGGTTTGACGTTGAAAATCAAACTGATTTATAATGAGAAACTAAAGTTCAAAAGAAGAAAGGCAAAATATGAGCAATTATCTTAAACAATGGAATGAAATGTTTCAAGATCAGCAAAGTCAGCAGAAACATATGTCGGATATTGATCTTTATTATAAATTAGAAGAAGCGGCCTATAAGATAATATTAGAGGATCCGGAAAAAATCCGGCAGGGCAGTTTTGCCGATTTGCGGGAGGAATTGGGATTCGCCGATCAAAGTATCATCTTCACCGGTTTTTTGGAAGGTCTCAATCAGAGTTTGCGCGAAAAACTTGAATTAGAAGAGATCGCGGACGATACGGAAATCCGACTGGATATTGATTTTGAAAAATTATTCATCGCAATGCATGAAGCGAAAGCAGATTGGCTCTATCATATCAAAGCATGGGATAATATCATTGATCCCGCCAAGCAGCAGCAAATGCTTTATGACTGGCGTCAGTCCAAGATTGTGCGCTCTGAAAAAATCGGACGAAATGATCCATGTCCTTGCGGCAGCGGCAAAAAATATAAAAAATGCTGCGGCAAAAATGTATAGCGCGAAAAAGCATGTGTTTGTCCATTGGAAGAAAAAATTAAATCATCATGACAGATAAAAAGGGTGGAGGAGATATGTCTTATACATTGGTGCGCGATTTATACCGCGATACGGAACGATATGAACATCAGGAAGTCCTGGTAGGGGGCTGGATTCGCACACTGCGCGATCAGAAAAATTTCGGCTTTATAACTTTGAATGACGGCAGTTTTTTTAAGCCTCTGCAAATTGTATTTGAAAGATCAACCTTGGATAATTATGACGAGGTGGCAAAAATCGGTAATGGCGCTGCGGTCAGCGTCAGGGGTGAGATCATTCTGACGCCCGATGCCAAACAGCCTTTCGAGATGAAAGCGAAGCAGGTAATTCTGGAGGGAGATGCTCCCGAAGATTATCCGCTGCAGCCGAAACGGCACAGTCCCGAGTTCCTGCGCACAATAGCTCATCTGAGACCTCGCACGAATTTACTTTCCGCGGTATTCAGAGTCCGCTCGGAAGCCGCTTTCGCAATTCATCAATTCTTTCATGAGCGGAATTTTGTCTATGTGCATACTCCGATTATTACCTCAAGCGACGCCGAGGGTGCAGGCGAAATGTTCCGCGTCACCACGATTGATCCGGATCATCAGCCGTTAAATGAGCAGGGTCGGGTCGATTTCAGTCAGGATTTCTTTGGCAAAAAAACTCATCTTACGGTTAGCGGACAATTAGCGGGAGAAGCCTATGCGATGGCTTTCCGCAATATCTATACCTTCGGTCCCACGTTCCGGGCGGAAAACTCCAATACGCCGAGACACGCCGCGGAATTCTGGATGATCGAGCCGGAAATCGCTTTCGCCGATTTAAAGGATTGTGCCAACTTGGCGGAAGATATGATTAAAGCGATTATTCGTCATGTCTTGGCTCAATGTCCTGAGGAGATGGAATTTTTCAATCAATTTGTGGATAAGGGATTGTTGGCCAGATTGAAGCTGGTTTTGAACAGCAAATTTGCCTATATGACCTATACGGAAGCGATTGAAGAATTGGCCAAAGCGGATCAGAAGTTTGAGTATCCGATTAGCTGGGGTTCTGATTTGCAGACGGAACATGAACGCTATTTGACGGAAAAAGTTTGCCGGGGTCCGGTCTTCGTAACGGACTATCCTAAGGATATTAAAGCCTTTTATATGAAATTGAATCCCGACGGGAAGACCGTTGCCGCGATGGATTGTCTGGTCCCGGGGATCGGCGAAATTGTTGGCGGCAGTCAGAGAGAAGAAAATCTTGAATTGCTGACACAAAGAATCCATGAATTGGGCTTAAAAGAGGAAGAATACAGCTGGTATCTCGACTTGAGAAAATACGGTACGGTTCGCCATGCCGGTTACGGGCTGGGTTTCGAGCGAATGATTATGTATTTGACGGGAGTCAACAATATCCGAGATGTGTTGCCCTTTGCCAGAACGGTGGGACACGCAGAATATTAAATTATGATCCGTTAAACTTCAATTATTTTATCTTAAATCAGTTCTTACAAATATGGGTAAAAGAAGAAATATAGATTGGAGTTTGATATGGACAGAAAATTGACAATGCAGGAATGGCCTCTTGCCGAGAGGCCTTATGAGAAGCTGGAACAGCTTGGCGCCGATAAACTGTCGGATGCTGAATTAATAGCGATTATTTTAACATCCGGCACCAATGGTAACACCTCAATGGAGATTGCCCTGAAATTATTATCTTCCGTAGAAAATATCGGTTTCCTCGATACGGCAAGTCTGGAGGATATGCAGCAAATAAACGGGATCGGCAGGGTGAAAGCCATTCGTTTAAAGGCGGCGATGGAGATCGGCAAAAGAATCAATGATTTTTTGATTCATCAAGAACAGAAAAACCTGGGAGATTATCAAAAAGCGATTTTTTACTTTGCCGGCAAAATGAAATACCTACCGCGGGAAGAATTTCATGTGGCGTTGCTGAATCTAAAACATAATCTGATTCGCACGGTGCAGGTATCGACCGGTAACATACAATCGATTGATGTCGATGGCAGAGAGATTTTCAGAGAAGCGATCAGGAGCAATGCGGCAGGTCTGATTCTTGCCCATAACCATCCCAGCGGCGATCCGACGCCTTCTCAAAATGATATACTGACAACCCGAAAGATTGTTGCGATGGGCAAAGATTTAAACATCGAGGTACTGGATCATATTATTGTCGGAACCAAGGCATCAATCAGTTTTAAGGCTGAAGGATATTTTTAACAGTTGGCTGAAATGAACTATACGAGGATAAATTAAGTGAATAAGACTCGCCGAAAGAGATTTCTAATTGTATTTGTTGTCGCTGTTATCGCGGTTATTTTAATGGTCTATTCTATTTTGCCGAACAGTATAGTCAATCGCGGGACTGCTCCTTTATCTTTCATTTTCAAACCGGTCGAAAACTTGATTTCGACCATTCGAGTCTCGGCAGAGAATTATTTTGAAACCAATAAAAAAAATCAGGATTTAATCAGGCAGAATGATTCACTGGTCGAAGAAAATATCGCTTTGCGCCTTAAAATAAAAGAAAATGAAGTAGCCGCCGCGGAGCTTGAAAAATTAAAAGAAGTCTATAATTTATCCAACCGTTATGATTATGCCAGTTTGATCGCTGCCAGGATTACCCAACGTCCCCTGAATGAGCAGATGGGACTGTATCGGATCGATCAGGGTAGCAATGCGGGGATTGATCTCGCGGAAGTAGAGGGTTATCCGGTGGTCAATGCCGAGGCAAAGGTATTCGGCAGAATTTATAATGCAGACGCGTTCAGTGCAAAAGTACTGCCGATAACCCATGAGGGTTTCTCGGTCAGTTGCTATCTTGAGCAAAATCGGGGACAGGCTTTTCTTTTGCGCGGCGATCCTATTTACAAAAAGCAGAATTTATGCGTATTGGATGAAATTCCGACAACGGCGGTCATCAACGTGGGCGACAGCATTATCACCAGCGGGCAGGGAGGGATTTTCCCCTACGGACTGGAGCTCGGGACGGTCAAAGAAATTTTGCCGGTCAATCAGGAAGGATTCCGACAGGCACTGGTAGAAGTTTCCATAGATTTTAAAGATACCGATGTAGTCTTTATAATGTCCGGTCGTGAATTTCATAGACCTGAGACAATAGAAACAGAATAGCGGGAAGATGGATCAAAATAGAATTAACAAAATTATTAAAATAATCGCTTATTTGGTGATCGCTTTTCTTTTAAACCAGATTTGCCAGGTCTTTTTCCCGCGACTTCCGGTAATGCCGGATTTTTTCTTCACGTTAATCTGGGTATTTGCCTATCTCTACAGCGACAATTTCGGGATTCCGCTCGCTATCGCAAGCTGCCTGCTACGTGACTGGCTTTACAGTCCGATCTTTGGGATCAGCCTTTTAGTCGGTTTGTTTACTTATTATCTGGCCGGTCACTTCTTACAGTTGATCTGGCAGCGAAAACTTGTTTTTCTGCCCCTGCAAATCACGGTCGCGACGGTTGTCTCTGTTATTTTAGAGAAGATTATTTTTCAATTTTCAGCTTTTCTGCAATTTGATCTATCAATCAATCTTTACAATCTGGATCTTTTTTCTAAAGCTGTTGTCCGGGGCGTCGGGCTGAATTTATTGGCGACAATTGTCTGGACTTTAATTTTCAAAACAATGCTGCCGTTCATAAAATCGGAAAAGGATATTTATGCCGAGGATCTGGCCGGTGTGAAAGGGGATATTTAGTGGCGAACTTTTCAGCGTTTTCAAATAAAGAGCATAGAACAAAGGAGAAGAAATATAGTTCACGTTTTCTGATAGTCGCTCTGTTTATGGTCGTTATGCTGATCATTATTTTTGTGCGTACTTCCATTTTACAACTCAGCTCGGCCGAGGTTGAACAAATTCCGGAAACGGTCGGACAGCGGGCTCAGATGCGGGTACAAGCTCCCAGAGGCGATATAGTCGATTTGAACGGGGAAACTCTTGCTTACTCGATTACGCAGCCGATGCTTTATATTTCCAATGCCAATCTGCCCAATCGGGCTTTGAACAGCTCTTTGCTGGAACTGTCGAATTTACTGATTGAGAACGGGGTACAGCTGCCGAACAATCTGACCAATTATTTTGCTTATGCGAGTGACGCCAGATCTAAAACGGTTAAAAGCAAAACGGATTTTGTCTTCAAAAAAGATTTTTCAGATATTGAAAAATGGCAGCAGAACAAAGATTTATTTAATCTTAAAACAGAAGCGGAAACGGATCGAAAAAGCGAACAGGTTAAGTTGGATCCGGCTGAATTTTATGATTATTTATTGTTTGATAAATTCGAGATCGAGAGCAAGGAGGCGGGCGGCGATCTGATCTATACGGTTGATGAAGCGTTTCGCATTATGCAGTTACGCTATTTAATTCTCGAGCATAACTGGCAATTTTTGCAAGGGGAAGCAATCGAAGTCGGCGGGCCTGTCAATCAAAAAATCATCAATACGATCGAGGAACAAAATCAGCGGTATGCGGGGGTATTAATCGCCGATGTTTCAAGCAGACAATACACGGAAGACAGTCAGCTTTTTTCCCATGTTCTCGGTTATACGGGAAATATTTCGGAATCTGAATATCAGCAGTTAAAGCAATTGTCGTATGGCTATAATGATGTTGTCGGGAAAAGCGGCGTTGAATATTCCGCGGAAAGGTATTTACACGGTACGCCGGGAACAATTCCCTATGGTTATTGGCAGCGCAACAGCGAAGGAGAAGCGGAATATATCAGAGGTCGGGGCGGTATTGATCCGAAACCGGGGAATAAAGTTCGCCTGACTTTATCTAAAGATTTACAATCCGCTGCACTGGACGCTTTGTCGTCCAATCTGGATAAACTGAGAGCGGCCGGAAATCATCCGAATGCTTCTGTTGCTGTCTTGATGGATGTAAAAACAGGCGCTGTGCTTTCGATGGCTTCAATTCCCTATTATAATCCGCAGGATTTCTCTCTGGCTGATTTTGACCAGGAGGCGGCGGACCGGGTTGAAGATTATTTTAATGATAATGAAACGAAACCCATGCTGAATCGGGCTATTTCTGAGATTTATGCTCCGGCTTCTACCTTTAAGACGTTTACCTCGATTGCCGCGCTGGAAAACGGAGTAATTGACAGGAATAATCAAGTCTATGTATGCAATGGCATAGAAGAGATAGGATATCGTGTCTGGAAATGCTACAGTATGCCGGAAACCGGTCATGGACCGCTGACCCTGCATGACGCTATGGTTACTTCCTGCAATCTCTATTTCTTTAAAATGGGGATCGACACGGGAATTGATAAATTATCCGCGACCTATAAAATGCTGGGAATGGGTGAATATACCAATATTGATCTGCCGGGTGAAGTAAAAGGTTACAGACCGAGTCCGCAGCTCAAGCGGGAAACACAGATTTTGCCGGAGGATCAAATATGGTTTCCGGCGGACACTGCGCAATCCGCGATCGGGCAATCTTATAATTCCTATACCATTATGCAGATGGCAAGAGGAGTCGGTGCGATTGCAACAGGAAATTTGGTACAGCCGCACGTGATCAAAGAAATTACTGATGTTGATGGCAGAATTGTCAAGCCGGAAGTCATTTCTGTAGAAAATCTCGGTATTTCTGCCGAATCAATCGCGATGGTCAGAGAAGCGATGGAGGGTTTGGCTTATGATCAAAGGCTGGCGACATACAATCAATTTAATGATTATCCTGTTCCGGTTGCGATGAAAACAGGTACGGCAGAGGTGCAAAATAGTTCCAGCGAAAATATTCAGATTAACTCTTTATTCGTCTGCTACGCACCTGCGGATAATCCGGAGGTGGTTTTTGCCGGAGTTGTTGAGAATTCGGAAAAGGGCAGCGGGTTACCTGAAGTAGCAAGAAAAATATTAGATGCTTATTTTGGCTTTGAACCTAAAAATGTTGCGGAAAATTAGTAAAAAATACAAATAATTCGTTTGCAATATTGAAATTTTTAGCCAAAGTGTATAAAATCAAATAAGATTATTCTTTAGGAGGAAACAATGAATATCATATTAATTGCAGATCCGAGAAAATATGATTTATTGATTAATTTTTGTATTGCATATAAACAGATACTTGCCAAGCATCACCTGATCTCATTGTTTAATCTTTCGCGTTCCATTCGCGAGAATACGGACTTAAAGGTTGAGACCTTGGCAACGGATATTTCAGCTTCGGTTGAACAGTTGGCGTCCAAAGCCAATTATAATGAAATCGATGCGGTCATTTATCTAAGGGATCCGTTGCTGCGTTCATACGACGCTCCGAATTCGCTGATGAAAGCCTGTGATACACAGAGTATTCCCTACGCTACGAATATTGCTACGGCGGAAGTACTGGTTCTGGCAATTGACCGCGGTGACCTTGACTGGCGTGAATTGATAAAATAATGCGATCGGAAAAAGTTAGCTATATCCCTGAAAATTGGACGCATGCCAATTGTTATATCGTGCACGGAGAGAAGGATTATCTGATTGATCCTTCTATCGATTTTGACGCGCAAATCGCGAAGAACCTGGCGGCTGTCATCGCCACGCATTTCCATTATGATCATATACAGCAGTCCGATGTTTGGCGTAAACGCGCACAGGCGGAATTTTATATTCCGAAAGCGGAGTTTCCTCTGCTCAAAGACACGGAGGCGAATTGCTCGATCATGTTCGGCAGACCGACTGTTTTTTCGGAGCCCGAACATTATTTTTCCGATCAGGAAAAATTTTTGGCGGATCGGGAATTATCCTTTTTAGCCTATCATTTGCCGGGGCATTCTCCCGGTTCTTCAGTTATCTTGGTCCGTGAGACCGCGGAAGCAAAGCCGATTGCCCTGATTTCGGGAGATGTTTTGTTCGCGGATAGTATCGGCCGTACAGATTTAAAGGGCGGCAGTTCTGAGGCGATGTGGGAGTCGCTGAGGCGACTGATTAAAATAATGCGCGATCTGCCAGCGGATTTACCGGTGTTGCCGGGACACGGTTCTCCGTTTAAAATTAAAGATGCCTTTCATTACAATCCCTATATTTTACAATTTATTTAGCGCCTTCTTCCATGTTTGAAAAAATCAAGCTCCCTGATTCATTCTGATTTCATGTCCACATTTGCCGAATGAGGGGGAGAACTGTATTGCCAATTCGAAAAATCTCCGGGAAAATGGTTCGCCTTTTTCGATAGTGTGTTATGATAACATGGTTAATTAATATTTCGGAGGGCTTATGGAAAAGTTATTATCTGATCTGCAAGCGATTAAAGAAAAATTTACGTCTGATTTAGTAAATGTCTATGGCGAGGCGGAGCTGGATCAGCTGCGAGTGAAGCTGCTTGGAAAAAAAGGCGCTTTGACCGCCATCATGAAGCAAATGGGTTCATTCTCCGGCGAAGATCGACCGAAACTCGGTCAGGCTGCCAATAAAATAAGACAGTTGATTGAATCGGGGCTGGAAGAAAAAAGAGCGGAATTAGCTCTGCTGGCTGAAGAAAAGAAAATTGCGGCTGAAACCATTGATATCACTTTGCCGGGCAAAGTGAGAAGGCAGGGATCGCGCCATCCTTTAGCGTTGATGTCAAAGGAAATCTGTGATATTTTTATCGGCCTTGGCTATGAAATAGCAGAAGGCCCTGAAGTTGAGCTGGATTATTATAATTTTGAGATGCTGCGTCTGCCGAAAGGGCATCCGGCAAGGGATGAACAGGATACATTTTATCTTGACTATGAAAAGGGCATATTGCTGCGCTCTCAAACTTCTCCGGTACAAATTCGGGTTATGCAAGCAAAGAAGCCTCCGATTTACATTGTCTGTCCCGGAAGAGTCTATCGTTCCGACGCGGTCGATTCGACACATTCACCTGTGTTTCATCAGATTGAGGGACTCGTGATAGATGAAAATATCAGTATGTCCGATTTGGTGGCTTCGCTGGAATTATTTGCCAGAAAATTGTTTGGCGAAGATACCAGAATCAGATTGCGTCCTCATCACTTCCCGTTTACTGAACCGAGTTGTGAAGTGGATATTTCCTGCTGGACCTGCGGCGGTCATGATCCTGATTGCAAGACCTGTCGCGGTGAAGGTTTTATCGAAATTTTAGGCGCCGGTATGGTGCATCCGGAAGTTCTTGAGAACTGCGGTATCGACTCTAAAAAATATTCAGGCTTTGCCTTCGGAATCGGGATTGAACGGGTGACCATGGCAAAATTCGATATTAAAGATATTCGTTCTTTCTACGAAAACGATTTGCGTTTCCTGGAACAATTCAAGGTGTAGGGGTGATTTGATGAAAATTTCTTTAGAGTGGTTAAAAGATTATACAGATTATCAAGGAACGTTGACAGAATTTGTCGATGCCATGACGATGGCGGGCTCGAAAGTGGAGACCTTTGAAATAGAGGGCCGCGACTTATCGCATCTCGTTACGGGTTATATTGAAGATTGTGTGGCTCATCCCGATTCGGATCATCTCTCTGTCTGCCGGGTCGATGTCGGCTCTGAAGTGAAGCAGATCGTTTGCGGCGCGCCGAATGTCAGAGCGGGTCAAAAGGTGATCGTAGCATTACCGGGCGCTTCTCTGGGCAAAGATTTCAAGATCGGAAAAGCCAAACTGCGCGGCGTTGAGTCTGACGGCATGATCTGTTCCATTGATGAATTGGGTTTCAGCGTGCATGATTTTCCCGGCGCCGCAGCGGATGGGATTTATGTGCTGCCGGAAGATACGGAAGTCGGCGTCAACGCTCTGGATGTGCTCGGCATAGGACAGGAAATCGTCGAATTCGAGATAACGTCCAACAGACCGGATTGTTTATCTGTCGAGGGTTTAGCGAGAGAAGCAGCCGTTGTTTTCGGCAATTCATTCAAACCGATTGATAAAAAACCCGAACATTGCTCTGAACTTAAAACGGAGGATATTGCTTCTGTCACTAATGAGGCGTCCGATTTATGTTCAACCTTTATCGGTCGGGTTGTGACGGATATCAAGATTGAGCAATCACCGATCTGGATGCAAAAACGTCTGCGTGCCGCCGGAATGCGTCCGATTAACAATATTGTCGATATTACCAACTTTGTCATGCTCAGTTTAGGTCAGCCGATGCATGCCTATGATTTGGATTTCTTGAATGATCACGCGATTATCGTGCGCCGGGCTGAAGAAGGCGAGAGGATGACGCTTTTAGATAAAACGGAAATCACTATGAATGCCGAAAATCTGGTCATCGCGGATACAAAAGGGCCTGTTGCCTTAGCCGGCGTCATGGGCGCATTAAATTCGGAAGTAAGGGACAGCACTAAGAGTATTTTGTTTGAATCCGCTAATTTTGATTGCCATTCTGTCAGAAGTACGGCCAAAAAATATAATTTACGCTCAGAATCCTCTTTGCGTTTTGAAAAGGGTTTGCCGATCGAAAACGCACAAAGAGCCATCGATTACGCCTGCTATTTAATCGAACTGTTAAACTGCGGAAAAGTTGCGTCTACTCAAATCGTTTCCGGAGGCATTCTCCCTGAACCTCATCGCATTTTGTTCGATTATCGGCGCCTGAATAAATTAATCGGTTTAAATCTTTCGGCGGAAGAAATTATCAAGATTTTAGAAGATTTGGAAGTTTCGGTTCAGGCCAAAGACAATCTTTATGAAGCTGTTATACCGGCTTTTCGACAGGATTTGCAATTAGAAGCGGATTTAGCGGAAGAAGTAGCGAGAATCTACGGCTACAATCGAATCCCCGGTAAATTCAGCAAAAATAATTCCCGTACCTTAGGCGGCAGAAGCCCCGGACAAAAAGATTTGGAAAAAATTCACAAAATTATGAATGGCTGCGGTGCTTTTGAAACCTTTACCTATACGTTTGTTTCGCCAAGCCAGATCGACAAGCTGAATCTGACGGAAGATGATGTCCTGAGAGAAGAATTGACGATTCTCAATCCGCTCGGCGAGGAATATTCCAAAATGCGCACCACCGTTTTGCCGAGCTTATTACAGGTTGTTGAGTACAATCTTTCACACGGCAATCAAGAGGGATTGATTTATGAGATAGGAAAAACTTATCACCCGCGCGGCGCTCTGGGGATCAAAGCAGATGAACCGCAGGAGCGTGATCAGATTTTGCCTGATGAAAGACAACACTTGACGCTTGCTTTATTTACGGCAAATAAAAAGGAATCCGCCGAGGGATTTTTTGAAGTTAAGGGAATTATGGAGGAGTTATTCAGGGAGCTCGGCATTGAAGATTATCATTTGACGAGAACAGATGAACATTATCCTTATCTGCATCCGGGCCAATCCGCCTTGGTTTATCTGCCCGATTATGATTATCCGATCGGATATCTGGGCAGCATTCATCCGTCCCTAAAGCAGAATTTCGCTGTCACCGATACAGTTTTTGTGGCGGATCTTGATCTTTATCTGTTATTGGGCGCGAAGCGCAAAGCCGTCAGCTTTCAGCCGCTGCCGAAATTTCCTTCATCATCAAGAGATTTGGCATTTGTCATGGAACAATCAGTTCTGGTCGGCGACATTGAAAGAGCGATCACACTCTTAGCCGGAGATTTGCTGGTCAACATTCGTCTGTTTGACGTGTATCAGGGCAAGGGAGTTGAGGAAGGTAAAAAATCAGTCGCCTTCTCGCTCGTTTTCCGCTCGCCGGAGAGAACATTGAGTGATCAGGATGTAAACCCGATTATTGAAAAAATTATCGTCGCCATGAGAAAGAAAGGAATTGAACTGCGTTCATAGAAAAGGAAAATTGATCAAAATTTAAGTAATTGATTATTAGTTACTATTGAGTAAACAGGTTTGCAAACCGCTAATAACGATGAAAGAATTAAATTTATCATTGTGGATTCCGAAAGTCTTACTTACAAAACATTAGACTTTCGGAATTTTTTGTCTTCATTTTTTATTATTTCATGCTTGAATTTTATATTTATAACTGATAAAGGTAAATTACCAAAAAGGTAATTTATAAATATGTGAGGGGAGCAATCATAATGGTGACTAAAAGTTATGAAGAGTTAATAGCTTTTCACCCCGGTGTTTATATTAAGAAAGAAATTGAAGATTTGAATATAATCCAAGAAGAATTCGCAAACAGATTAGGAACAACACCTGAAACAATCGGTAAACTGGTTAATGGAGAAGCTAATATCAGTATCGACATTGCGAATAAACTTTCTAAAATGTTGGGGACAAGCGTTGATCTGTCTTATATTTTTTGGTTCTCTTTTTTTATGCAATAGGGCATATTCTCAAGAGAGATTTTTCATTAGAGTTAAGTGAAAAAGAATATCAGCTGCGTGAAGGCCAGGCTGATCAATTCGCAAGCGATTTCTTAATCAACCCGGATGACTATCGAAATTTTCTGTCAAACAGTAATTTTTCCATACCTGCTGTGAAAGATTTTGCGGGAAATGAGGGAGTTCATCCGGGTATTGTTGCAGGTCGTTTACAAAATGATTTTGGTTACAAAGAAGAGTTTTTAACCTTGAATAAGCTTAAAGTGCAATATAATTTCTCGAAATAGAATAAAAAAAGGGCAGTTTTAGAATATTCCGAAACTGCTCTTTTGGATTATCCAAAGGGTTAATGCTATCTGTTTTACTATTTCAATACGAAACGGAAGAATTTTTTCTTGCCGCGGCGCAGGATCGCTTCATTTTCCGAAAAATCGCTTTCACTCAGCGCATAATCCGGATCATTCACGACTGCGTCATTGAGATAGATTCCGCCCTGTTTCATGAGACGTCTGCCTTCACTTTTTGAGGGTACGATTTTCTCTTCTGCCAAGAGATCGAGCAGGGGAGTTTGAAAGGCGATATCCCGCGTTAATTCCGTGGTTGGCAGATCATCGGAACGTCCGCTGCCGGAAAACAATTGTTTCGCCTGTTCGGCGGCGGCCTTAGCGGCAGCTTCGCCATGCACGATTTTGGTTACTTCGAAGGCCAAAACTTCTTTCGCTTTATTTATTTCCTGACCCTCCAGCTTCTCATAGCGCGCGATTTCTTCCAAAGGCAGAAAAGTCAAAGTCTTCATTGTTTTGATCACCGAAGCGTCTTCCAGATTGCGGAAATATTGATAAAATTCAAAAGGACTTAACTTATCCGCGTCCAGCCAGAGCGCTCCTTTTGCTGTTTTGCCCATCTTTTGTCCCGAAGCTGTTTCGAGCAATTTGAAGGTCATGCCGAAACTTTCCGCTTGTTCCGTTCTGCGAATGAGTTCGACACCGCCGATGATATTAGCCCATTGATCCTGACCGCCCATTTGCAGACGGCAGCCATAGCGGCGATATAATTCTAAAAAGTCATAACTTTGCAGGAGCATATAGCTGAATTCAAAATAAGTCAAACCATCTTCCAGACGATTTTTATAAATATCGGTAGCCAGCATTTTATTAACGGTAAAATGAACGCCGATCTCTCGCAAAAATTCAACATAGTTGATATTGAGCAGCCAGTCGGCATTATTCGCCATAATGGCTTTTCCGTCGGAAAAGTCGATCAAACGGGACATTTGTTCTTTGAATTTCTCGACATTGTGATTGATCGTTTCCGCAGTCATCAGCCGGCGCATATCGGAACGTCCTGACGGATCGCCGATCCAGCCTGTACCGCCGCCCATCAGCGCAATCGGTATATGCCCCGCCTTCTGCATCAGAGCCATGACCATCATCTGAGTTAAATGACCGATATGCAGGCTGTCTGCGGTCGGATCAAAACCGATATAAAAAATCGCTCCGGGTTTTGCCAAATACTCCCGAATTTCATCAGGATGAGTTGCCTGAGCAAAATATCCACGTTCGACTAAAACATCATAAACATTTTTCATAGAGCACTCCTCATAAAAGTTAACGGATCCGAAGAGTCCGCCAATTAGCATCAGGCGTGAAACGCGTGCTGATCTTATTCTGAACGCTTTCAGCCTTTTACTTTTTTAGTTTACAAAAAGCATATTATCTCAGCTTAAACGCTCTCCGCCTTTTGCTTAATTTGTTCATAAAAAGCATATTATCTCATTATCAGGGGACTGTCAAAAAGCTGATTTATAGGTTGTTCGGCGCTGTTTAACCAGATTCTGGAAGCCGCTAATTCCAGTTTTTCCTGCCACAGATCAGAGGGGTCAAGGATCGCGGAAAGCTCGCTGAAATTATGAATTACCGGCAAACGGGAACGTTTTTGAATTTGCTTCAATAAATACCGGCCGTTTCGGGTAAAGCCTAATACATGCAAATAAGCCGGCTCATAATCAGGCATCTCCCTTATATTGAGCAATAAATTTGTCAGAGCTCTCCGGACGCGGGTCAGGGGAAATTGCCTGGTCATGACCTTTTGCATCAGTTCCTGCAAAGGCAGGTAAAAATCTTTTTGAAAGCGCAAGGCCTGAGCCAAACGCTGATACAGATCTTTGTTCAGATAGCGTGTTTCCGGCTCACGGCAATTTTCCAGACACAGATAATAATAATTTTTCATTTTTTCAAAACTCTGCCATGCTCCCTTTTGCAATTCCGTAAGCAAAATTGCCAAAGCATTATCCGGCATTTGGGATTTTAAAGTTTGGATGGTACTGAGTCGGCTGATTCCCTGACTGAATAATAATTCGCGAATCGCCAAAGCGGAAGCGGCCTGATCCGGCAGAATCTGTTCGTCTAAATAGGAAGAACCGCTGCGTTTGATTAATTTCGGCTCGATCTTTAAATGATATTTTTGTATAGCCTTGAGATATTCGATTGCCAAAATTTGATTGGGACCGCGCAGTAATGCTGCTTTATCGGGACCCAGCCGATCCGCAATGAATAATTCTCTGGCTCCGGCGTAAGAGATGCCGTTTTTTAATTCACCCTCAATGAATTTCCACATGGAAGATTCTTCCTCAATCAAAAAACCGGCAATTTTGAGCAGATCGGGCAGAGCGTCCGTTTCCGCTCCGAAGACCAGCCGCAGCTTCAAACCGGTCGCGGCAAGGCTTTTCAATGCTGTGGAGGCAAAAATTTCCGCTGAACCGGTTGAGGCATAGACGGGCAATTGCAGAACCAGATCGACGCCGTTCGCCATTGCCATGGCAGCTCTTTTTTGCGGTATGAGCAGAGCCGGCTCGCCGCGCTGACAAAAAAAGCCTGACAAGATAACCATGATCATGGCACGGGGATTTTCTTTCTTAATTTGCTCGATTTGATATTTATGACCATTGTGAAAAGGATTATATTCCGTCACAATTCCGTATACGTCCATCTGACTACCTGCTTTATTCAATTTTGTTTGAGCTTTTGTACTTCAAATACTGTATTCAGCTGTCTATGTAAGCCGACTGAGCGAGCTATCTTCTAAAGCTGTCTGAGCGAACCGGCTCTGAGCGAACCGG
>CAYFVK010000005.1:0-5509 GCA_964346695.1 uncultured Mageeibacillus sp. | reverse complement strand
TCTGAGCGAACCGGCTCTGAGCGAACCGGTTGCACAAGCTGTCTGCCGTATTCAAAATTATTGAAGCTTCTTTCCTAAAATAGTAACATAATCAGAAGAAAAACGAATGAGGTAATGTCGATGCAAAGTTCGCACAAACCAAAAAATTTCCTGATTTCGGGTCTTATCCTGATCCTTTTAGCCGCTGTGCTGTTGTTCCTCTATCCCGGTTTTCTCAGGGGAAAACGTGATCACGCGCTTTCCAACCGGCGCTATTCAATCTGGGATCAGCAGGATACTGCAGATCGCTTACGCGGCAGAAGGACAAAGCTGGAAAATTTATTTTATAAGAATTTTCTTATCCCCTTTGAGAAGGACGGAAAAGCGACGGATATGCAGGGCATTACGCATCAGATCACGATCACTCTGAACGCGAGCGATGAGTTGAACAAGCAAGATGAATTTTGGCTGGAGGATCAGCTGCTGTACGGAAAATATCTGGCGTTGACCGGACAGAAGCGGGAATTTATTAACTGGCAGAAGCAGATTGAGCAGCTTTATCTCTACGAAAACAGCTGGGTTCTCGTGTTGAACAAGAACATGGAAGTTTTAGACAAAACGGAGAATACATGGCCCTATGACCTGAAATACGCCGAAGTTCTCCTGACCGCCTATAATCTCGACCCCTCCCGTGCTCTGAAGAAAGACCTTGAGGCGGTTATGGAGCGTGCCGAACCGTATTTTAGCGTTGCTGAGCTGACGCCGAATACGCAGATGGAAGTAGAAAATGTTTATTATCCTGAAACCTCTTCGGACAATAAACCGACAGTCAATCCGGATTTGCTTGACCCTTATAATGAAGAGCAATTTATTCGGCTTTCCGACGTCAATCTTTTCGTACTGGAATCTTTCGCGGAGCTCGACGAATCCTGGCTGAAACCCTGTCAGACGTGGAAAAAGGTTTTTGCTGATTCACTCGCGGAGAATTCAACCTTTTATCCCTTAGGCGTGTTCCCGGACCTCAAGAGTTTTATTATGAGCGGCGAGCAAGCCTTTACCGTCTGCACGAAAGACAATATCCGCATCCTTTATCAAAATCCTTTTGCCGTAGAAACTCCGACGACGAGCGGTTTTTTCAAGAAGACGATCCTCGCCCGCAACAGCTTGGCCAAATCCTATCATATCGCCACGGAACAGAGCTTGAGTGATGAGTCCGATCTGGCTGCGTTGTCGATCTTTTCACAATATTTAACGGCACGAAGTCCGGAAAATTCAGCGGAAACCGAGCAGCTTCTGGATTCAATCCGCATCGGTTTCCGCCTGCAGCGCTTTGACGATGAGCTCAGTCCGCTCGATCAAATGTACCATCAGACAATCCACGGGCAGGAAGTTCTCTTTACGGCGGAAGATCAGCTGCAGGTTCTTATTTCAGGCTTGGAAGAATAAAATAATCAACTTCGGCAGCCCGAATAGACATTATTCGTGAATTGTAAAACAATAGCTGGTCTTGAGCAGCAGAGGCTGACCTTTTTTCACAATCGGCTGAGGGAACGCCGGATGATTTGGCGAATCGGGGAAATACTGGGTTTCCAGACAGAAGCCGGATCGCTTCTCATAATAAGCGCCGCACTTGCCGAGAACTGTGCCGTTTAAATAATTTCCCGTATAAAGCTGCACCCCCGGGCAATTCGTGTGCATGATCATCTCAATGCCGGATTCTTCTGAATAGGCCTTAGCTTGAAACTCCGCGTTCTGGTCAAGAATATAATTATGATCATAACCTCCCGCCAAACGCAAAGGCTCATAATCTTCTTCAATATCGCGGCCGATTCTTTTCGGCTGGTGGAAATCCAGCGGCGTATTTTCAAGCGACAGCAATCTGCCGGTAGGAATAGATTCGGCATCCGTTTCCGTAAACTGATTCGCCTCAATCTGTAAAATATGATCTAAAATATCGCCTTTTCCTTCTCCGTTCAGATTAAAATATGCGTGATTGGTTAAATTGGCGAACGCGATATCCGATGATTCCAGCCGATAATTGATCTCCAGACAATTATCGTCATTCAGCGCGAAAGCTACGCGGACAGTCAGATTACCCGGATAGCCGCCATCTCCGTCAGGACTGAATAAGCGGAATGCCAATTCATCAGCCTCGAACGCCGTGTCGATTTGTGAGGAGCTTTCTGTAACCTGTTCCCAAATCCGATTCCAAAATCCCGTGGATCCGCCGTGTATATGATTTGCTCCGGCATTCCTCTCAACCTGATAAGGTTTGCCCTGCCACATGAAACGTCCGGCGGCGATGCGATTGGCGCAGCGGCCGACCGTAGCACCGAAATAGCAGGGAGAGTTTATCTCATAATCTTGATAATTCTGAAAACCGAGACAGACGTCGATTAACTTGCCGTCCTTATCCGGAACCAGAATTTTGCGGATCGTGCAGCCCAAATCGAGCAGCTCGACCTGCATACCCTGCGCGTTTTCGAGCAGAAAAGCATGTACCGCGCCTTTTTTTGTGTCGAAACAAAATTGTTTGTTAATTCTCATTTTTCCCTTCTTTCACACCCGCTATTCAAAAAAACAGGATTAGCGGCGAATTGTCGGCTTTTCCAGAATCCGGAGATTGAAAACGCTCGTTACAATTGAATGTAAAAAACTCTTGTATTATACTCTTACATGGCATTTATTATAATAGTATTTATAAAAATAGAACAGACAGGGAGAGATAATTAATGACGACATTTATTGAAAAAATTATTAGTAAAGCAAAATCCGATGTTAAGAAAATTGTACTCGTTGAAACCGAAGATAAACGCGTTACGGAAGCCGCGTCCATCATATTGCAGAGAGGCATTGCGGATTTGATTTTAGTTGGCGACGAAGAAAAGATCAGGAGCGTAACACCTGAGTTTTCACTCGACGGAGCTACTTTTATTGATCCCGCCAAATTTGAGAAAAGCGAAGAGTTCAGCCAAATATTCTGTGAAATGCGCAGAAAAAAAGGCATGTCCATTGAAAAGGCCAGAGAATATATGCGCAACTATACCTATTTCGGGATTATGCTGGTACATCAGGGTTATGCCGACGGGCTTGTCGCGGGTGCTGTCAATACGACTGCCGATACGCTCAGACCGGCTTTGCAGATTTTGCGTACCAAACCGGGTACAAAAATGGTTTCCGCTTTCTTTGTCATGGTGACAAAAACTGATCTCGGCGCGGATGGAGTCTTTGTTTTTGCCGACGCCGGATTAAATGAAAATCCCGATCCTGATCAGCTTTCCGAGATCGCGATCTCTTCCGCGGAATCGTTCCGTGAACTGATCGAGACCGAACCGATCATCGCGATGACATCCTATTCCACCTACGGCAGTGCGGATAATGAATTAGTCGATAAAGTGGTCGAAGCAACCCGCTTGGCGAAAGAAAAAGCTCCTCAGCTCAGATTGGACGGCGAACTGCAAATTGATGCTGCTCTTTCTCCGGAAATCAGCGCGCGAAAAGCTCCCGGCAATGATGTCAAGGGCGAAGCCAATGTCCTGATTTTCCCGGATCTGAATACGGGCAATATCGGGTACAAGCTGGTTCAGTATTTAGGTAATGCGGAGGCATACGGTCCGTTATTGCAAGGTATTGCCAAACCGGTAAACGATTTATCCAGAGGCTGTTCCGTTAATGATATTGTCGGTGTTGTCGCGATTACTTCAGTGCAGGCGCAGAATCAGGATTAGTTTTACCGCTAAAATATATGTCGAGACGTAAAGGAGAAATAATATGAAAATATTAGTTGTTAACGCGGGAAGCTCGTCCTTGAAATATCAGCTGTTTAATCTGGATGCAGAGCAAAAAGAAGTTTTAGCCGGCGGTCTATGTGAGAGAATCGGCATGGACGGGGCAAATCTGCATCATCATACACAAAGCGGCAAAGAATTTACTTTGGAAACCGCAATGCCGAATCACAGCGTCGCCGTGAAATTGGTGATTGATGCTCTGCTGTCTGAAGAGCACGGCGTCCTGCATAACCTTGAAGAGGTTAACGCGGTCGGACATCGTGTAGTTCATGGCGGAGAAAACTTTGCCGAATCCGTTTTGATCACCGATCAAGTCAAAGAAGCGATCAAAGCCTGCTATCCTTTAGCACCGCTCCATAATCCCGCCAATATGATGGGAATCGAAGCCTGCCAAGCAGCGATGCCGAATATTCCGCATATAGCTGTTTTCGATACGGCTTTCCATCAAACGCTGCCTGAACAGGCCTATATGTATGGCTTACCCTATGAGCTGTATGAGAAATACGCTGTTCGCCGTTACGGCTTTCATGGCACATCCCACGCTTATGTGGCGGAACAGGCATATCGCTTGTTAGGTGATCCGAAGGCGAAAATCATTACCTGCCATCTCGGAAACGGTTCCTCAATCAGCGCGGTCAACGCAGGAAAAAGTGTTGATACCACGATGGGGATGACCCCGTTGGCGGGCGTTTTGATGGGTACGAGATCAGGCGATATCGATCCCGCTATCGTTACCTTTTTAATGGAACAGGAAAAACTCTCAAGCAAAGAAATTAACAATTTACTCAATAAAAAATCTGGCTTTCTGGGAATCTCCGGTGTGGGTTCTGACTGCCGCGATCTGGAAGCTGCCGCCGGCGCGGGCAATCATCGCGCCAAGCTGGCTCTGGATATGTTCTTCTATCAATGCAGAAAAGTAATCGGTTCCTATGCCGCGGCTTTGAACGGAGTTGACGCGATTGTCTTTACGGCGGGTATCGGCGAGAACTCTTCCGCCGTACGTGCCGGAGTTTTGGAAAATATGGACTATTTAGGGATTAAGCTGGATCTTGAAGAAAATAAGAGAAGGAGCAAAGAGATACGTCTGATCTCTACGCCCGATTCAAAAGTCAAGGTTTATATTATCCCGACGGATGAAGAGCTGAAAATTGCCATGGATACGGCAAGAATAGCCGGCAGACCGTAGTTTTGATGGAGTTAAATTGACATTATCCGGATTGAGAAAAGGGAATTATTTATAGATGTGTAAAGAACAGCCGGTCATCATTCATATACTGAGCGAACAATGGGCAAGCGGAGAAAGCATCGATCCGATCAGATTGATGAGTGTCGGAAAATTATTCCAAAATGCTGAGCAGGAATGGACCATCAGCTATAAGGAAAGTGAAGCCACAGGCATGGAGGGAACCAACACCAGCTTGCGTTTGACCAAGTCCGGAAACATTTATTTCCAAAGAACCGGAAATGTGAATATGAATATTTTATTTGAGTCAGGAGATCATTTCCTGACTCAAATGCAAACTCCCTACGGACCGATTGACATCTCTGTATTCACCAATGAAGTTAAGGGCGTATTATCTGAAAAAGGCGGCGAGATCACCTTAGCCTATTCTCTGAATTTTCCGAATCAGGAAAAAGTCAGCACCCGCCTTAATCTCAAAATCCAACCGGAAAATTAACCCGGATTATCACAGAATTACTTGAAGATTAATGCTTTTGACCAAAAATTGCGATTATGCACG
>CAYFVK010000004.1:38976-65498 GCA_964346695.1 uncultured Mageeibacillus sp. | reverse complement strand
CCGGTCAAAAATGACGGTTTTGCACGACTACGGCATAAAGACAGTATGGCTATTACTTAACCGACTGCAAAAGCCCCGCGCTCAAAGCCCAAGCAGATTTTTGGCAATGAAGAAAAAGAGAAGCAAAGTGATAGTATCGGCAATAGTCGTTAATAACGGTCCCGCCATCACCGCAGGATCCTGACCGATCTTCGTTGCAAATAAGGGCAGCATTCCGCCAATTATCTTGGCAATCGTAATACTGCCTATCAGGGTAACACTGACAGCAATAGAAACAGTAAGCCCTGCCGAAGTTAAAAAATACATACGTAAAAAATTAACGACAGCCAAAGTCACACCACAGCTAAGCCCAATCCTGATTTCTTTCCAGAGCACCCCAAGAAAATTTTTCGGTTTAACCTCGTCCAGGCTTACCGCCCGAATTACAGTGGTAGAAGCCTGACTTCCGGCATTACCGGAAGAATCCATCAGCATCGGGATAAAGGCGGCCAGTATAACATTCGAAGCGAGAACCGATTCAAAATGAGAAATGACCAGTCCAGTCAACGTGGCAGAAATCATCAAAATCAAAAGCCAAACAATGCGGCTTTTGTAAAATGACTTCACCGGCGTATCCAAATAATCCTGTTCATCGGTTGAAGACACACCTTGCGACAGAGAAAAGTCTTCATATAACTCATCTTCAATAACTTGGAAAATATCATCCGCGGTAATAATGCCTATCATACGGTTTTCACTATCAACTACGGGTAAAACCATTCGATGATATTTACCGAAAAGATTAGCCGCAACCTCTTGGTCCTCTCTGGCCTGAACGGTTACGATATCGGTACGAATTAAGTTTTCAACATCCTCAGCATCATCTTGTACCAAGTCGCCCAAAGAAATCAAGCCAATTAAACTTCGATCATGTTCAACAATATAAATTTCCAGCAAATGCTCCGGATCATAATTTCCGGCTTTTATTTTTTGTAAAATTTCACTGCGACTGGCATTTGCTTGAACTTTACAATAGTCGACAGACATCAGACTACCAACGGACTCCTCAGGATATTTGAGCAGGCGATTCGTGATTTTCCTTTTTTCAGGATCAATTTTATGCAAAAGACCGGTAACAACATTCGCCGGCATTTCCTGCAAAGTATCAACCAGCTCGTCAGAAGCCAATTCATCCAACAGCTCGACCATCTGCGGATCAGTTAAGGTCAAAAGAATAGACTCTTTGACATCACTGGCACAATAGTAAAAGATATCCGCAAAGCGTTCTTTGTCAAGTCGATTCAAGAAAAGAACCCGTTCTTTCGGGTTAAAATCTTTGATAATTTCTGCTATATCTTCAGCAGGCTTATCCAGAAGTTCTCCATAATCCGTTGTTTTCAAATCAGGTGTTTTTAATACTTGTAAACTCATTGTCTTCCCTCCTGAATTGGATTTTTGGGTGTGTGAGGAATTCTCATGACATCGCCACACGCAAGATTCCCATTGAATACCCAAGGGAATCTTCTTACTCTCTTAAATATAATGATGCACCAACTTCAAGAATGAATGGTGATAATTTTGTAATATTTTTTAATCGGATTTACTCGTCATACTCATCATCATAAAAATCATCATATTCGTCTCTTATCTCATCGAACTGCGAATCCGTCATAAATTGCAATACATTATTATATGCTTTTTCGTACATGTTATTGCCATTCGCCAATTCTTTCCTATAACCCTCCTCCGCTTGCTTCAAAAATTGATAAGCCGAATCAAGGTCTGTTTTTAAATCACCATTGAGCGACATCTCTCGGCCCAAAGCAAAACATAAACTCGGATAGTTTTGAAGTTCATCGTTTAATATGATATCGGAATTGAATTCCGATCCGTTTCCCATCACAAAATCAGCGGCCATCAGATAATAATAAATGGACATCTCTTTATCTTTTATTCCCCATTTATCACTACCATAAATATCTCCGAGTTTATAAGCTGCATCAACGTCCCGCCTTGCCGCAGCAACTTTAAAATAAGCAATGGCAAGCGACAGATTCTGCTCAATTTCTCTGCCATACAAATAACAATAGCCTAAATTTGAAACTGAATGAACATTTCCCATAACAGCCGCCAGCCTATAATATTCAACTGCGGGAGAATAGTTGCTTTGCACATACAGTTTAGCTCCTTTGGCATTGAAATAGTCACCATCAAAATCATTCAGAGCAGCAAAATCCGCGGCTGTTAACTCAAATTTTTTGTTATTCATAAAAACCTTCCTATTATTATTCCTTGTTAAATTTGCTTATTAGTTCTATTAGCAAATAGCTATCCGGCAATTCATAATTCTATCTAATATATTTTTATCAAAAACAGCGATTTCAGGCCGTTATTCTCTTCAGAAAATTTAAGAAACAAATCATTCTCATCATTGAAAAATCAAGAAACGTTTGAAGGAATTTGATTACTATTTTTTCACCAGTTCCGGATTCACCTTATCATTTTTTCTAAAGTCATGCAAAAGCGTTTAACGAATAAAACAAGAAACTTCGGCAGAGTAAAACGCCAAAGTAAATAGAACGCCAAAAAACAAGGCGAAAAAATTTCTGTCTAATAATAGTGGGATAAAAAGAGGAGCAAGAGATTCCGACAGCTCCTCTATCCTCAGGTAAAATTCACATAAAAATCGTTTAAACTATCTCAAAATTATTTATATTTTTTGGATACCTCAAAAATAAGTGTTGGGAAAAAAAAGATTATAAAAATAATAATAACAGTTAACATTTTTCTATCCTCCCTCTTCATAGATCATGATTTAGTATGCGTGAGCATCCTCTGCTTAGCCGATGAACATCATGCTTTATTTCAAGAAATGATACAGGAAATAAAACTATAACATAAGTAAAAGTTAATAATTCCTCTTAAAACCACTGCAATAGAGCTGCCAATCCCTCTTCAATTACATTATTTCATATCAACTGTCCTGAAATTAGGACACAATAACAGAATACTGAATTAATTTAATAAAATCGTCTTGTTTACAAACTGCTATAATAATTTCAAATTGCAACACAAGAGTTTTGTTGGTTTCATCCGCGACATCAGCGGGTTTAAAGGAGGATCATGATGGAGTTAGTTCTGGTTAAGCGGGGTCATGAGGCAGAGATTCATTTACTCAAAGGCATTTTAGATGAAAATCATATTGATTCAATCATGGAAACAAAACAGGGTGCAGGTTTCGTCATGAGCGCGGGCAATCTGCTGGAGGAATATTCCCTGCTCGTGCGAAAAGAAGATGCGCAAGCGGCAAAAGAACTCGCAGCGGCCTTTTCAGGAGAATAAAAACTTTGCGAAAATTATCTGAATAAATTTCCCGCTTTAATCTTATAGAATAGCTAAAATAATAAATCCGACGAGAGTAACCAAGGTTGAGATAGACAGCGTAGAGGCGATCGTGCTCTGTTCCTCGGGATCTTCGGCGAAGATCGGCAGAACAAATGGCGGCGGCATGATGAACATCAGAATGATGGCTCGATCAAGATCTTGATTCGTGCCAAAAAGTATTCTTACAAGAAAGAGCATGCCTGTTCCCAAAAGCAACATAACGACAAGCCTTAACAGAGTATACTTCAAAGACTTGCCCCAATGTATTTTGCCGCTCACTAAATCAAACCCGATCGAAAATAAAATCAAGGCACTGGTCGGAGCCGCAATAAAGCCAACTACAGCATCCAGAACACCGGAAATTTTCCAGTCGACGAGCTGAGAATAAAGCCCCGTCACGCCAACTAAAATGCCGGCGAGAATGCCCAAGATAATGGGCGATGTAAAAATTTCCCCGGCGATATTGCTATCTCGGTGTTTCGACATAATCTTACTGATACTAATTTTATAAAATGTGAAAACAAAGAGGACTTGTCCCAAATCGACCAAGGCGAAGCTACTGATATCTGTTCCGTATAAAATTCCGTAAAGCGTATAACCGAGCATGCCTGCTTCGAAGCCCGTCATCATGTACGGCAGATAACGACTGTTTCGGGGATTTATTTTGACAAGCAGACGGCCGATGTAGAGGGCGAGGATGCAGATGAAAAACATGATTGCCGGAATGACAATGCTCTTCAGGCTATATTGCGCAGTGGCAAAGGCTTTAAAAACAACAGCTGTCAAGGCGATATTGACGGCAAATTTCTTGATTACCGCTATACCCTCCCGGTCAAAAACCTGTTTTTTGCCGCAAATCGCGCCGATTACAATCATGACAACAACCGGCAGAATCATTTCAAATACTTTGATATACTCCATCTTATCCCCTCAAGTCCTCTCTGAAAAACACGACTTATTATTCAAAATGCAAAACATTCAGACCGGTAGTCGGATCCTTGGCACGATCAATTTCGTCATCAATTGTATGGATGAAAATCTCGCTTGTCGCGGATATATATGCTTTATATAGATGACCGCCCAACATTTCACCATTGCTTCTACCGAAACTGGCATGCAGATGCAAATAGGATTCACCTTCCATCGTGGTAATATTGCCATTGAGGGAGGTCAATTCCAATTCTTCGTTGAATGTGTTTTGAAAGTATTGTTGTTCTGAAACACTATAAATACCGATTGTTACCCGGTCACATGCGCCGATACCGGAAATGGTTCCGATTTTAATGGCTTCGTTCTTTGCTAATTTTTGCTAATTCTCAAAGATTTCTTCACCCGGATCAATGCGTACGATATAATAATCTCCATATTTTTTGTAATCCATTTTTCAATCCTCCTTATATAATAGTCGGCCAACTTGAGAGCAAGACGCTCTGCATCTGGATTATCTAAACTTTTCCTTTGAGAGAACAGTTTATTCTTCAATAAATTATAACAGAAAAGCAATGTTTAACTTAATGCTTGCCTCTTATGGCAAGTTGTAAAATATGATATAGACAAATATGAACAATTTGTTAAAATATATAAAGCAAAGAAAGTTTGCACCTAATAATATGATCATTTATCACCATAATATTGAGGATAAATAAAAAAACATATTATGATAATGTACTGAATAATAAGGGATAATATGCAAGCAATAAAAGTTTGGAAAAAACAATTGGAAAATCATGAACTTGATCTTCAATTCCAAAAGCTTTCTCTTCTCACAGATGAGGCCTTAGCAAATTCTACTCTGCAGAAGCGTTTTGTATCTCTCTTAGACTCTTTTATGTCTACCTACTCATCAGATGAAAATACGGATGTCGGCATTTTTTCCGCTCCCGGCAGGACGGAATTGTTAGGCAATCATACAGATCATCAGGGCGGTCATGTCATAGCCGCCGCGGTCAACATAGATGCATGGGCCTGTGCAGCCTTCAATCAGCAGAATATCATTCGTTTTCAATCGAAAGGCTGGGATTTGGTTGAAATAGACTTAGGTGATTTACAGCCGCAAAAAAATGAACGGGAAACGACTGCCGCTCTGCTTCGAGGAATAGCCGCAAATTTTGTCCAAAAAGGATATGCGCCCAAAGGCCTGAATATTTATTGTCAATCAGATATTTTACCCGGTTCCGGACTTTCTTCATCTGCGGCAATAGAAGTTTTAATAGGCGTAATCCTCAATCATCTATGGGCAGATGATCAGGAAGATGCGGTCTCTATCGCAAAAATAGGACAATACGCAGAAAACGAATATTTCGGCAAACCCTCCGGTCTGATGGATCAAATGTCATCTTCAGTCGGTTCGACTGTCCATATTGATTTTTCAGATGCCGAGAATGTAAAAATTGAAGTTCTGGATTTAAATCTGGCTAAAAATAATTTTGCAATCTGCAGCGTTGACTCTGGTGCCGACCATTCAAATTTAACTTCTGCCTACGCTTCAATTCCCGAGGAAATGAAAGCAGTCGCGGTGTGTTTTGATAAAGAGCTGTTAAGCCAGATCCCCGAACAGGAATTTTTCAACAGGATTAAACTGATCAGGGGAAAAGTCGGTGATCGGGCCATTTTAAGAGCGATACATTTTTATCAGGAAAATCGGCGGGTATTGCAGGCAGCAGAAGAAATTAAAAAACATGATTTTCTTAATTTCTTAAAAGAAATTCAACGCTCCGGCAATTCTTCATGGACTCAACTGCAAAATATTTCTCTACCAGGTTCCAGTTTGCATCAAGAGATGGCATTTGCTTTATCGATATCCGGAGCCATTCTGTCCGGAGCAGGTGCTTATCGTGTACAAGGAGGCGGGTTTGCAGGTGCCATCCAGGCTTTCGTGCCATTGCCTGAATTGGCTTATTTCAAATCAAAGGTTGAGACAATATTAGGTGAAAATACCTGCCATGAAATGCAAATTCGTGATATCGGCGGCTATGTTTTTCAAAATAAGACCGACAGCAGATAATTTGGTGTTCAAACATTTTCAGAAATGAGAATGTTTAAAATATTTAATTTATGCTTATAGCATAAACAAGGAGGAAAAAGAATGAAAAAAATTTTGAGTCTTGTTATTGTTTTAACAATGATCATTGTTGCAGTAGCAGGCTGCGGAGCCAAAGACAATAAACCGGCCGATAACGGCGCTGAAGAAAACAAAACTGAAGCTCCCGCAGAAGACAAGACAGAAGCTCCCGCAGAGGATCAAGCAGAGACTGAGGCTCCTGCAGATGACAACGCGGAAACAGGCGAGATTGCCAATAAAGATAAACCATTAGTATGGTACAATCGTCAACCTTCCAACAGCTCCACAGGTGAACTTGATATGGAAGCACTCAACTTTAACGACAAAACTTATTATGTAGGTTTTGATGCTAATCAAGGTGCTGAATTACAGGGTGAAATGATTGTTGATTACATCATGAACCATGCTGATACGATCGACCGCAACGGTGACGGAATTATCGGTTACGTTCTGGCTATCGGCGATATCGGTCACAATGACTCCATCGCACGTACCAGAGGCGCCCGTAAAGCTTTGACAACTGCTGTTGAAAAAGACGGTGTTATCATTTCTGATCCTGCAGGAACTAACGTTGATGCAACAGCTACCGTTGTACAAGATGGCGAATTAAAAGTCGGTGACAAAACCTTCAAGGTTCGTGAATTAGCTTCTCAGGAAATGAAGAACTCCGCAGGAGCAACCTGGGACGCAGGTACAGCCGGAAATACAATCGGCACATGGTCCGCTTCTTTCGGCGATCAAATTGATATCGTAGTTTCCAACAATGACGGCATGGGCATGGCTATGTTCTCCAGCTGGTCCAAAGAAAATAATGTTCCTACCTTCGGTTATGACGCCAACAGCGACGCTGTCGCGGCAATCGCAGAAGGCTTCGGCGGAACAATCAGCCAACATGCTGACGTTCAAGCTTATTTAACCTTACGTGTACTCCGTAACTTATTAGACGGCGTAGATGTCAACACCGGTATCAGCATTGAAGACGACGCGGGCAATGTTTTAGCAGATACGGACTATGTCTATAATGAAGCAGAACGTTCTTTCTACGCTTTGAACTTAGCTGTAACAAGTGAAAACTATGAACAGTTCATGGATTCCACAGCAGTTTATCCCCCAGTCGGCAATCAGCTCGATCTGACAGCTCATCCGGAAAAAAATGTTTGGTTGAATATTTACAATGCTTCGGATAACTTCCTCAGCTCAACATATCAACCTTTACTTGAAAACTATGATGACCTGCTCAACCTCAAAGTTGAATATATCGGCGGCGACGGTCAGACAGAATCCAATATCACGAATCGTTTAGGCAATCCTGATCAATATGATGCCTATGCTATCAACATGGTTAAGACGGATAATGCAAGTTCCTATATTTCATTATTATCTCAATAATTGAGCTGAACGTGCTTGTTTAAGCATCTAATTTTTAGCTTAATGAATCGTCAGGTTATCAGGAAGCTATGAACTTCCTGATAACCATTTTTGAAATCAGGAGTAATGACAATGAGTGAACAACAAAAGGACGTCATCCTCTCGATTCGCGGAATGTCAAAGGCATTTGGCCGCAATGTGGTTTTGGATCATGTCAATATGGACGTGAAAAAAGGCAGCATTATGGGACTGATGGGCGAAAACGGAGCTGGAAAGTCTACCATGATGAAATGTCTTTTTGGTATTTATCAAAAAGATGACGGCGATATTCATTTAGACGGAAGGGAAGTCGCTTTTACCGGGCCCAAAGATGCTTTGGAAAACGGAATTGCCATGGTTCATCAGGAACTGAATCAATGTCTTGATCTAAGCGTAGTAGATAATCTTTTTTTAGGTCGTTTCCCTATCAACTCCTCCGGAGTGATTGATGAATCCCGAATGAAAAAGGAAGCTGCCGAGCTGTTCCGCAGCTTAGGTATGACGGTGAATTTAACTCAGCCGATGCGTAAGATGTCTGTTTCCGAGCGTCAAATGTGCGAGATCGCAAAAGCCATTTCCTATCATTCTAAAATTATCGTTTTAGATGAGCCCACATCCTCTCTGACCCAACCGGAAGTTGAAAAACTTTTCAGCATGATGAGAAAGTTAAAATCACAAGGTATTTCTCTAATTTATATTTCTCATAAGATGGATGAAATTTTTGAAATCTGTGATCAGGTTTCCGTATTAAGAGACGGAAAATTAGTAGCGACAAAAGATATTGAAGCGACTAATATGAATGAATTGATTACCGCGATGGTCGGTCGTTCTCTGGAAAACAGATTCCCTGAAGTAGACAACGATCCGGGCGATACCGTATTATCCGTAGTACATTTATCTACGAAATTTGCTCCATACTTAAAAGATATTTCTTTTGATGTACGCAAGGGAGAGATTTTCGGTTTTTACGGTCTGGTCGGTGCCGGGAGAACGGAACTTTTAGAAACTTTGTTCGGCGTCAGAACCAGAGCCACCGGGCGTGTTTATTATAACGGACAATTGATGAATTTTACCGATTCTCGCTCAGCGATGGAACATGGTTTTGCCATGATTACGGAAGAGCGGAAAACAAACGGATTATTCCTTAAAGGAAATATAACATTCAATACAACCATCGCAGGACTGAAGCAATATATGCAAGGTCCGGTTCTTTCCAAGGCCAAAATGCAAAAAGCAACCGTCAGACAAATCAATCTGATGCGTACCAAAACCATGGGACCGAATGAATTGATCTCCAGCTTATCAGGCGGAAATCAGCAGAAAGTTGTTTTCAGCAAATGGCTGGAAAGAGAACCGCAAGTCTTTATGATGGATGAGCCGACTCGTGGTATTGATGTCGGTGCTAAATATGAAATTTATGAATTGATCATCAATATGGCAAAAAGCGGTAAAACCATTCTATTAGTTTCATCAGAAATGCCGGAAATTTTAGGTATTACCAATCGTATTGCTGTTATGTCAAATGGTTTTCTGTCAGGTATTGTCAATACCAAAGAAACGAATCAGGAAGAACTTTTGCGTTTGAGCGCAAAATATCTGTAAGAGGGAGATAGTATGTCAGAGAAATTAAATAAGCCGAATAAAATCCTCACTTCGGCTGAAGAAGCGGAAATATTGCAGCCCATCCAGGAATATGTCGGAGAGATTCAGAGTAAAGTAGATGCTCTGCGTGAAAACGGCACGGATCGCGTTTTGGCATTACGCCGGGAAATGCAGCAAATCAAAGATGATAAGAGTTACAACAGAGCCGAAAAGAAAGAACTGCTTGCTCAGAATAAAAATGATCTAACAAAGGCTTTAGAGGTTGAAGCAAAAAATAAAGATCAGGTCGCTGCTTTGATCAAACAGGCGGAATCGTATTTAGACGAGCATTTTGACTCCGAATATTATAATCCGATCGTCGCCAGCTTGAAATTAGAAAAAGCTGAAGTTACTAAACGATATGAGAAGCAATTAGCTGATTTGAAAACAGAGCATGAAGCGAATCTTAAAAAGATAGAGCAAACAAATTCTGCGGAAAAGCATCATGAGATTAAAGACGAAAAATACGTTTATAATAATCGTTTATTCGATGCAAAATTAAGATACAAGTCAGAATTGCAAAATATAAAAACTCATCGTCACAGAGCTTTTGTAGAAAAATATCACATGATCGATTTACTCCGAATGTCAAAATTTACCTTCGGGCAGTCGCAAAAACAAAAATGGGAACTTTATCGTTATTCATTTAACAGAAAAGACTTCTTCTTAAACAATGGTCTTTATATCGTTATTGTATTGATATTTATCATATTGAGCATTATCGCTCCGACAGTTAAAAACACACAGCTTTTAACCTGGAATAATATTTTGAATATTTTACAGCAAGCCTCACCCCGTATCTTCCTTGCCTTAGGCGTCGCAGGCCTCATCCTCTTAACCGGAACCGACCTTTCTATCGGCCGTATGGTCGGTATGGGCATGGTTTCCTCCACGATAATTATGCATCGCGGTATCAACACAGGTGGAGTGTTCGGACATATTTTTGATTTCACAAATATGCCGATTGTCGGCAGAGCTTTTCTTGCCCTGATCGTGGGAATTATTCTTTCTGTATTCTTCACCTCGATCGCCGGATTTTTTACCGCAAAATATAAAATCCACCCCTTTATCTCGACCATGTCCAATATGCTAATCATTTTCGGCTTGGTGACTTACGCGACGAAGGGCGTTTCTTTCGGCGGTATTGAACAGGGCATTCCCGAAATTTTTATACCTAAAATCAATAAATTCCCGACCATTATTTTATGGGCTGTTGCTGCTGTAATTATTATTTGGTTTATTTGGAATAAAACCCGATTCGGCAAATATCTCTACGCTGTCGGCGGAAACGCCGAAGCGGCGGCAGTTTCCGGTATTTCCGTTTTCGCCGTTACGATGGGTGCATTTATGATGGCCGGCGTTCTTTACGGTTTCGGTTCATGGCTTGAATGCATGCGCATGGTCGGTTCCGGATCCGCTGCTTACGGGCAGGGCTGGGATATGGATGCGATTGCGGCCTGCGTAGTCGGCGGAGTTTCCTTCACCGGCGGTATCGGTAAAATCTCCGGCGTTGTAACCGGTGTTCTGATCTTTACTTCCCTGACCTATGCGTTAACCGTATTAGGAATTGATACAAACTTGCAATTCATTTTTGAAGGCATCATTATCTTAACCGCTGTAACGCTGGACAGCTTAAAATACGTTCAGAAAAAATAGTTTATTGTTTCATCTGTCAAATTCTAAAAGGCTGGATCGAAATCCAGCCTTTTTTAATGATCAGAAAAACGAATGATCGTGAAACTTTAAGCCTCTACTATATCTAATTAAGGTCTGTCGGAAGGATAAAAAAACTGAGCCCCTCTTCCGATGCTCTGCCTTAGCTGTTTCTCAATGAATCATCATGAATCGTATTCCAAAAGAATAAATTCAACTTTTCCCAGCCAGCACTATCTTGATCTTTAGTCCAATTCTGAACTTTATATTTAATATCCGAGATTTCTGTTTCTATAAATGTGTTCAACAGATCAATTCGAGGAATTTTCTTGATTTCAGGAGAGTTCATCTTCAATTTTAACAATCGGTCAACCTCATTTTTTAAATAAAACGGAAGTTCTTCAGCCACCAGCTTTGAAAAGAGCATAGACGGCGGAGTTCTTTTATCCAGTACCCATCTGCAAGCCAAAATAGGTCTGAGGACATAAAAGTATTTTTTGGCTTAAACCAGAACATCCTTAAGATATTTCCGGTAATTCCCTTCTGCCATATTGATATAGTGGTAGAGACTCTTCTTCGAAGAAAAATAATCCATCATCAGCAATCTGAAATCTGCAGCAAATTGTGTTTCTAAATAAATAATCGGAGAAGAAAACCATTCAAATATGTATCTGTTACTTTAAAAGAGGTCCAAAAAAGCGAGAAAATCAGTTGAAAAAGGGTCCACTTTTTTGAACTTTTTTCTAGGAATTTGGACCTAGAATAAAAGCTCCGTATTATGGATACGGAGGTGATGGAGGTGCTTAAAAAGATGGACAGATACTCAATCATTAACCTGAAGCAGAAAGGGATATCCAACAGACAAATATCCCGAGAATTGGGAGTGAACCGAAAAACAGTCGCTCGCATTTGGAATGCCTACCAATTCATAAGAGATTAGAATGGAATAACGTTGATCCATCAATAAAAAATGGAGAAACTGCTCTTTCTTAATAACATCCGCCGGGTGAAGATAATTGCCCGATGCTGAAAGATAAAAGATATAGCTACAATTGTTATGAAACTTGCTAATTTTTTATTCTTTTTAAAAGATACAGAAGCAAGAAACCGAGGGCAATAAAGATATACATGAGAGTGTAATTCAGATTGGCGTTGATACTGAGTACAGAGGCGTGGATTAAACCAAAAAAGGAACAGAGAGCCGCGATACAGGAAAAAATGGCTGCTTTAAGCCATTTATGATCGATAATCATGATAATGATTGAGGTATACAAAATAGCGATTGTCATAGAGCCTTGAGCTAAAAATGTATATCCGGAGGAATAACCTACATCTGTCAGTATTTGCGGATTGATGGCCTGTTCTGAAAATTCTTCAATGTACGTGCTGAGCGACATTATTTTATTATTGATTAGTTCAAAAATCGGAATAGCTGCACCAAAAAGCATGGCGGGATAATAGCGCTTTTTGGAATTCGCAAAAGCTGCCGAACCGGACGCAATTCCAATAAAAATCAGCATCACTAAGGAAACGCTGCTCGGAATAACAGCAGCCACTATTGCCGCTATACCGGTCAGGCAAAGCATGAGATGAAGCGTTCCGGATAACAGGGAATAACCGCTCCCTGCCTTAACTTCTTTCCATGCGGTATATCCCCAGTAATAATTGAGTAAAAAGGGATTCCCCAACAAGGACCCTAATAAATTTCCTATGCCCAAACCTAATAAAGCAGTTTTTGCAGGATATACGTCTCCCAAAGCTTTCGCTTCAGCTAAAGCCTGCATATTGGAAGTACTTTCTGAAAGTAAAAAGGCAATGATTAACGGTAAATAAGAGAGTGCTTTTTTGAAGACCGCTGCCTGAAATATAGTTGTGTTCAGGATCGGAAAATAGAAACCTAAATTATCGAGTGAGGCTTTCACGGCAGAGGTCTCTCCCACGCCTGAAATCCAAGCAATAATTGTACCGGCGGCAATTGCAATTAATGCTGGAGAAACAAAACGGGTTTGGATTTTGCCTAAAAAGAAAATTAACAATATAAATAGAGTCGGCAAAATAATCATTGGGTGAGAAAAAGCGTCGCCGGCTGTAGAAATAAGCATCCAGGCAATACAGCTGCCGATCACGGCACCACGTAACGCCTCCGTCGGAACATATTGAAAGACAGATTCCAAGAAGAATGCCAGAACAATTTGCAGGAGGGCATAAATAAAAGAAACGGCAACTGTTACAGACCAGGCAAGCAGAGCGTCTTTTGTTTCAAAAAAGACCGGCAGCATAATCGCGTTTAGCCAAACGTAGAAAGTAGTACTGGAAACTCCTGCAAATAAAGAGGTAATTCCCTTATTTTGAGCTGTCTTTCCCGTTTTTAACGAAAAGCTGAAGGTGAAAATAGAAAAAAGAAATACGGTCGCACCGGTTGCTGTTATAATCCGGCCAAAAACAATTTCCTTAGGAAAATGAAAGGTACCGATCAGCAAGCTGATCGCGATGATTATTTTGCTAAAGCTGTCGAAAAACGTTCCAATCGCGGCGTCGATATCGCCTTTTTGAAATGCAGAAAGTTTATTTATTTGATTCATCTTGATGATATATAACCTATATTAATAGTTCTAAAATACGTTCTAATTCATTGTTATTAGCGTAATTGATCTCAATTTTCCCTTTGCCCGCATGATCTTTCAGACGAACTTTGGTGCCTAAGGTTTTAGACAAATCGTTTTCAATCTTCTTTACGCTTAATGAATAAGCATTGCCGGCATTATTTCTTTTTGGTGTGCTTTTTTTCTTCGGAGCTAATAATTTTTGTATATATTCTTCCGTTTGTCTGACGCTTAAAGCTCTTGTCAGAATTATTTCCGCTGCCGCAATCTGAGCTTCCTCCGTATCTAATGAGAGAATACTTCTTGCGTGTCCTGCCGTCAATAGGCCCTTTTCTAATTGTTCCAAAACACTCTTCGGCAAGCGATTTAAGCGCAGGGTATTGGCAATAGCAGATCTGCTTTTGCCTAATTTATCGGCTAATTCTTCCTGCGTCATATTATATTGCGTGATCAGATTTTGATAAGCCTGCGCCTCTTCCACAGGATTCAAATTTTCACGCTGAATATTTTCGATAATCGAATGTTGAATAATTTGATGATCCTCAATGTCACGAATAATAGCGGGAATATTTTTTAGGCCGGCTTCTTTTGCTGCACGCCAGCGCCTTTCTCCGGCGATGATCATATAATAATCGGGATTACTTTTCTTTGTAACAATAATGGGTTGTAAAATACCATGTTCTTTGATAGACGCAGTAAGTTCCGAGAGTTTTTCCGCATCAAAAATCTTCCGGGGCTGATCTTTATTGGGTGCAATCTCATCGATATCAAGATTAACAATTTTTTCGATCACTTGACTTTCTGTTTGAAAATCTTGCTCTGTTTGTCCCAGCAACGCACCTAAACCTCTGCCCAAACCTATTTGTTTCTTTGTCGATTTCTTATTTGTCATACTATATCCTTTACCCATCTTATTGTTGTTTTGTTCGTTCTATTACTTCTTTAGCCAATGATTTATAACTTTTTGCTCCCTTAGACCATTTATCATGCTCGGAAATAGGTATACCAAAACTCGGCGCTTCACTCAGTCTCACATTGCGAGGAATAATGGTTTTAAAAACGATATCTTTGAAGTAGCTTCTAATTTCATCAGAAACCTGACGAGATAATTGTGTTCTCGTGTCAAACATCGTAATTAAGACGCCTAATATCTTCAGATTCTCATTAAATCCGCTTTTTACGCTTTCATAGGTGTTAATCAGTTGAGACAAACCCTCCAGAGCATAATACTCCGCTTGAATTGGAATAATAATCGAATCAGAAGCAGTAAAAGCATTCAATGTTAATAATCCCAGTGAAGGCGGACAATCTATCAGAATAAAATCATAAAGATTTTTTATCTCTTGATCGAGCAGATTTTTAAGAATTGTTTCACGTGAAACAATATTCACCATTTCTATCTCGGCCCCTGCCAAATTAATATTAGAGGGAACCATATCAAGGTTCTTTCTAATATTTTTTAAGATAACTTGATTTAAGGGAATTTCATTAATCAATGAATCATAGATTGTCTGTCCTTGCGCATTCTTATCAATACCAAAGCTGGATGTGGCATTGCCTTGAGGATCCAGATCGATCAACAGTGTTTTTTGCTTTCTTTTCGCTAAATTATCCGCCAAATTGACCGATGTTGTGGTTTTCCCCACTCCGCCTTTTTGATTAATAATAGAAATAATCATAAATTACCTCTTCTTTGTTTGTTGATCATATTCTAACAAATTAAGGTAGGGATTTCTCTTAATATTAGTTTTTAGGAGAATTCTTTTTGTGAAAAGCAGGTAAAAATTAGAATGTCCTCAAATGTTTCACGTGAAACATTTGAGGACTCTGTTGCTAATTGCCAATCTTTTTTTAAAGTTTTTCTCTTAATAATAGGATTGTTTTCCTAAAAGAACGCTGATTACAGCTATTCTACATTGGCATATTTCGCATTTTCTTTGATAAATTCTCTTCTCGGCTCTACTTTATCTCCCATTAAAAGTGATAAGGTCTGATCTGCTTCCTGTGCTTCGCCGATTGTTACCTGAATTAAATGTCTGGTTTCCGGATTCATCGTGGTTTCCCATAATTGTTCGGCTTGCATTTCACCAAGTCCTTTAAAGCGCTGTATTCTTGGATTTTCCCAACCTCTTTTTTGTTTGATTTTTTCTACATCTTTTTCATCATAGGCATATTCTTCTTCCTGTCCATGGAAGATTCGATATAATGGTGCGCTTGCCAGATACACATGCCCTTCTTCTACGAGCGGTCTCATAAAGCGATAGAAAAAGGTTAAGAGAAGTGTTCTGATGTGAGAGCCGTCTACATCGGCATCTGCCATTATAATGATCTTATGATAACGTATTTTCTCTACATCAAAGTCCGAGCCGATTCCCGCACCGACTGCCAAAACAACCGGTAATAGTTTGTCATTATCATAAACTTTATCAGGTGTTGATTTTTCTACATTCAACATTTTACCCCATAAGGGAAGGATCGCCTGATATTTTTTTTCGCGTCCCTGTTTGGCGGATCCTCCTGCTGAATCGCCCTCTACGATGAAGAGTTCACAGAATTCAGGTTCTTTTGACTGACAATCTGCTAATTTCCCGGGCAAGGCATTCGATTCAAAGACCGTTTTTCTTCTGGTTAAATCTCTTGCTTTTCTGGCAGCTGCTCTTGCTTTCGACGCAGAAATACATTTGTCCATAATGATTTTTGCCACTGCCGGATTTTCTTCCAGATAGATTGATAATTTTTCGTTGATAACACTTTCAACAACGGTTCGTACTTCGGCATTGCCGAGTTTCGTTTTGGTCTGTCCCTCAAATTGAGGTTTGGACATTTTTATGGAAATGATCGAACTGATACCTTCTCTGGTATCTTCGCCGGATAAGTTCGGTTCATTTTCTTTCAAATAATTATATTTGCGGGCATAGTCATTAATTGTTTTGGTCAGGGCAGAGCGGAATCCCGTCAGATGAGTACCGCCTTCCAGAGTAGCTATGTTATTACAGTAGCTATAGACGTTCTCCACATAAGAATCATTGTATTGGATGACAACTTCCACCCAAATATTATCTTGTTCTGCCGTAATATAGATCGGTTCTTCAATCAAGACATTTTTATGCTTATTTAAATATTCGACAAATGAAATTATGCCGCCCTCAAAATGAAAGATCTTTTCATTTACCGGATTTTCTCTGGCATCTTGCAAAATGATTTTAGCCTGCGGATTAAGAAATGCCATTTCACGATAACGATTAATCATCATCGGAAAATCTATTTCATTATCCGGGAATATTTCCGGATCCGGTTTAAAATGGGTGATGGTGCCATGTTTATTTGTTTTGCCCAAATATTCCAGTTCTTTGACTGTTTTTCCTCTTTCAAAGCGTATCCGATGGATTTCTCCGTCACGATGTACTTCTACTTCCATCCATTCGGAAAGCGCGTTGACAACAGCTGCGCCAACTCCATGCAATCCTCCGGAAACATTATAGGCACCGCCACCGAATTTGCCGCCGGCATGCAAAATTGTATGAACGACTTCAACGGTCGGAATACCTTTTTGTCGATGAATACCAACCGGTATGCCGATGCCGTTATCTTCGATCCGTATTGAATTATCCGGGAATACAGTCACTTTGATTAAATCACAGCGTCCGGCTAAAGCTTCATCGATTGAGTTGGCGACAATCTCATATATTAAATGATGCAAACCGCGAGAGGTTGTATCACCGATATACATGCCCGGTGTTTTCCGTACAGCTTCCAGCCCTTCCAATACTTGTATCGACTCTTCACTGTATTCAGAGTTATTGGTGGTATCAAAACTTTCCAATCTATCCTTTTCCGCACTGTCCTCTTCAAAATCTTCCAGCAAAGCCCTCGGATTTTCAGCAAGATTTTGAACGGCCTCCGGATTCAAATCTTTATTCTCTTCCGCGGCATCTTTTTCCGCTCTGGATAATAATTCAGTTAAAGCCTGATCCGGATTTTCTCTCTTATCTTCATCCTTTGCATAAAAGAATTGTTTATTTAGCATATATTTCCTTCCTTTTTAAAAAGATCGTATGTTCTCTTCCTTGCACAAACGAGCAGTCAGTGTTTTAGCGGAGATAGGTGAGAGGAAGACGCGATCCATCGTGACCACTATGGAGCGTGGAATATCCGGGCTGACCATATCAAGTTTACCCAGATTTTCTTGCCTGCGAAGAAATTCCGTGGTATCTTTCCCATAAGTTGTTGTCTGATCTATATCGAAAACTCCGATTATCCATTTATCCGACAAAGTATATTCGCCACCGATATGTATATACAATTTCTCTTCCTTTGGTCTTATCCTGACTGTTCATAAGTACTGATATTATAGCAAAATCTGTGCTTTAACGGTACCTTTCTCAACCTTGAAGAAATTGATGTAAGAGCTGCTTTCAGATGCTTTTGTTTCGTTTTTCTTAGCCATTAACCGCCCTTTAAATCGCGTATTGATTTGCGAGAGATCCGTACAGGTGATAAATGCCTGATTTTCTTCAAAAGCGGATAATAACTGCTCCCTTCTCGTTTCATCCAATTCTGACATGACATCATCAAGCAGGAGAACCGGTTTTTCTCCGGTTTCTTCTTCTAAAATTGATAATTCAGCTAATTTTAAGGCAAGGACTGCTGATCTTTGTTGACCTTGGGATCCGCGTTCTTTTACTAAATTCCCGTCAATATATATTTCTAAATCATCACGATGCGTTCCGCTGCCGGTATTGCCTTTGAATATATCATCATTCTGCTGCACGGCATAACGCTGATCCAATTTTTCCGTAATTGCAGATATTTCTTCTCCCGGATTGATGCCGCTGACTGTTTTGTATCTTAATTCCAGTTTTTCATTACCGCTGCTGATTTTAAGTAAAGATGCTTGTCCCAGTTCATTTATTCTCTCTATATACTGTGCTCTTGTTTTGATAATTGAAGCGGCGATTTCCGTCATTTTCTCTGTCCAGATCACCAATTGTACAAGATTCACATCATACAATTCCTGATTAAATGATTGTTTTTTTAATTTTTTTTCATTTTGCATTTCTTTCAATGTTTTTAAGAGAAAATTACGCTGTTTTAAATATTGTTGATAATATTGCAGATTTTTAAAATACAAAGGTTGAATTTGAGAAATAAGAACGTCTAAAAATCTTCTGCGATACGCCGGTCCCTCTTTAATTAACATTAAATCTTCAGGCGCAAAGATAACACTATGAAATAAACCGAAGAAATCGCTGATTTTATTCTGTTTAAGACCGCAATATTTAATGCTTCTTTGCGGGCGGGATTTTGTATTATAACTGATCTCAATTGACTGATCTTTTATTTCTTCCCCGTCATAAACGATTTCTACCTGATAGAAATCTTTGCCTTCTTGAATCAGTTCAATATCTTTGCCGGTTCGATGTGAGCGGGCAGTAGAGCATAAATAAATTGCTTCCAGAATATTTGTTTTGCCTTGTGCGTTATTGCCCACAAAGACATTTGTTCCGGAAGCAACTTCAATGGTTTGATCTTCGTAATTACGAAAATTTTTTAATCTTATTTTTTTAATTCGCATTGATTCGCTTTTAATTTAAAATTTTTTCAGAATTTTCTGAATAGATTCAATTTGATTTATCTTCTTAGTGGCAATACCAGATATAAGAATTTATTTCCTTCTTTCGGTTTAATCAAGCAAGGCCCAAATGTTCCGGAAAATTCGAGTATAATTTCTTCATCCGGAATATTTCTTAAGGCGTCGAGGAAATATTTCGGATTGTAATCTGAATCAAGATCTTCTCCTTCTAAATTGATTGCAATTTCCTCGTATACTTGTCCAATATCCGTTTTTGTAGAAATACTCAATGTCTGTTTATCCTCATTTTTCATCGTGAAGGGGAATCTTCTCTGATCTACGTTGATCACCAATGTTGAACGATCAATCGCTCTTAGCATATCTTCGGTTTTTAAACTGATCTTACTCATCATTTCCTGTGGGACAACTTTATGATAATCCATATAATCACCTTGCAATAAGCGGCAAACCAGCTTCACCGTTCCGGTATCAAATAAAATATGATTATGTGATGGATATACTTTTACCGGTTTATCTGTCGGGTCCATAATGCCTGCTACTTCCTGCATGGCTTTGGCAGGTACGATAAAGGACATCGTCGGTAATTTTTCGGGAAATTCTTCTCTTCGGATCGCTAATCTAAAACCGTCAATCGCTACTAATTCCAACGAATTTTCTTCAGCAACAACTTTTATTCCGTTGAGTATAGGTCTGTTTTCATCTGTACTTGTGGCAAAAATCGTTTGACTGATCATTTCTTTTAAAGCTCTTTGTGAAACTTCCATCTGTTCCGCTTCTTCAACAATGGGAATCTTTGGAAAATCGGTTGCTTCAATACCTTTTATTCTGAAATTTGCTTTTCCCGAATTTATTTTTATTAAATAATTGTTATCGACTTCAATATTCACAATATCTTCCGGTAATTTACGAACAATATCACTGATCATTTTCGCATTCATGACCACTTTTCCCGGTATGATAACATCAGTTTCTACTTTGCATTCAATACCGGTTTCCATATCATATCCGGTAATTGTTAATAATTCACTTTCTGCTTCAAATAAAAGGCCTTCTAATATCGGCTTCGGAGATCTTGTCGCAATTGCTTTTTGAGCCATGGAAATAGCATCGATTAATAAGTTTTTTGAGCAGATCAGTTTCATAATCTTTCCCTTTCCTTCTATCTACGTTAAAAAATTTTTCTCCAATAACAATAGTATACTATATTTACGATAATCTTCATCTCTCTTATTATAGTCTGTTAATTCTGTTAAGAAGGTGATCAAATCGACTTCTACATAGGGTTACAGACTGTCTATATCTCTGTGAAATGAATGATGATAAAAATCTATCTTTACACAATATTCACAAGATTCCTTATATTCACAAAATTCAGCTTTTTATTCACAGTAAGTAATTCACAAAAGAGGAAAACTTTGTGAAAAGTTTATATTGGCGAAAGTCTTAATTTTATTTCTTTAATGGCGTTTTCCAATTCTAAATTTTGATCAATTTCATCCTTAATTTTGTCACAGGCATGCATAACGGTTGCGTGATTTTTATTACCGAAATCATCGCCGATGTCTTTATAAGTCATATTCAACATATTTCGACAAAGAAACATCGCAATTTGTCTCGGGGTAACAATTTCAGCGCTACGTTTTCTGGATTTCAAATCATCTACTGAGACATTAAAATAATTCGATGTTATATTCATAATTAAATCAGAACTTAAACTTTTGACGGAGCGAGGGTCGATTTGATCTTTTAACGCATTGCGGGTAGTTTCCAGATTAATACCACCCCCTAACATGGAATAAGCGTAAAGTGTTTTAAAAGCCCCCTCGAGTTCCCGAATATTCGAAGAAATATGGGTTGCAATATAATCGAAAACATCATCCGGCCAATCAACACGGTACTGTTGAGCCAGCTGCAAAAGAATGGCTATTCTGGTTTCATAATCGGGGGGATTGATATCAATTGTAATGCCGCTGGAAAATCGTGTTTTTAATCTTTCTTCGAGAGTAACAAGCGATTGAGGAGGTTTATCACATGTCATGACGATATGTTTTCCTGCTTCATAAAGTGCGTTAAAAGTATGGAAGAATTCCTCCTGCATCCTTTCTTTTCCTTCAATAAATTGAATATCGTCAATTAAAAGAAGATCGGTCATGCGATATTTATTCCGAAATGGTTCAAATTCTTTCAATCGGATCGCTTCAATAAATTCATTGATAAAATTTTCGCTGTTGACATAAACGACATTTTTTTCCGGGAATTCCTGCAGAACATGATTGCCGATCGCGTGCATTAAATGTGTTTTGCCAAGACCTGAACCGCCGTAAAGGAAGAGGGGATTATAATTAGAACTATTCTGCATCGTCGCTACCGCAACGCAGGCAGCATGAGCGAAACGGTTGCCGGAGCCGACAACAAACGATTCGAAAGTATAATTCGGATTCAGTAAATCCTTTTTATTGTAAGCAAAGCTGTCATCTTTGCTGAGCACGGTCTGCACAGTACGATCAGGAGTCGCGTTTATGGCAACCGAAACATCAAATTCCTTTTGCGTTGAAAGTTTCAAAGCGTTTGCGATCATTTCTTTATATTGTAAAACAAAATCTCTTGAAATTTCATTCGGTACGGAAAGAATAAAATTTTGATCGTTTTGCAAAATCGGCATAATCGGTTTAATCCAAGTGGAATAAGTTAAAGTCGGAATTTCCTTCTCTAAATATTCATTACATACGTTCTGCCAGATAAGTTGAACATTTTGCATTAAAAAGCATCTCCTCAGAGCCAAAAAAGTTGATTTAAAGTGGCTAAAAATTTATATAGTTAAACCATACTAACAGAAAAAAAGAGGAGCTGAAAGTTGTAAAAATACAGTGAATTCATAAAAATTGTATAGATTTTCAACAATGCAGAAAGTTCAAAATAATGTTAATAGTGTTAATAACTCACTAGAATTTACAAAAAACAGAGCTAAAAACAGAGAAAAATGTTAATAACTTGGTGAATTAATGTTAATAACTATAAAAAACAGCTGTATATTATTCTTTATAGTTTTTTATAATATTTTATAAATTAGCTAACAGATTTCTCAATGAAGAGATTTTTTCCTGACATTTTTCCAGATCAAAAATCTCTCTATTCTTCGGAAAAATTCGTTCCGCTTCTTCAATTTCGCCGATGAGCTTTTGCCGCATAGATTCATCCATTAATTTGCTGTGATCATTTATCATCTTTTCTCCTTGTCTGATTAAATTGCGCAAAGTAATCATCTGCGAAATGACCACGCGGTCCTGCCGCATTTCAGAAATAAGATGATTGAAAGTATAGCTTTGATTGGTGGCGGTGGCTGCCGCTTTTAATTGAAAACGGGGATAGGATTGATCTCTCAGAATGGTTAAATACTCTTCCATTTTTGGTCTTGAAATTCCGCTGAAGAAAAGGATGTTTTCAGGTATTTCTCCGACGCCCATGATTGAAGGTGTTCGTTCTTCGGATATTTTCTGTCCGGTGTACTTTTGTTCCAGTTTGTTCAGAATTTCAGCTACAGTCAATTCAAATTCGTTATTTTCCAATTCATAATAGGGAATTTTCTGTTTTGCCAGAAATTGATAAAAATGATCTTTTTCCGATGGCTTGATCGTCTTTCCAAAATAGATGATCAATCCGGTAAAAGAGTGAAATAACGGTTTTTTTGGGCTGTTAGTCATAAATTTTCCTCATTTTTTGCGCTGTGTCAGGCGGGGCTGCAGGGGATCGAAAAAGCGGGGAGCGCGGAGTTTCTACATAATAAAGCATCATTGTCAGAGCAGGGGAGAGAATACACGCATGAAGGTTTCCAGCGCTTTGCGGAAAACATTGCGTTTTTGCCAGCGATGAGAATCGATTTCAGTGGAGAGGGCAAAGGTTTCTTCAAAGTCCCTGTAGATGTCCTGCACGACTTGATCACCGCAGATATAGACGGAATTTTCATAATTCAGGTGGAAACTGCGATAGTCGAAGTTAATGCAGCCCGTAATCACATGACTGCAATCGGCGATGACGGTTTTGGCATGAATAAACCCGGGAGAATATTGAAAAATACGCACTCCTGAATTGAGCAGCTTTTGGTAATGAGATTGGGTGACAACATAGGCAAACCATTTATCCGGTTTACCCGGGGTGATAAGCCTCACGTCGATTCCCGATTCAGCGGCGCGGCAAATATCGCGTACCATGGAGTCGTCGACAATGAAATAAGGCGTGCAGATGAACAATTGTTTTCTGGCGGTATTGATCATGGAACGATAAATATCTTCCGCCGGATTTTCGGGAGAATTCAAAGGGCTGTCCCAATAAGGAATAAAATAACCCGAGTTGTCTTCCGCCTGATTTTTTTCGGAATTGTCTGAGATAGAGTCAGGATCGGCAATATTCTGCTTGATCAGATTTTCATAATAGGAGGTGGGCATAAAGGCTGTGTAATCCTGCTCTACGGTCTTACTCTCGCTGATCCATAAAGTCAAAAACATGGAAGTTAAACCCCAGACTGCGTCTCCCTCGAGGCGGATCGCCGTGTCTTTCCAGTGTCCGAAGCGATTATGCAGGTTGGCGTATTCATCGGCTAAATTCGTACCGCCGGTATAGGCGATATTGCCGTCGATAATGCAGCACTTCTGATGATTGCGGAAGTTGGCGTAAAGTTTTGAAATGTAGCGGGCAACGGGATTAAAATTATAAACTTTGACTCCCTGTGACCGCAGTTTGTTGATCAAATCGTTCGGGGCTTTTATGATGCTGCCGAAATCATCAAACATCAGCCGCACATCGACGCCTTCCTGTACTTTCTGCAAAATAATTTCTTCGATTTGATCCCAGATCATGCCGTCCGCCAATATAAAATATTCCAGGAAAATGAATTTTTTGGCTTTCTTCAGATCGGCAAACATATCGACAAATTTATATTCTCCGAGTGAATAATATTTACATTTGGTATTGCGATAGATCGGAAAATCATGATGCCGGAGCAAAGATGCCTGCAGTTTGTGCTCCGGGTAGTCTTTGCTGAAATCCTCAAAATTTTTATGCTGAGGATCAATATAGGGATCAAGCTTAGCTTTGGCGGCTTCCTCGGCCTCTTTCTGTTTTCTATAGCGGGATTTTCTGCCCCATAAGAAATAGATTGAAAGACCGGCAATCGGTATGACGAGAATCAGGATCGTCCAAGCCATTGTGAAGGAAGGATTGCGGTCGCGGTTAATGATAAAGAGGACGAAAATGACGCTGATAATGCGTAATGAGCTGTAAAAGAAAATATAATAGCGACTGATATAATTGGCCAAGAGAAAATTCAGAAATACTATGCCGATGACCAAAATCGCTACGAAAGCGAGCCGGATCAGACCCGGAATTTTGACCGCGTAGGCTTTTCTTTCCCGAACTGCTTGCAGGGCGTCATTATAGGCATCTTTGAGATCCGGTACACCGGTTTTTTTTGTATTCATTCTTAAGTGTTTCCATATTGTTTATGCTTATGTTACAAGATTTCGTCTGCGTATATAATATAATAAACCAAAATTAAGATTATTTGTGTTAAATGTTACTTACATACGCATTTTATTTAACAAATTTGAAAGGAGTCTGGGCATGAAAACTGATTTGCGATTCAAAATGGTACATATGAATATCAACGCTTTTGATTTGGAAAAATCGGAGAAGTTTTATCAGGAGGCTTTGGGCTTAAAGGAAAAGCGCAGAAAGGTAGCCGATGACGGGAGTTATATTATCGTTTATTATGTCGATTATACCGATTCATTCGAGTTTGAAATTACCTGGCTGCGTGACCGCGAAAAGCCTTATGATTTGGAGGATAATGAGATTCATCTCTGTTTCCGGGTTGAGGATTTTGACGCAGCTTTAGCCTACCACAAGCAAATGGGTGTAGTCTGTTTCGAGAATGCCAAAATGGGCGTTTATTTTATCGAAGATCCCGACGGATACTGGATCGAAATTGCTCCATATCGGAAGTAAGAGTTTATTGAGGTTATTTAACGTTTTTGGCATTGCGGGCAGTAATGGGTACTGCGGCCGGCAACTTTGATTCTCTTGATCGGATTGCCGCAGCGCGGACAGGGCTGCCCCGTTCTTTGGTAGACGGCTAGCTGAATTTGAAAATTACCTTTTTTTCCGAGTCCGTCAACATAATCACGAAATGAAGTTCCGCGATGTCCGATTGCTTCGGCAATTACCTCGCGGATTTTTTGCCAGAGCAGAGCCAGGCGTTTTTTACTGATATTTCCGGCTTTGGTATCCGGTCTGATGCCTGACCGAAAAAGACTTTCGTCTGCGTAGATATTGCCGATACCGGCAATTGCCGTCTGATTTAAAAGCAGTCCCTTGATTGTGCTGTTTTTTAGGCGTTTACAGGTCTGTATAAAATAGTCTGTTGTGAATTCATCGCCCAAAGGTTCGGGTCCCAGCGTGGCATAGCCATGGTCCAGAATTTCCTCTCCCGGCAGGAATATTTTGATTCTGCCGAAACGCCGCACATCGTTGAAATCGAGATCATAGCCGTTGTCAAGTTCCATCCGTACATGGGTATGCCTCGCGGGTTTAGTATTTTGTTCTTCCAGGAGCAACTTCCCGGTCATACGCAGATGAACGAGCATAATAATGTGATCGCCGGATTCTTTTTCCGATTCTTGCGGATTGGCGTTTGAGATGGAAATAGTTTGTTTCGCGGCTATGGGAGATGTTTGCTCTCCTGTGCCGCCATCGACGTTTGAAGAAGTGGTTCGTATCTCGGCTATAGGACTCGGAGTTTCGGCATAAGTTGGTTTGAGAGACTGACGCGAAAGATCGAATAAGAGATATTTCCCGCGCCTTCTGATATCATCGACGCGCCAATTTGTGAGTTTGCAATCCGTAAAATTCATCAAGACGTCAGGATGATAGCTGATTATCTCTTGAATTACTGCATGATCGATCTTTTTTAGTAGTGAACGACGAATGGTTTCGACTTCCGGTAACTCAGGCATGGTCAAATCTCCTTTTGTTTTCTTATATCCGACCGATAATGTTCTTATCTTAATCGCTACGATTCTCTTTGGTCAAATTTTACGGTTTTGTGTTAGTGCTGGCTCACAATTCTTTCCTATCAGACTGCTGATTCGTGCACAACCGAAATAATTGTCCACCGGCTGGTCAAAAAGGACGGTTTTGCATGGTTCGG
>CAYFVK010000004.1:20402-38876 GCA_964346695.1 uncultured Mageeibacillus sp. | reverse complement strand
CAACCGAAAAATTTGACCACCGGCTGGTCAAAAAGGACGGTTTTGCATGGTTCGGGAGTGGCTCTTACTTAGCATGTTGATGGTTGATTCGTGCACAATCGAAATATTTGACCACCGGCTGGTCAAAAAGGACGGTTTTGCATTAAACACAAAGTACGAATTACAGAAAAAACGCCAGCTCTAATCTTCCAAATCTTTGAGCCAGAGAGCGACATTGGCATCGCTTGGCATTTTGAGCGATTTTCTGGGCGAAAAGGAGATCTCTGTAACGGCGGGACCGTCGGGCATAGCGGAACGTTTGAATTGGTTGGCGAAAAAGCGTTTATAAAAAAGCCTTAGCCAATGCAAAATTTCTGCCGAATCATATTCCTCTTGAAAGGCTTGTTCAGCGATAAAGAGTAATTTACGAGGGGCCAACTGATATTTCATGAAATAATAGATGAAAAAATCGTGTAATTCATACGGTCCGATAATATGCTCGGTTTTCTGTGATATTTGGCCGTCCGCAGGTGGCAGCAATTCCGGACTCACCGGAGTTTCTAAAATATCAAACAGGCTTTTAGCAAAATCGGTTTGCGTATTATGCGCAACTTCCTCTTTCAGAAAACGCCGCGCTTCATACTTGATCAGATGGCGGATCAGGGTTTTCGGAATGCCGGCGTTGACCTGATACATCGAGAGATGGTCGCCGCCATAGGTAGTAAAACCGAGTGCGGCCTCTGACAGATCGCCTGTGCCGATGACCAGACCGCCGCGCTGATTGGCTAAATCCATCAAAATTTGCGTGCGTTCGCGTGCCTGGGCGTTTTCATAAGTTGTATCATGCTTATTCGGGTCCTGATCAATATCCTTGAAATGTTGCCCTACTGCGTCGTGAATCGAAATTTCGAGATAGTTTGCCTGACAGCCATAAGCCAGATTTTTGGCGTTATTGAAGGTTCTTGGCGTCGTTCCGAAGCCCGGCATGCTGATACAGAGAATGTTTTGATTTGAATGCTGTAAAATTCGCTCGGCGCGAATTGCGATCAGGAGGGCGAGGGTACTGTCCAAGCCTCCCGACAAGCCGAGAATTATTTTCGGCGTGCCAACATGCCGAAGCCGTTTGGCGAGTCCGTGGGAGGCTATGTTGAGAACCGATTCGAAATATGCCGGATGTTTTTGCGGATCATTTGGCAAAAATGGATCCTTGGGGAAGGGGCGATAGATTTCGTAGCTGTAAATGTCCTCTTTTTCCGAATCCCGCCGATCTTGTGAGGTCTCCGAACTTCGCTGGTTTTGGGAAATTTCCGAATTTCGCCAATCTTGAGAAACTTCAACATCCCATTCATCGCGAGAGGATCCGGCATCTCTCTGTTCTTCGGACGCATCAGGCTCTGCCGTTTCGACACTGCCGATAAAATCGAGGTCCAAATCGGCGATCATCAAATCCGATTCATATAAATTGGTTTTAGCCAAGCACAAATCCCTTTCAAAAATGTAGCCCTTTCCCGAATAGACAAAATCAGTGGAGGATTCGCCGAAAGGCGGCTGCAGATAGAGCACAGCGCCTTCTGAAAGCTCGGCGGCGGACGCCAGCTGATTTTGCAGATTGAGCTGATGATCAGCCAGTTCCGGATTATCGGAGAGGATCAAATGCAGATTGGAAGACGGCTCTTTCCCGAGATGGTTTTGTAGAAATTCTGAGATGCTTTGATAAATACTGATGTTGAGCTTCTCAGCCCCCGCTTTACGCTTGCCATTTGTGCCAACTTGAATGCCGCAGTCGGGGGTTAAAACCGGGTAATTGTCAGCAGACCAGATATCGGTATTTCGATCAAAATAAAAGTTATCGGCCAAAGCTGAGTTCCGGGAGGTCGGCAGAATATAGCTCTCACAACTATTTGCAGATAAAACGCAGAGGAATTGATATAGTCTGCTGTTGATTCTGTGGGGGATGGTCAAAAGGGCGGTGAGATTTGTGTTCTGCAGATGCCGGGAAATTTTTCGCAGTGCCGTTGCCGCGCCGGTCAGCAATGTTTTCTGCCGGAACAGGTCGCCGCAGCTAATGCCGGTGAGTGAGAAGCGAGGGAAAACGAGCAGGTCAATTTGTTCCTCTGCCGCGAGGTCGATCATCTCAAGATGTTGCCCGAGATTGAAATCGACGTCGGCAACCTTGAGTTCGGGGGTAGCTCCGGCGACGCGATAATAGCCAAAATTTTTGAATTCGGTGAAGGAATAGTGCTGCATTGATTTGTCCTCCGCATGATGCGTTTTTTACTACATATAATGTAAAGATGCCATTGTCTGAATTTTATTTAATTATAATGAAATTAACAGCTTTCTTGCAAAGTTTGTAAACAGACTGCTGTTAAAAATCCGACAATAATTATTGCAGATAACTTTTGAGAGTTCGCCGGGAATTGCTATAATGGGGATGTATTTTGCCGAATGATTCAGCATTGAACGAAGTCGGCGAAAAGTAAGGAGAAACAGAGTGAAAAAGGTATCGCTTATCATTCCTTCGCGTAATGAGGAACAGAACATTGCCGACTTTTTCGCCTTGGCGGAGCAAACGCTCAAGCCTGATTTCGCCTACCAGTATATTTTTGTCAATGATGGCAGTAAAGATAAAACACTGACCTCAATTCAAAACCTGATTTCCGCGAATCCGGACAAAGAGATCATCGGGATCGACTTTTCCAGAAATTTCGGCAAAGAAGCGGCAATTTTAGCGGGGCTGAAACAGGCTGATGGTGACTATATCAGCCTGATTGACGCGGATCTGCAGCAGCATCCCAAATACATCAATCAAATGACGGCTATGCTTGAACAAAATCCGGATCTTGACATGATTGCCTGCTATCAGGATAAACGCAAAGAAGGCCTGCTGATCAAGGGTTTCAAGAATCTCTTTTACAGGCTGATCAATCAGGCTTCCGACACAAAATTCGAGAAAAACGCCTCGGATTTTCGCACATTCCGCAAAAATGTAGCACAGTCAATTCTTACCATGGGCGAATATCACCGTTTTTCCAAAGGTTTGTTCGCCTGGGTCGGTTTTAACGTCGCCTATATTCCCTATCAGGTGGAGGAACGCCGCCACGGCAAGTCCAACTGGTCTTTCAGATCCTTGACCAGATATGCTTTTGACGGCTTTTTCGACTATAGTATTTTGCCCTTGCGCATCGCTACTTATTTAGGATTTTTCACTTCTTTCGCGGCCCTCGTTTATTTTATCGTCATCCTGATCCAAAAATTTTCTGTCGGGATTGAGGTCAAAGGCTACGCCACAATCGTTTCGCTGATTCTGCTTTTATCCGGCGTGCAGCTGATTTGCATGGGCATCATCGGCGAATATCTTGCCCGAACGTATATGCAGAGCAAGCAACGCCCCCATTATCTGATCAAGAAAATTTACACTTCCGAGCATTCGGATTTTCCAACAGCTTCCGATGAAATTCCTGTTCATGATGTCGAAACTCCGCTGTCGATTGAGTTTCCTCAATCTGCTCAGCAGCCCGAAGATCATCAAACAGAGAAAAATCATAAAGAAAATAAAAATTAAATTCATTTAGAAGAGGCATGATATGAAAGAATTACCAAGATATTATCCGATCAATATTCAGGGTTTGAAAAGAAATTTACATATTGTCAAAGCATCCGATGATTTAGCCATCGCTGCATTCATTATCTTAGGCGATGTCGAAGCTTGTACCCATTGCGCGAAACTGCTTGCAGAGCGAATCCCGTCGGTTGATGTTTTGATCACGGCAGAAGCCAAGGGAATCCCGTTGGTTCATGAATTATCGCGCGTGATGGGCATTCCGCGATATGTGGTCGCTCGCAAAAGCAAAAAAACCTATATGGAAGAACCCTTATCGGTCGATGTGGATTCGATTACCACGATCGGTATGCAAAAGCTTTATCTGCCGAGAGAGGATCTGTATCTGATTCAGGGCAAACGTGTGGGGATTGTGGATGATGTGATTTCCACAGGTGAATCCTTGAAGTCAATGGAAGAACTGGTTGATCAGGCAGGCGGGAATATTACCTGTCGTGCCGCCGTTCTCGCGGAAGGAGATGCGGCGAATCGGGATGACATTATCTTTTTGGAGAAGCTGCCGCTCTTTCCGATCGACTAATCTCCGGCGTTATCGACTAATCTCCGGCATTTATGAAGAAAAAAATAATGCCGAAACCCCGAGGGGTTTCGGCATTCAAAATGGTTGATTTGTTTTCAGCCCAAATTATTTATTGAATCTGAAAGCTTTTTTGCCGGCATATTTCGCGGATTCGCCGAGTTCTTCTTCGATGCGCAAAAGCTGATTGTATTTTGCGACGCGATCGGTACGGGAAGGAGCGCCGGTTTTAATCTGACCGGAGTTGGTTGCGACTGCGATATCAGCGATGGTCACGTCTTCGGTTTCACCGGAACGATGTGACGTGACAGCTGTCATACCCGCATCCTGAGCCATTTTGATGGCCTCTAAGGTTTCGGTCAAAGTTCCGATCTGGTTGACTTTGATTAAAATGGAGTTGGCAACGCCAAGCTCGATACCTTTTGCCAAACGTTTGGTATTGGTGACGAAGAGATCATCGCCGACCAATTGAACCTTGTCGCCCAGACGATCGGTCAGGATTTTCCAGCCTTCCCAGTCTTCTTCGGCTAAACCGTCTTCGATTGAGATGATCGGATATTTTTCGCACATTTCAGCCCAGAAATCGACCATTTCTTCACGGGTCTTGAATTCGCCGGATTTCCAGAACAGATAGCCGTCTTTGCCTTGAGCTTTGGCTTCTTCAAACAACTCGGTCGAAGCGGGATCTAAGGCGATAAAGAAATCTTCACCCGGTTTATAGCCGGCTTTTTCGATCGCTTTGACCAGATATTCTAAGGGTTGTTCATCATTTTCAAAATTCGGAGCAAAACCGCCTTCATCACCGACTGCTGTTGAATAGCCGTCAGCTTTGAGAATGCCTTTTAAGGTGTGGAAAACCTCAGTAGTCCAGCGAATCGCTTCTTTGAAAGAAGGAGCGCCGACCGGCATGATCATGAATTCCTGCAAGTTAATGCTGTTGTCAGCATGTTTGCCGCCGTTGATCACGTTAGACATGGGAACCGGTAAGGTGTTGCCGTAAACGCCGCCTAAGTAGGCATAAAGGCTAAGTCCCAAGCTGTTGGCCGCTGCCTGGGCGACGGCTAAGGAAACAGCTAACATTGCGTTAGCGCCTAATTTTCCTTTATTATCAGTGCCGTCAAGATCAAGCATGGTGTGGTCGATTTCAGCTTGTTCATATACGTTCATGCCGATGACTTCTTCGGCGATTTCTTCGTTTACATTGTCAACTGCTTTCTGTACTCCTTTTCCAAGATAACGATCGCCGCCGTCACGCAGTTCAACAGCTTCGAAAGCACCGGTGGATGCGCCTGAGGGAACAGCAGCTCTGCCGAAAGAACCGTCTTCGGTGACAACTTCTGCTTCTAAAGTGGGGTTACCGCGGGAGTCTAAAATCTCACGGGCAAATACATCAACTATCAAATTTTCCTGAATCATCAAAAAACCTCCTTGGTATTTTGTCAATAATATTTGTGCATATATAGTTTATTATACGATAAAATATATTATAAAAAAAGTTCGCGAAAGGAGAGTCTTTTTCTCAGAAAATGATTGTTCTGAATGGCTTGTCCCGTTCATGCCCGATATTCAAGCAAATCCCCCGGCTGGCAGTCCAAGACCTCGCAAATCGCCTCCAGAGTTGAAAAGCGGATAGCTTTTGCCTTGCCTGTTTTGAGAATCGATAAATTATTCAGGCTGATTCCGACTCGTTCAGAGAGCTCGGTCAAATTCATTTTTCGCTGTGCCAAAACAACGTCTAAATTGATGATTATCATACCTTCCTCCTAAACCGTCAGATCGATTTCATCTTTATAGAGCCGTCCCTCGCTCATCAAATTGGCGCAGAGCATCAAAATACTTCCCGCGACAAAGGCGATGCAGGCTCCGAACAAAACCCAGAGATTGGTAATCGAACCGGCGACGTTTATACTCGTATAAATAATCAGGCTGATCGCCGGTACAATCATCAGATAAAAACAAAGCCCGATCAGCCTGATCAGTTTAATTGAAAAAGCGGTATAGAATTTACCCTGTATGATACGGATAAAAAAAGGGATCGCAATCAGACAGGCGATGATAAATAGAACCAACACAAGAGCGCACATAATCAGTACCGGCAGACGCATATATTTAATATCCGCATAAGCGGGATCATTGGCAATTTCAAAACTGAGCGCTCTGCCATAGATGATACCGACTATGGAAAATACGATTCCGAAAACCAAGCTGATAATGATTAAACCCACCAAAATTTTTGTAAGCGGAGAAAAATTCTTCAATACCGCTTTGCCGGTTCTACCATTTAATTTTTGTTCATCCATAAAATAATCTCCTTGAATAATATTGTAGTAAGTTGAAACAGTTTAAAAACGCAAACAACTGATAATCATGCGTTGATCATAAATCAATGAATTCTATGTAATAGTATATCTTATACGTTAAAAATTCAATGATAAACATTAAATTTATTTTAAGATTTGTGGGAATGTGATGACGGCACGGATCATTGTTCAAAGCAAAAGTGAATTCGCAAACAGATAAAAAAGAGAAGCCGGCTGTTTTTATATAATATACGGATAAAAACGAATCTGAAAACGTGCCCCGAGAGGAGTTGCGTCAGAGCTCACGGAGGGATTTCCGGCTTCATCTGCCATTACATTCTCCGCCTTAATTTGACCACCCTGCAAATTTATTATCTGTTTTGCTAAAGCGAGACCGATACCGATGCTGCTCGGCGCCGCATTATCACCGCGATAGAAACGCTGAAATAAATAGGGTAAATCCTTTGTCGAAAATCCAGCGCCATTATCTTCAATGACAATTTCCAGATAGAGGGGATTTTGCCGGACAGAAATCATAATTCTGGCATTTTGAGCCGGACAATGCTCCATGCAGTTTTTGAGCAAATTGGACAGAGCCTCCACTGTCCAGAGTTCATCACAAGCGAAGCTGAAGCTTGTTTGCGATGAACGAGCCAAAGCCGCCTGATTTTCTTCAGCTTTGGCTTGTTGCCCCGCAAGCGTTTGATTTTCAAATTTTTGAACAATGTCAATCCCTTTCAGTTCCAGCGAGATCTCCAGCGGCTGCAGAGCTTTTTTCAGCAATTCTCGGACATCGCAGGTCTGATCTTTGAACTTTACCGCACCGGCGTCTAAGCGCGACATCAATAGCAAACTTTCGATCAAGCGGCTGATCCGTTCCAGCAGGCGATAAATTTTATGAATGGTTTCGGTTTTTTCCTGAGGCGAAAGATCCTGCTGTAAATTTCTTACCAGTAAATTTAGAGAAGCCAGCGGCGTTCGCAGTTGATGAGAAATATCAGCCAGAGCGTCGGCTAAGTAATTTTTATCCCGCAATAACAACTCTTGATTTTCATATAAAAGACTGAGCAGTTTCTCAATATTCGTAGCAAGAATACTCAGCTCACCCTCCCGATAATCCTGCAGGGCAATCGTTTTTTGCTGCTGCAAAATTAAATCCAGATCCTGATTCAAACGGTAAATTTTTTTATATCTCAGATAGTGAGAAAAGAGATAATAACTATGCCAAAACACCGAGATCAGCAAAGCCTGCCAATAGAATACGCCCGCCGCCAAACTGGCGCTGAGCAGCAGGATAGCAGTGATGATCAGCGCCCGGAGGCATGTTTTTTTAATTTCAGGATTCTGCCAAAATTTCATATACCTTTCATCTTCCGGCGGCAAAGCCAGTATTTGATCAAACAATGAATCTTTTATTTTGCTAAATTTTATTCTATCCGACTCCGGCTGACTTCGGTTGACTTCGGCTGACTCCGGCTGATTCCGGTTGATTCCGGCGCTAAGGCGGTCTGTCTGCTTTCTAAGCGAGCTTAATCCATACGGTAGCCGAGTCCCCGCACGGTCTTCAAGTATTGCGGCTGTGCCGGATCATCTTCAATTTTTTCCCGCAAGCGTTTGATGTATACGGTCATTGTGTTGTCCTGAACAAATTCTCCGGATAAATTGTAGATTTCTTCCGCCAGCAAATCACGCGTGACAATTCTATCCCGATTATTGATAAATAATAAGAGCAATTTATATTCCAAAGCAGAAAGATTAATCTCGGCACCCTGTTTTGTGACAGCAGCTTTTTGTGTATCAATGAGCAAATCGCCGATCTTAACGATCGTATTTTTCTCTCGGCGCCGTAAAACATTGCGCATTCTTGATACTAATTCACGCGGTCGAAATGGTTTTGCGATATAATCATCAGCACCGAGTTCCAAGCCGGTTACGGTACTGTATTCATCGTCTAATGCGGACAGAAAAATAACCGGAATTTCATATTCCTTTTTGATAACGGAACAAAGTGAAAAACCGTTGCCGTCCCTAAGTGTGATGTCGAGCAAAACCAAATCAAAAGGCTGCTTGGAGAGTAATTCCAAAGTGGTTTTTTGACCGTCCGCGCTGATGGCGATGAATCCTTCTTCCTCCAAAAAGGGGATCATTTCTTTTACTAAATCTTGCTCGTCTTCCACCAATAAAATTTTATCCTTCATTCAAGAAAACCTCCCATAAGGTTATTCTCTGATCATGGGCGGAATCAAAGAGAAGTAAAAAATAAACTCAATCGGTTTTTCTGCCGTATTAACAAGACATACTTACATCTTCGCGAGAAAATGTAAGTAGTTCGCAGAATGTTGATTGAACTTGACCCTAAAAGGTTCGTTTAACGCTTGTTTGATTGCCGCCATATCCCTTCTTTTTCAGCTTCTTTGATTAAGTTCTCACGACAATCGGGGTGAGCCAGATTAATCAAACCTTCCGCTCTTTGCCAGGTTGATTTACCTTTCATGTTAAACATGCCGTACTCGGTCACAATATAGTGCGGTGTTGAGTAGGGGTCAGTGACGCGGGAGCGATCGATAAACGGCACGATGCGGCTGTGGGGAACGCCTGCTTTATCAACAAAGGTTGAGGTTAAGGCGACGAAGCTCTTGCCGCCTTTGGATTGATATGCGCCCATCACGAAATCCAATTGACCGCCGGTTCCGCTGATGTGACGGAAACCGACTGATTCAGCGCTGATCTGACCGAATAAGTCGACTTCAATGGCATTATTGATCGAAATGAAATTATCTATTTGGCCAATTCGAGAAGGTGAGTTTACATAATCGACCGGCGCGCTGACTATTTGCGGATTACGATTCATGAAATCATACATTCTTTTAGAGCCGATAGCAAAAGAGAATACCTGTTTGCCCCGGTCAATTGATTTTCTTTGACCGTTTATGACGCCGGCTTCTGTCATATCTACCATGCTGTCTACATACATCTCAGTGTGAATGCCCAAATCCTTTAGATCAGACTCGGCAATCATTTTGCCTACCGCATTCGGCATACCGCCAATACCTAATTGCAATGTTGCGCCATCAGGAATTTCTTTCAGAATGAGAGCGGCGATTTTTTCATCCGTTTCATTAGGCTGCGGATTGCCAAGTGTTACAACTTCTGAGTTATATTCAACGATCGCATCGATCCGGGATATGTGTAAAGCCTCATCGTATAAGCCGTTGATCCAGGGTAAATTCTCATTGACTTCCACAATGATGTGTTTGGCTCTCCGGGCGGCCTCCATCAGATGGGAATTGGAGGGACCGAAGTTAAAATAGCCATGCTCGTCCATCGGCGTGGTCTGCACGAGCATCACGTCGACCGATTCAATATCTTCTTCACGGCGGTAATATTCAGGACATTTGGAATAGCGCATGGGAATGTAAAAAGCATAGCCTTTTTTTGCCCATTGTCTTTCATAACCGCTGAAATGCCAGGAGTTCATCGTGAATACATTTCTTCCCAGCCGGTCATTGGCGTCCATTACCTTTAAAGGTTTGCAGGCCAGCAGTGTGCGGATATTGATATTTTCCAATTCTTCGGCTCGGTTTGCCAAGGCTTCGTCCAAAATGCAGGGCTGATTCGGTCCGAGCGTGTAATCTAACCAATCACCGGATTTTATAACCTGAACGGCTTTTTCCGGAGTAGTTAATTTGCTTTGATATAACGATCTAAAATTATTCATACATGCCTCCGTTTAGATAATTTACAGATGATGAGATTCATATTTTCTTATTAAAATTACCGATGTTTTTTAGTATGCATGAATAAAAGTATAGAGTAAAGAACGAAATAAACAAGTTGATTGCGGGTAATTTTATGATAAATTTATGCAAATTGCACGATTGAAAAGGCAAATAACCGTAAACGCTTACAAAAATGAAGAAATTGTCAAAAAGCCTATAAAATCATAGAAAACGAGAATTTGATCGTGTATAATGACCATGATACGATTGTGAAAATATACAATTTAATTCAATGCTATAACAAATGGAATTCAGCAAAAGTGAAGAGAAAGGAATTATTATGTCAAGAAAAGTCGTTATTGCCGGAAGTACCAGAACTGCTATAGGTAAAATGGGCGGATCATTGAGTACCGTACCTGCAGTGAAATTAGGAGAAATTGTTATTCGTGAAGCATTACAAAGAGCAGGTGTTAAGCCGGAAGATGTTGATATGGTCTATATGGGCTGCGTTTTACAAGCCGCTCAGGGACAAAACCCTGCCCGTCAGGCGGCAATGTACGCCGGACTGCCTGTCGAAGTACCGGCCATGACCTTGAACATTGTTTGCGGATCCGGTTTGGAAGCTGTTAATATGGCGGCTCGTATGGTTAAACACGGCGAAGCGGATATCGTTATCGCCGGCGGTATGGAAAATATGTCAATGGCGCCTTATGCTCTGGCACAGGGACGTTACGGTTATCGTTTAGGTGACGCTACAATGTATGACCTGATGACCCATGATGGTTTAACCGACATATTCAATAATTATCATATGGGAATCACCGCTGAAAATGTTGCTGAAAAATATGGCATTACACGCGAAGAATTAGATCAATTTTCTGCTGACAGCCAGCGCAAAGCAGCTGAAGCCAAAGCCAATGGAAAATTTAAAGATGAAATTGTTCCGGTAGAAATTAAAAAACGCAAAGAAACCGTTGTCTTTGATGAAGATGAGGGAATTCGCGAAGGAACGACATTTGAAGTTTTAGCCAAATTACGCCCGGCGTTCAAAAAAGACGGAATCGTTACTGCCGGTAACTCCTCAGGAATCAATGACTGCGCGGCAGCTGTTGTGGTCATGAGTGAAGAGAAGGCAAAAGAACTTGGCGTCACCCCTGAAGTGGAATGGATTGACAGCGCCCTGGCCGGCTTGGATCCTGCTTATATGGGCTTGGGTCCGATTTACGCAACCCGTAATTTAATGAAAAAACTGGACTTCGATGTAAAAGACTTTGATTTAATTGAAGCCAATGAGGCTTTTGCGGCTCAATCCGTTGCTGTTGTCCGCGATTTGGAACTGGATCCTGAAAAGGTTAATGTCCATGGCGGCGCGGTTGCCTTAGGTCATCCGATCGGTGCGTCCGGTACCAGAATTTTAGTTACGCTGATTCATGCCCTGAAAGACAGAAATGCTGAATTAGGTCTTGCCACATTATGTATCGGCGGCGGTATGGGCTGCGCTACTGCGATCCGTAATTACAAATAAAAATTGTTAAAATGGGCTTTTGGATGAAAGCCCATTTTTTTATTTTCAATATTCTGATTCCCCGGGGATTGGAGTATTTTAATGTCTTCGTATTGAAGTATTAATAAATAGAGAGTAGGAGGAAATATGGAATTTGTAAAAGTAGACGTAAAAGGAGCAATAGCTACTGTAACGATTGATCGCCCACGTGCGTTGAATGCCTTGAATACACAGGTTTTGCAGGATTTGGCGGAAGCATTTAAGAGCCTTGATTTGAACGAAGTTCGCTGTGTTATTTTAACAGGTGCGGGTGAGAAATCATTTGTAGCCGGTGCCGATATCGCGGAAATGGTTAATATGACTTCCGATCAGGCCAAAGAATTCGGTGCAGCGGGCAATAAAGTGATGCGTGATATCGAAGCCTTCCCCGTTCCGGTTATTGCGGCGGTTAACGGTTTTGCTTTAGGCGGCGGCAATGAACTGGCCATGAGCTGCGATATCAGACTTGCTGCGGATAATGCCATTTTCGGTCAACCGGAGGTCGGTCTCGGCATTACGCCGGGCTTTGGCGGTACCCAGCGTTTAGCCAGAGTGATCGGTTCTTTAACCAAAGCGAAAGAAATTCTTTATACAGGTCGTAATATCAAAGCAGATCAGGCTTTGGAAATCGGACTGGTCAGCGCCGTATATCCGCAGGCGGAATTGATGCCGGCAGCGGAAAAAATGGCGTCGATTATTGCTGCGAATGCTCCGATTGCCGTACGTAATACCAAAGACGCTGTTAACAGCGGCCTGCAAACGGATATCGATTCCGGTATCGCGATTGAGGTGAAAGCGTTTAGCGAATTATTTGATACAGCTGATCAAAAAGAGGGTATGAGCGCTTTCTTGGAGAAGAGAAAAGAAAAGAATTTCCAAAATAAATAAGATTGTTTTTGATAAAACAATTCGGATATTCGCAATATAAATATTTAGATATAATTTCAAAAACTATTTATATCAGTTATTGATCAAGAAAGGAAAAATTATGAAAGTTGGAATTATTGGCGCAGGTACAATGGGAAGCGGAATTGCTCAAACTTTTGCGCAAACTGAAGGCTATGAAGTAATGCTCTCCGATATCAATATGGAGCTCTCAGAAAACGGCAAAAACAAAATTGCCAAGGGCTTGGCTAAAAGGGTAGAGCGCGGCAAATTAGAGCAAGCGAAAGCAGACGCGATTACAGCTAAAATCACCCCTTGCTTAAACAAAGATTTAGGTGATTGCGATTTGATCGTTGAAGCCGCCATTGAAAATATGAAAATCAAAAAGCAAACTTTCAAAGAATTAGATGAATTATGCAAACCTGAAACCATTTTTGCTACCAATACATCTTCATTATCAATCACGGAAATCGGCAATGGTCTGGGCAGAGAAGTTATCGGCATGCACTTTTTCAATCCGGCTCCGGTAATGAAATTAGTGGAAGTTATTCCCGGCTTGAACACGTCAGATGAAATGGTTGATAAAATTTCTAAAATAGCTGAAGAATTAGGTAAAACACCGGTAATCGTCAAAGAAAACGCAGGCTTTGTTGTAAACCGCATTTTAATACCGATGATTAATGAAGCAGTCGGTCTTGTAGCGGAGGATGTTGCTACTGTTGAAGGCATCGATACCGCGATGCAGTTAGGCGCCAATCATCCGATGGGCCCCTTGGCTTTAGGTGATTTAATCGGCCTTGATGTTTGCCTTGCTATCATGGAAGTATTATTTGATGAAACCGGCGATCCGAAATATCGTCCGCATCCCTTATTACGCAAAATGGTTCGCGGCGGTAAATTAGGCAGAAAAACAAGTCAGGGATTTTACGATTATCGTAAATAGTAATCAAAATGACAGCGATGTCATCTGAGATAAAGGAGGCTTGGATGAATTTTCAATTAGATAAAGAACATCTTATGGCTCAAAGGCTATTTAGAGAGTTCGCTCAAAATGAAGTAGAACCACTTGCACAGGAGATTGATGAAACTCATCGTTTCCCGGAAGAAACCCTTGCTAAAATGCAAAAATATGGCTTCTTAGGAATTCCGTTCAGCAAAGAATATGGCGGTCAGGGCTGTGACAGCTTAACCTATGTTTTGGCTATTGAAGAAATTTCAAAAGTCTGCGCGACGACAGGCGTTATTCTTTCCGCTCATACTTCCTTAGGTTCTGAGCCTATTAATAAATATGGCACACCTGAACAAAAAGAGAAGTTTTTGCGTCCGTTGATTTCCGGTCAGCGTTTAGGCGCGTTCGGTCTGACAGAACCGGAAGCCGGTACGGATGCCGCCGGTCAACAGACGACAGCAGTACTTGACGGTGATGAATATGTTTTAAACGGTTCCAAAATCTTTATTACCAATGCCGGTATCGCTGATTCCTATATTATTTTCGCGATGACTGACAAGTCCCAGGGAACAAGAGGTATCTCAGCGTTCATCGTCGAAAAAGGCACACCGGGCTTTGAATTTGGACATATTGAGAAAAAGTTAGGTATTCACGGTTCTTCCACAAGAGAGTTGATCTTCTCAGATTGCCGTATCCCCAAGATTAATTTATTGGGCAAAGAAGGTCGCGGATTTAAGATCGCTATGGAAACTTTAGACGGCGGTCGTATCGGTATCGCCGCTCAGGCTTTGGGTATCGCGGCAGGTGCGCTCGAAAAAACGATTGCTTATGTTAAAGAGAGAAAACAATTCGGCCGCCCGATCGCTAAATTCCAGAACACGCAGTTTACTTTAGCAAATATGGCAATGGAAGTTGAAGCGGCACGCTTGCTTGTTTACAAAGCGGCGGTGGCGAAAGACACGCAAAAACGTTATTCCTTTGAGGCTGCCATGGCTAAACTGAAAGCTTCTGAAGTCGCCTCTTATGTGACGAACAGAGCCGTTCAGCTCCACGGCGGTTATGGTTACATTCAGGATTATGATGTCGAACGTATGATGCGTGACGCCAAGATAACCGAAATTTATGAAGGTACTTCCGAAGTAATGCGTATGGTTATTTCCGGTACGATTTTGAATTAGGGAGGTCATCAATGAATATTGTAGTATGTATAAAACAAGTTCCTGATACAAATGAAGTGAGAATTGATCCTGTAAAAGGAACATTAATTCGTGAAGGGGTTCCCTCCATTATGAACCCGGATGATAAAGCAGGTCTGGAAGCCGCTTTGCGCTTAAAAGATCAATATGGTGCGAAGGTTACGGTTCTGACGATGGGACCGCCGCAAGCTGATGAAATTTTAAGAGAAGCATTTGCCATGGGCGCTGATGAAGCCTACCTGGTGACAGACCGAGCCTTTGGCGGCGCTGATACATGGGCAACTTCTTCAACCATCGCAGCGGCTGTTTCAAATTTAGACTATGATTTAATCATTACCGGTCGTCAGGCTATTGACGGTGATACGGCTCAGGTTGGTCCGGAAATCGCGGAACATCTGGATCTGCCCAATGTCAGCTATGTTCAGGAAATTGAGTTGGACGGCGACAGTCTGGTTGTTTTACGTCAATATGATGATCGTTCACATCGTATCCGTGTGAAAATGCCCTGTTTAATTACGGCAATGTCGGAATTGAACAAACCGCGTTACATGACACCCGGCGCTATTTTTGACGCCTATCGTGAAAAAGAAGTAAAAGTTTGGACCAGAGCTGATGTTCCTGTTGCAGATGAAAATATTGGTTTAAAAGGTTCTCCGACCAAAGTTAATAAATCATATCCGAAAGCGGTAAAAGAGCCCGGAATGAAAATTCAGACAGGCGTTGAGGAATCGGTTCAATTTGTCATGGATAAATTGAAAGAAATATATATTCTGTAAAGGAGGTTAGCATGACTAAAGAATATAAAGGTGTATTTACTTTCGCTGAACAAGTGGATGGTGTCTTAACAGGCGTATCCTTGGAACTTGTCGGCAAAGCTTGTGATTTAGCGGCAGATCTTGATACAGAAGTTACCGCGGTTTTATTGGGACAGGATGTTGAGGATCTGGCTGAAACATTAATTCAATTTGGTGCCGACAGAGTCATTATGTTCCAGGACGAGGAAGTAAAATTATATCGTACTGAACCTTATACACAAATTTTGGAAAATGTTGTTAAACAGTTTAAACCGGAAATTTTCTTGATTGGTGCTACCGCTATCGGACGTGATTTAGGTCCGCGTTTGGCGGGTCGTATCCATACGGGTTTGACGGCAGACTGTACAAAATTAAACATTGTTGAAGAAACCGGCTTATTATTGATGACCCGTCCGGCGTTCGGCGGCAATCTGATGGCTGAAATTCTTTGTGAAGATCATCGTCCGCAAATGGCGACCGTACGTCCGGGCGTTATGGTCAAAAAGATCCGTGATGAAAATCGCAAGGGTGAAATCATTAATTTCGATTATCAGCTGGAGAAAAACAATAAATTTGTTGAAGTTGAGGATATCATTAAACAAGTTAAAGATCGTATTGATATTCAAGACGCGGATATTCTGGTATCCGGCGGCCGTGGACTTGGCGGACCCGAAAACTTCTCAATCTTAAGAGATTTGGCAGATGCCATTGGCGGTGAGGTTTCCGGCTCCAGAGCGGCAGTTGATGCCGGCTGGATTGAAAAAGATCTCCAAGTTGGCCAAACGGGTAAAACGGTTCGTCCTCAGCTTTACTTTGCAATTGGTATTTCCGGCGCTATTCAGCATATGGCCGGTATGGAAGAATCCGATTATATTGTCGCGATCAACAAAGATCCGGATGCTTTGATCTTTAACATTGCCGATGTCGGTATTGTGGGCGATTTATTTGAAATTGTTCCAAAATTAACTGCGGCGATTAAAGCTGAAAGAAGCAAAGACTGATAAATAAGATAATAAGCGAATTTATCAGAAAAAAAACCGTTCAAAAAACCGGACTTGTTGTCCGGTTTTTTAATGGAAAACAATTGAGCGAAATGTCCATTTTGTTTTGTCATAAGCCTTCTGACTCATTTTATTTCGTCATATTCTATTAGCCTCATTTTGTTTATTCGGACTCAAGCGAAAGGATTTGATGAAGAAGAAAAAATCATAGCTAACGGGCTGTGTCCAGGATATTTTTTGTTCATACTACACAATGATTTTTCAAAATAAAGAAAGATAAAAAGCAAGCATTGACGGGAATTTTATGATTAGTATAAAATCAATTGTAATTTTTATTCATAAAAATGCATTTTATTTCAGACATAGGATTGGCGGTTGAATTCACTTGAAGTCTTACCTGAAAATAGCTCAATAAAGCTGAGAATAATGCAGTTTGCGGCAGGACAAGACAAAGCAAAATCAGAGACCGGCGGGAAGCAATTATGGCAGAAAAAGTTAAATCTCAATATCAGGAAATTTTAGGATTAGTTGAAGAAATCGCGGACAACCTTGGCTATAAAAAAGCGGATTATGCCAGAATGTTAGTTCCGGAAAGAGAGATAACGGTATCTTTACCTGTTGCGCTGGATGATGGAGAAGTCAAAATTTTTCAGGGCTTCCGTATTCAAAATTCCAGTGCGCGCGGTCCTTATAAAGGCGGTGTGCGTTTCCATCCGAATGTCGACAAAGAACACGTTATGGTTTTGGCTCTTTTGATGTCACTCAAATGCTCCGTTGCCAATATCCCTTTTGGCGGCGCGAAGGGAGGCGTCGCGGTCGATCCTAAAAAATTATCCGAAAATGAATTGGAGCGTCTCAGCCGTAAATACTTTGCCGCGATTGCTCCGAATATCGGGCCTAAAACCGATATTCCCGCACCTGACGTAAATACAAATGCTCAAATTATGGGTTGGTTCATGGATGAATACAGCCGCATCATCGGCCATCGTGAACCTGCGATCGTGACCGGAAAACCGGTTGAAATCGGCGGTTCGCTGGGCAGAAACGAAGCCACGGGCCGGGGTGTCAAGATTATTACCCATCTTTTCGCTCAGAAAAAACATCGTCGTCCGGAGGAAACAACCGTTGTAGTGCAAGGTGCCGGCAATGCCGGTTTGGTAGCGGCGCTATTATTGCATCAGGAGGGTTACAAAGTCATCGGCTTATCCAATAGTCAGCGGTCGGTTGTCAACAGAGCCGGATTTTCTATGGAAAATGTTCATCTCGGAAATTCCTCTGAACAAAATTTATCGATCTTGCTGAATCAACCGGGTTCTGAGGAGCTTGGTGTCAAAGATTTCCTTTATGTTGATTGTGACTTTTTGATTCCGGCAGCACTTGAGAATCAAATTAATGGTGAAAACGCCGGGCGCGTTCAGGCAAAATATATTGTGGAGGCCGCCAACGGTCCGATTACTTCCGATGGCGAGGATATCCTGCTGGCAAGAGGAATTGATGTTCTGCCTGATATTATGTCCAATGCCGGCGGCGTCATTTGTTCTTATTTCGAGTGGGTTCAGAATCTTCAGTATCAGAGCTGGACTGAGGAGAAGGTCAATCAAAGATTAGAAGAAAAAATGACCAAGATGTTTCATGATGTGGTTGCGATCAAAGAGGAAAAAGGCGTTAGCTATCGCCGCGCCGCCTTCATCATTGCGGTAGATCGCATTATCAAAGCCAACAAATACAACGGAAAATTCTAAGTTTTTGAATTTTGAATTAGGGGTTGTATATTGGTCAAATTTGGCAGTTGTGCATGGCTTCGGCGCCGGCATCATTTAGTGTACTAACTATGTCCTATGCAAAACCGAAAAATTTGTCCACGGGGTGGTCAAAAACGACGGTTTTGCACGGTTCTGCACGGCTGATCGCTCGCTGTTCTCTTTGCGCTCGCCGGTGTCATTTCCGGTATCTATGCAAAACCGAAAAA
>CAYFVK010000004.1:19030-20302 GCA_964346695.1 uncultured Mageeibacillus sp. | reverse complement strand
GGTCAAAAACGACGGTTTTGTATGGTTTTGTACGGTTTTACACGGTTGGGGGCGAAGCGGGCATCTAAATATTCTGTTTGTTGGTCTGAGTGGCACACGACTGAACGGAAGAAACAAAAAGCGCCGGCATGAGCCGGCGCAGACAAAAGATCGTAAAAAAAAGTTACTCAGCATCTTCACTAAACAACGGGAGAGGATTGCCGGCACTGTCCGGTTCATGCGGTAACCAGAGCAAAGCAAAAACCTTGACCAGAATATCTTTCTTCAGAGGTTTAATCGGAATCTCTTGATAAACCTCCTCTTTTTCCGCATAACTGTCTGTCAAAGCTGTAATCTCGTCTTGCAAAGAACTCTCCAATTTTGCCAATTCTTCCTGATAGGCATGAACTGTCTCTTCCGCGCGCCCTACATCACCCTGCTGCTGCCTTGATCTGCCAAGCGATCTGGCAGAGCTGGCGGCTTTACTGACGGTACTTTTCTTAAAGCCCTTCTTGTTTCCAAGCAAAGAATCGAGTAGAGTATTGCCGACATTGATCAGGGTGCTGAAATTCGCCGACTTTGCTTGATCTTTTTCACGCTCTACAGCTTGTTCAGCCTTCCGAATGCGCTCCTCTAAGGTGGCAATCTTTTTTTCATATTTGTCACGCAGTTTATCAATTTCCAGATCGCGCTGTTCCCTGTTTTTTTGGCGCAAACGTACAATGAAATCTGCTTTGCTCTCATCCTTTTGCGAAACGACACTTTTATCGTCATTGGCAAAAACCGTGAACACTTCTTTACGGTAAATTTGATCAACCAATTGCTTTGACCATTGATTAAAGGTCGTCTTGTTATTGGCAATCTCCGGCAAAGCTGCATATTGAGCCTGTGCCAAGCCCTGATTTAGCAAAATATCCGGCGAGGCATGAAGAGCAAGCGGATTTTGCCAATCGACAGGCAAGACCGAATTTTTAATATAGGTTTGCCAGATGCTTGTCTCACTGCTAAAAATGCCGAGCGATTTGTTCTCGTACGTCGTTTCCACGCAGGCATAAAGGGACGGCAGATAGAGAACCCGGGAGGCTTGACGATCAGCGGGCAGATAATATTGCTGAATGCCTTGAGGTATTTTGTTTAATAGACCGAATGTCTGCGCATTGCCGGCGCTCCTGTTTATTGCCGGCTCAATTTTTTCTGATGTCGAAACACCGCGGTCCTTCTTTGTTATTTCTTCTTGCGTATTTGCCCGAGAATCCGGAGTATCTTGATTGGCGGATATGGTGATTCCTTCAG
>CAYFVK010000004.1:0-18930 GCA_964346695.1 uncultured Mageeibacillus sp. | reverse complement strand
AGCATCATCAGCAACAGCGGTCTCTTCAGCTATAGTGGTATTTAAAGGCGCAGTAGTAGCTGAAATGTTTACAGATTCTTGTACGGAGGCTTGGTCAAAGGCAGCGATTTGATTTTTGGTTAAAGGACCTGCCAGATAGGACATGCACCAGCGAGTCGCAAATAAGGTCAAGCTGTTGTCATGCACATTATTCATCAAAAAAGCGCGCTTCGGAAGTTGAGAGATCAAATTCGATAATTCATTGCGATTAGCAAGCAGGGATAGGTTGCCACCACTTTGAGAAGCCACTTGTAAACCGTCTAATAAACGATTTTTATCCTGTTCTGTCTGTAAGCGTCCGACAAACCAGGTACCGATATTGGAAAGCCCTTTATAGTCGAGATCGGCAGGATTCTGTGTGGCCAAGACAATACCCAATCCGAAAGCGCGGGCCTGTTTTAACAGATTGAGCAAAGGCTCTTTTGAAGCGGGTTTGGCGACCGGCGGAAAATAGCCGTAAATTTCATCCATATATAAAAGCGCGCGCAGACTGGAAGTGCCGGATTGTGTACGCATCCAGGCGAGCAATTGATTGAGGAAAGTTGAAACAAAAAACATTCTTTCCTGATCATCTAAATGATTAATTGAAAGAATACTGATGCGCGGCTTTCCTTCCGGCGTATAGAGCAAATTCTGAATATTGAGTGACTCACCTTGAAGCCATGATTGAAACTGCGGGGACGCCAGAAGATTATTAAAGCCCATGGCTAATTTCATACGTTCGGCTTCAGGATAGAAAGCTTCAAGAGGCAATACGCCCACTTTATCTAAATCCGGTTTAACAATTAATTGAATCAAAGAAGCCAGATCTAAACTCGATCCCTGCTGCCAATGTGCTAATAAAATATTTGATAAAAGAATATGCTCTTTGCTTTGCAGCGGGTCGGCGTCAATTCCGAGAAGACTCAATAATGCGGAAATGGTTGAAGTAGCATAATCTTGCAGAGATTCCGGGTCAGCCATGATTTTCGCATTGGGACAGTCAAGCATGCGAATGACGGAAAGCGATTTACCGGAACTGCTGCCGGGAGTATAGACAGAAAAATCAGCTTTGGCTTTCAGATTTCGAATGCGATTCCTGTCCTGTTCCCACTCCGCCAGCCCGTTTTGCCATTCTTCGGCTGTGAGGCGGGCAAATTCGGCGAGCGACAGCCCCTGTTTTTCTGCAACAGAAGTATCTAACCAAGGCATAAAATCTTCCGCTTTAAGATCAGGGAAAGTGAGCAGCAAATTACTCATATCGCCTTTGGGATCGATCACCAGAGCCGGAATATTATCCATCGCCGCTTCTTCCAGGATAGAGATGCCGAGACCGGTTTTGCCGCTGCCGGTCATGCCGACACAAATGGCATGAGTGGTCAAATCCCTGGAATCATAAAGCAGATATTCATTCGTTCTTTTCATGGTGCCGGGATCTATGGTTTTACCCAGATAAAAGTGGCTCAACAGTTCATAATTTTGCATAAAAAAATCTCCCTCTTTTCATATTGCGCCGCAATGATTTCGTTCATTTCTTGTCGTGATGGTGATGAGCATTTCATCGCATAGCGTCACCATTCGCTTGCGCATTAGCCAAGATGCTGCAGTATCTATTTATAAATTTAATTAGTATTTTTAGTATAACATTTTCATTATTTAAATAGAATTTTTCATATTCCTGACAAAATTTATGCCTATAATTTGTTAAAAAAGTGAGCAACTAATTTTTATAGAGAAGAAGGAATGATTATGAACGATAATTTTAATTCACAGGAAAATTCGGAAAAGAAGAATTTTTCCGAATCGATTGATCATGGTCAAACAGCTGCCGGACAAAGGTCAGAACCAAATTATTATGAACAAGCGCAAGCCGCTTATCGATCGGAAATTCCGAACCGCAGTTATGAAAATATCCCAAGATATGTCAGCAATACACAGAATAACTTTGCAGAAGGTCATGCCAATCCGGGTTATTATCACAATCCCCCCCGTTATGAAACGCCGAATACTTATTATGCAGAAAATTCGGCATCATCAAAAACTGCAAATGAGGAAGAAATCCGCCGAATAATTCGTGAAGAAGTCAAAAAAAGCAAACCGAAATTTCGTTGGCTGAAAATACTTGCTTTGATTTTAGTCGGTACGATTCTGGGATCCGGTGTTACATTTGCTTTGTACGGCACCGGTTTTTTACGAACAAATGATCAAATGCCTCAAAAATCAGATGCTGAGATTACTAAACCGGAGGACAATTCAGAGAAACAACAAACCCAATATCATAATATTGAGATCAATCCGGATGGGGAGAACACCATAGAAAACGTGGTCGCCAATAAAGCCATCCCCTCTATCGTCGGTATCACGGCTTTAGTTCCGGGTCAGCACAATCCTTTCTATTTTTATAATGAAGTCCCTAAATATGTTGACGCAGTGGGATCCGGTGTGATCGTTGACAGCAACGGCTATATCGTGACCAATTCTCATGTGATCAGTAATGGCGATGCCAAAGATATAACGGTGACGTTCTCCGATGGTGAAACAGCTAAAGCAGATGTCATCTGGAAAGATCCAACTTTGGATTTGGCGATAATCAAAGTTGATAAAACCGGTTTGCCGGTTGCCGAACTGGGTGATTCCGATATGGTTGAAGTCGGTGATAAGGCGATTGCCGTCGGTAATCCGCTGGGTCTGGATTTGCAATCAACTTTAACTTCCGGCTACATTTCCGGATTAAATAGAACAATTAATGTGATGGGCGGCAATATTATGGATGGCTTAATCCAAACGGATGCCGCTATCAATGGCGGAAATTCAGGCGGCGCATTGCTTAATGCCAAGGGACAAGTCATTGGAATCAATACGGCAAGACCGCAAACAGCAGATGGGATAGGTTTTGCCATTCCGATCAATGCAGCTAAGCCGATCATCGAAAAAATTGTTGAAAACGGTTCGTTTGAATCGGTTTATATCGGTATTGTCGGCTTCAATGCACAAATGTTAGTGCAGGCAACAGATGAGGATTTGCCGACTGAGAAAGGAGTTGTGGTCAATGAAGTTTTGGCAAACTCCGCTGCGGCTAAAGCCGGCATCAAGCAGGGAGATATTATTGTTTCCATTGACGGCGCCGAGGTCGATTCGATGAACAGTCTCAAAACGCAGCTCCTGAAATATGATTATGGCGATTCCGCCAAAATCGTTTTCTATCGAGATAAAGACAAGAAAGAAGTTGAAATTCAGTTTGTGGAATTTGATAATGATGCGGCTAAGAATCAATAATCGGTATTAAACAAGCCAATCAGGGTTAGCCACCGCTGACCCTGGTTTTTTTTATTTTGATATAATGTCGAGGATAAAAAATCTGATTAGGGGTTGAAATTCCGCTAAGTATAAGCCACGGAGGGGCTTGGAGTTTCGCCCGTCATATGGCTGAAACGGCGTTTAGGATTGAGCAAAGGATGAAGAAGACACGGACTTTTTTGAAAGAGAATATTGATTTAACCCTGACTATTATTTGCGGATTACTCATTGCTCTCGGCTTTATTTTTGAGACTAACGATCAGCTGATCGTAGCAAATGTTACCTTTTCTTTAGCGATTGTCATCGGCGGTTTTGAATCGGCTAAAGAAGGTATTGACACCTTTAAAGATGAGCACAAATTTGATGCGAATTTTCTAATGATTCTGGCGGCAATCGGTGCCTGCATTATCGGGCATTTTTCAGAAGGTGCGATTTTGATTTTTATTTTCTCTCTATCGCATTCTCTGGAGCATTATACGGAAAGTAAAAGTCGCGATGCTATTTCCGAACTGATGAAAATGGTGCCGGAAACCGCGCGCAAATATCAGAAAGACGGCTCGATTATTGAAGTTGAAACAAAAGATCTCAAGGTTGGTGACCGGATCCAGGTTCCCAAAGGCGAGATGGTGCCGATTGACGGTGAATTAATCGGGCAGGAGGCCTATCTCAATGAGGCATCCATCACAGGCGAGTCGATGCCGGTTTATAAGGCTGAGAATGATCTGATCATCGGCGGTACGCTCAATGTCGGCGACAGCTTTGATATTCTGGTCAGCGTTGAAAATGCCGATACGCTGATGGCAAAAATCGTGACGATGGTCGATCAGGCACAGAATAATTTGTCTGATCGGGAATCGTTGATCGGTAAAATTGAAGGAGTTTTTGTCAAAATCGTGCTGATTTTTGTGCCGCTCTTTATTTTGCTTACCCCCTGGCTTCTCAAATGGGATTTTCAGACCGCTTTTTATCGCGGCATGGTAATGCTCACGGTGGCTTCACCTTGTGCTCTGGTTGCCAGCGCCTCTCCGGCGAAGTTGTCGGCGATCAGCCGGGCGGCGAGGCAGGGCATGATCCTTCGGGGCGGCAATGTGCTTGATCTCAGCGCAGATATTGATACGGTGGTATTTGATAAAACCGGAACCCTGACCTTGGGCTTGCCGAGTGTGACCAATGCCTATTATGTTGTTACGGAAGAGGAGGAGCTGATCAATCGCATTGTCAAATCAGCCGAAGCTACCTCGACCCATCCGATTGCCAATGCCTTTATGCGACAGTTTCAGAATGTAGAACTGCTGGAGCCGGATAAGATTGAAAACATCACCGGGCATGGTTTTAAGCTGATCCATAAAGGACAAGTCTGGAAGATCGGCAATCGCAAATTGATTCTTGATCCAAGCCATGGGGATGAGTTTACAAAGCTGGAAGAGAAATATATTACAGCCTTTGAAGAAGCCGGTTCGACCATTGTTTTTGTCACCTGTAATGATCAATTGATGGCCTTTTTCGGGATCACGGATCCGGTCAAAAAAGACAGTGCGGCAACCGTTGCGGCTCTGCATGAACAGGGCATTGAAACCTATATGCTGACCGGTGACGCGGAGAAGAATTCGTTCTATATCGCAAAACAAATCGGCATAGATCAGGTTCGACCCAATCTTCTGCCGGGCGATAAATTGGAAATCATTAAAGATCTGCAGGCGGCAGGGAAAAAGGTTCTGATGGTTGGCGACGGTGTCAATGATGCTCCGGCACTCGCTATTGCCGATGTCGGCATGGCCATGGGCAGCGGCACGGATGTTGCGATGGAAACGGCGGATATTATTCTCGTCAAAAACGATCTCAATCGTCTGCCCTATATGCTGGCGATGGCTAAACAGACTTCAAGAATCATCAAGCAGAATATCTTTTTATCTTTATCGGTCATTTTATTATTGATCGTTGTCAATGTGCTGCAGGTGATCAATCTGCCGCTCGGTGTGGTCGCCCATGAGGGCAGCACGATTATTGTCATTTTGAACGGTTTGCGTATGCTGACCTTCGGCAAGAGTTTCTCTCGCGAGGATGCGGAACATGAAACATCGCAAATGGCGGAGATGGTTGAGATGATCAAGGTGGATGATATTTCTGAGAGGAAAAGAGAAATTTCTCATCTCTGCTGTGAAGGTTGTACCGGCGATTGTTTAGTGCAATATGGCTATTCCGCAGAAATATATTGCAAAAATTGCCGGAACAATCCCGATAAATAAAACAACTTTTACTTAAATAAGTGCGGGGTATAGAATTTTTTCATATAATCCTATAATGTTATTAATGATATTATAGAAAATCCGATCATTTAGAGATTCTACTTTTTATGGGAAAATCCGAAGATTCGGTCTTTGTTGTTTATGAGATCAATGCGAATGATGATCAATATGTTGATCCTATTTAATAGGAGATCGACAGATTAATAAAGGGAATGTTATGAACGAGAATAATGATTCGATCAATAAAGCTAAAATGGCTGCCGAAAAAGCCAAAGAATATGCCGAAAAGGCACGTCTTGAGGAAGAACGGGAAAATCGCGAGCAAAGAGAAAAAGCAAGGAAGAATATGCCCTTAGTCTCCCCGCGTAGGGTACAACCCGAAGCGGGCAGAGCCAATTCCCGAAATCCGCGTAAGGTTAAAAAGTCAGCTCAGTCTCCAAGTGGTGCGATTCGCCGTGTATCTGTCGAAGGACAAAGCGACGGACAAGCCGGGCGGCATCAGCAAACCCCGAATTCTCCGGAAAAGCGTTTGCATCATGCACAGCCAACTGAGGTATATCAAAGAAAACAGGCGATGCGTATGGCTGCCGGTCGGCGGTTGCAGGAAGAACAGCAATATTATGACGACTCGGAGTTTCAACAAAATTATCAGGCTGATGATTATGATATTGCTGATTCCTATGCTGAGGACGATGAATTATCAAGAAATCTGTTCGGTTATATTATCGCCGTTCTGGTAGTTTTGTTTTCTTTGGCAATTTCCGGAGCGATGTGGATCGTCAATATTCTGCCGACGACACCGCGCCTGATTGTCACGGGGACTACTTTGCTTTTGTCAGCGATCGTGTTCATTCTGGCTGCCAAGGGTCAAGCTTCAAAGAAAACCAGACGAGTAGGAGGGGTGCTGGGAACCTTGTTCCTGATTGTGCTGGTTTTAATTTCCTACTTTTTATTTAGAGGAATCGGCTTTTTGAGTTCACTGCATACATCAAAGGAAAATGTATTGTTTGAAGTCCGCGTATTGCAGGATTCGCCGCTTCAGTCATTAGCGGATCTGGATCAGCGGCAAATCGGTGTATCCGGTACAGAAGATGATGATGATATTCTCAAGGCAATCGATTCAATATCCAAAACGAACGGCGTCCACGTCGAGAGTGCATCTTATGATAATTATGTGGCGCTTGTTGATTCTCTTTATAGCGGAGAGTCTCAAGTTATTCTCTTTAACAGCGCCAAACTGGAAGTGATGAAAGACGCATATCCGGATTTTGAAAAGGAAACAAGAGTACTCGGCACAGCCATTGTGGAAATTGAAATTTCCGATTTGGTTATTCCGGTTAATACCAGCCGGGAGCCTTTTAATATTTATATCAGCGGCATTGATACCTATGGGGAGATTTCAACGGTTTCGAGGTCCGATGTGAATATCATTATGACGGTTGATCCGGCAAATAAACAGATTTTGCTGAGCAGTATACCGCGTGATACCTATGTTCCGATTTATAATACCGCCGGCAGTGATAAACTGACGCATGCGGGAATTTACGGGATTGAGAGTTCGATCGGCACATTGTCTCAATTTTTGAATACCGATATCAATTATTTTGTTCGGGTTAATTTCTCGTCCCTGATTGAATTGGTTGATGTTCTGGGCGGGGTTGAACTGGATAATCCGGAAGAGTTTGTAACCAGAGATGGAAACGGGAATTATTATTTCCCGAAAGGCAAGATAACGCTGAATGGAGATGAGGCATTAGCTTTCTCCAGAGAACGTTATAATATAGCCGAGGGAGATATCGGTCGCGGTAAAAATCAAATGCGCGTCATTGAGGCGATGATCAATAAAGCGATCAGTCCGGAAATCATAACGCATGCCGATGAGCTGATGAAACGCTTCAATGAAGTTGCCGAAACCAATATGCCGGCGAAAGATATGAGTAATTTGGTTAACGCCCAACTCGCAAATAATAAAAGCTGGAGCTTTGAAACCATGACCCTCAATGGTACGGGGCGCAATGATTTGCCCTCACAGGCGATGCCGGGCTATGCCTTATATATGTATGATCCGGATCCCGACAGTCTCAAAGAAATTCAAGACCGTATCAGCGAGATGCTGAAGAAATAGCGCTGAAAAAATAGCGCTATTTCCCTTCTTTTGTCCACTCTTTTCGGCTCGATTCGTTGGCTTGATGTGGGAACTCCTTGATTTTGGAACTGATGAATCGAGGGAACTGATGAATAGAGCGGATAGAGAAAGCCGGAAAGACGGAAAATATGTTCAAAACTCAGCGCAGGAGAATCCCGATCGGGCAGTGATCGGAGCCCATATATTGCGGCAGGATCGTCGCATCGACCAGTCGCGGTCTTAAATCCGACGAAATATAGAAATAGTCGATTCTCCAGCCGACATTGCGTTCTCTGGCTCTGGTTTTATAATCCCACCAGGAATAATTCTCCGGTTGTTGATTGAAAACCCGGAAAGTATCGATCAGACCTGCCTCGATAAATTGATCCAGCCAAGCCCTTTCCTCGGGCAAAAAGCCGGTATTCTTCTCATTTTCTTTCGGTCTTGCCAAATCAATCTCAGAGTGAGCCGTATTGACGTCACCGCAGATGACGATGGATTTTCCGTCAGCCATCATCTGTTTGGCATGATTCAAAAAGTATTCATAAAATTCCAGTTTGTAGTTAAGGCGACCCAGATCACGCTGGCCGTTAGGATAATAAATATTATAAAGATAAAAATCATCGAATTCGGCTAACTGAATGCGTCCCTCCGCATCGAAGCGCTCTTCGCCCAGGCCGTGGACAATGGACTTCGGCTCCTGACGGGTATAGATGGCGGTGCCGCTGTAACCTTTGCGGCTGCGGCTGGGGTTAAAATAAGAATAATAGCCCTCTATTTCCCGGATTTTCTTCGGCAATTGATCTGCTTCCGCTTTGATCTCCTGCAGGCAGAGAATATCGGGATTGATTTCTTTTACGATTTCCAAAAAGCCTTTGCGGGCGATCGCCCGCAGGCCGTTAACATTCCAGCTGATTAATTTTTTCAAAATAATTTTACCTTTCAAATACGGCAGAGAACAATAAAGTCTGTCCGATTAATCGCCGCTGTTGATAATTTTTACGGCTTCCCGATAGGAAAGCGGCGACAGTTGATCCTTATATTTATGAATAAAGTCGGTGACCCAATCGGGATCCGTTTTGCTGTATTGACGAAGCGCCCAGCCGATCGCTTTTTTGATGAAAAATTCCTCGTCGGCGAAATTGTTTTGTACGATCTCGGATAATAATTCCCGGTCGGTATCCGACTTGAAATCCAGCTGATGCAGAATAGCGGAGCGGCGCAGCCAGAGATTATCAGACTTGCTCCATTCCAGCATCGTTTGATTCAACTCCGGGCGATTATGCAAAACCAGATGACCGACCACTTTGCGCAGAATGTCTACTGTGTCCCACCAGGACTTGCTCACGATATATTTTTTGATCATGTCTATATCTTCCGCCTGCAGAAAATCAATCATGATCAGCAAATAATCAATGGCCACATATTGAAATTCCCGAAAATTCTGCTCCCAGCAGGCATCTATAAATTCCCAGGCGATTTCACCCTCGGCTTTCGCCGTTTCAAATTGCTTCAGGCAGGCTTCCCGTCTGGCCGCCGCGGGAACACCCAAAAATTCAAATTGGCGGCGCATATAGGCTTGCATTTGTTCAGCAATTTCAGGTTCGCTCAGTATTAAAATATCAGAACAGAATTGTTTGAAATTCATATCTTGTTCCTCCATAGACAAAACTTTGGTGAGAATCTCGAAAAGATCTTCAAATAATCAAATAGAATTCAGAGAAAGTTCTCCGCAAACATTCCGAGCCCGGTACAAGTATAACATACTTTGAAAATCCTATTTTTTATTATTTCAGGAATATTACAAGTAACTATTCTTTTTATTACATTCCTGCTCGGTGATTCGTGTTTTTATGAATAAAAAGCTGCATAAAATTCGTTTGAAACAGAGCAAAGACTATCAGCAAAGGCGGTTTTGATTATACAGTTCAGCGTATTCCGGGCAGATAAAATCAACTTGTATTCCTTGGCGCATTTTGTAATAATATATCTCGCTAACTACAATATATAGTGTCCTTCATGAGAGATAAATACCAAATGTTGTAAATTCAGGAGAGGTCAGAGAGAGGTTAAATATGCGTAATTTCAGATACAATCAATCAATCCGAGGAAGTAATATGATCAGAGAAAGCGAAGCGCCGATTCCGGAAAACAATCAAGCGGATAAAACAAAGCCTTCCGCTGAGGACGGAACAAATTCAACGGTATCTCCGGAAGATATCACTTTAGGTCAACTGATCCGCAGACAATTTACGAAGGAGCTGGAACTTCATCCTGATAAAACGGTTTATGATCTTTTCCGCTGGGAAAAACGAAATGTTCTATTGACCGACTATAAAACCGGCAAGGTTCTGACCGATATGAAGGATCTGGAATTTCCGGAACATTATTCGCAGCAGGCATGTGATATTATCGCTTCCAAATATTTCCGCAAGGCCGGTCTGAATACGAAAGAAGGTCATGAAGTCAGTATGCGTCAGGTCGCCCATCGCATGGTATCGTTTTGGGTCGCGCAATTGCTGCAGGAAAATCTGATCAGTGAAGCGGAGTCAGTCATTCTTTATGATGAATTGGTTTTTGCCCTGCTCAGTCAGATGTTCGCGCCGAATTCTCCGCAATGGTTCAATACCGGCTTAAAACTGGCTTATGGCATCAGCGGCGGACAGAGCGAATTATTCTACTATGATCCGGTGCAGGAAAAAGTCGTGATGAGCAAAGATACCTACACCAGAACGCAAGCCTCCGCCTGCTTTATTCTCTCGATTGAAGATAAACTTCTGGGCAAACATTCGATTTCTGAACAATATGTGACCGAGACGAAGCTGTTCAAAGGCGGTTCCGGAACAGGCAGCAACTTCTCCAAAATCAGAGGCGAGGGAGAAAGCCTTTCCGGCGGCGGCCAGTCGTCGGGTTTAATGAGCTTTCTTAAAGGACTTGACCGCAATGCCGGAGCCATCAAATCGGGCGGTACAACACGCCGGGCAGCCAAAATGGTCTGTCTCGATATTGATCATCCCGAAATCGAAAATTTTATCACCTGGAAAGCACGTGAGGAAGATAAAGTAATCGCACTCAGCAAAATGGGTTACGACGGTGATATTGACGGTGAAGCCTATGCCACGGTATCCGGACAGAACAGCAACAATTCCGTCCGTTTCAGTGACGACTTCATGCATAAAGTAGCGGATCTGGACAAAAATCCGAATTCGACGATTACTTTGAAAGGTCGGGTTGACCCCGAAATCGATAAAGAAGTATCGGTTCAGCATCTATGGGATATTTTCAATCAATCCGCCTGGCGCTGCGCCGATCCCGCCCCGCAATTCGATGACACCTTCAATGCCTGGCATACTTGTCCGGCGGGCGAAGATGGCAAATTCGGCGCGAAATACAATCGGATCAATTCAACCAATCCCTGCGGCGAATATGCTTTTCTTGACGACACCAGCTGCAATCTGGCTTCGATCAATTTATTGCGCTTCTATGATCAGGCAAAAGGCACATTCGATGTTGACGCCTATATTCATGTGATTGAATTATGCCAACTGGTTCTTGAAGCCTCGATTATCGGCGGTCAATTCCCGACCGAGGAAATCGCCAGAAAAACCTATTTATTCCGTACAACGGGTCTTGGCGTGGCCAACCTTGCCTCGCTCCTAATGAGTCTCGGTTTGCCCTATGATTCTGCGGAAGCAAGAGCGTTGGCAGCCGCCTTGGTCGGTCTTTTAACAGGGCGCAGCTATCGCGCTTCCGCCTTGATGGCAAAAACAGCAGAACCGTTTGCCAAGTATCATTTGAATAAAGAATATATGCTGCGCGTGATCCGCAATCATTCCAGAGCGGCGGGCGCCAGAACAGACGCGGCGGAAGGTCTCAGTTATCAGTTGCCGGTTGTTGATCACAGCTTGCTGAAAGAGCTGGGCTTCGCCGGACTTTCCAAGGCCTTGATCGACGCTTGGCGGGACGCTGAAACGCTCGGCGAAAAATACGGTTACCGCAATGCGCAGGTTTCCGTTATTGCTCCGACCGGCACCATCTCCTTTGCCATGGACTGCGCCTCGACCAGCATTGAACCTTTCTTCTCTCATGTCACCTATAAAAAATTGGTGGGCGGCGGTTTTATGGAATTGGTCAATCCGATGCTTGAGTCCGGTTTACGCAGTTTGGGCTATAACGAACAGGAGATTAAAGATATCGTCGCCTATATTTTACGTAAAGAAAACGGACAAATCGTCGACGGCAAGATTGAGGGTGCACCGCATTTGAAAGAAGAGCATTTAGCGGTTTTTGATACGGCCAATCAATGCGGCAGCGGCAAACGTTTTATCCATTACAGCGGGCATGTCAAAATGGTCGCCGCCTTAACCCCGATGATTTCCGGCGCTATTTCCAAAACGGTCAATCTGCCGGGTACGGCAACCGAGCAGGATTTCAAAGATGTTGTCCTGTCCTCATGGAAACTCGGTATCAAAGGCATCACTTTATATCGTGACGGTTCCAAATTCGCCCAGCCGCTTAATATTCATCTGGATGCACGGGAAGCGGCGGAATTACCGCTCAAAGATTTGTCTTATCAGCAGCTGATCGATCGCGCAACCGAATTAGAGAGAGAAGTCAAAATTTTGGAAGATGAAGTTAAAAATCGTCCCGCCGCAGCCGGTCCGGACGCGGAAGACTTCGCTCTGCCTCATTCACTGGCTTCAAAAAGAGAAAAACCGGTCGGCATTCGCAGCGGCAGAACTCATCCGGCGAAAATCGAGGATGTCAAGATTTATACGACGGTGAACCGCAATGAAGCCGGCGAAATATCAGAGATCTATATCACGACAGATCGCGAGGGAACCACTATCATGGGACTTTTGAACTCTCTTTCCAAAACGATTTCCGTCATGCTGCAATATCGGATTCCGCCCCATGACATTGCCAAAATGCTGCGCGGTCAGAAATATGAACCTTATGGATTTGTGTCCAGACATCCGAATATCAAATATTGCACCTCGATTTCCGACCTGATCAGCAAGATTATCGAACTGGAAATCGGTGATTATACCAGAATTCAGGTTAAGCCGGAAAGCAAACCGAACAAGCCTTTCAATACCGGCGATAATATCGGCTTCGGCTCGCCTTCGGGCCGTGCTGCCGAAAATAATTCGCCCCTGATCACACAGCTCGGCTTCGAGGAATATGTGCATGAAGACGCGCAGGACGCGATTAAACACGGTGAGCGCGTCTATGACGGTACGACTTGCAGCAATTGCTCCAGCACGCGGATGGTGCAAAACGGTACCTGCAAAGTCTGCCTTGACTGCGGAACGACCACTGGCTGCTCGTGATCATCTTGACCTATAAGGATTTTTTATGAGCGAAAAACCGATATTAGTTGAGAATGCCAAAATTCACATTTACGCCGGCGACGGCAAGGGAAAAACAACAGCTGCCGTCGGCCTTGCCGTCAGAGCGGCGGGCAGCGGCCTGAATGTCCTTTTTCTGCAATTCCTGAAAAACGGTCGGTCCTCGGAGCTGCGAGTGTTAGAGAAAATTCCCGGAATCACGGTATCTCAAAGCGAGCCGATCAAAAAATTCATCTTTTTCATGGATGAGCAAGAAAAAGCGGAAACACGAAAGATCACGACACGGTACTTTGCGAAAGCCGTACGCTATTGCCGGGAGCATCGAACGGATTTGCTGATCCTGGATGAGCTGCTTGACGCGGTGAACAGCGAAATGATAGAGCTGAGTCAGGTCGTGGAGTTTCTGCAGAACAGGAATAAACATTTGGAAGTGGTCATGACAGGACGTAATCCCGCACCGGAGCTTGTTGAGCTGGCGGATTATTATACTGAGATGCGCGCCGTTAAGCATCCCTACAAAACGGAAGGACTGCTCGCCCGCCCGGGCATTGAATACTAAAGAGCGGCGCGTACATTCAGAAATAATTATTTTAAGCTGTTTATCCGAAATTTTTTTAGTATAATCAAGCCATGAATAAAAGTAGTGGTCAGGAACATTATTTAAGTAAGGATCAGATAATTCTCATCACCGGCACCAACGGCAAATCAACCGTTGCCTACCTTTTGCGGGAGATCTTTCAAAAGGCCGGGGTTAAGGTCGTCACCAATCTGCAAAGAGAAAACACGAGGGAGGTTCGCGCCAGCGAATTCTTAGGGGAAGTCCTGCGAGCGGAAAAAAGGGAAGATCCAACCTTGTTGATTCTGGAAATCGACGAGGCGGATTTTCAATATTTCGCGAAAAAAATTCAGCCGGACTTTATCATCGTGACCAATTTCTCCCGCAATCAAATGGACAAATACGGCGAGCTGTATACGCTTCGCAAAAACATTGATAAGGGACTTGAGCTTTCTCCCAAAAGCAAGATCATTCTCTGCGCCGATGATCCGCTCGTCGCGGCAATGGCGACCGAGCGCAAAAAAGACTGCTATTATTATGGTATGGATAATTTCCCGGCCAGCGACTCGGCGCCTGAAATATTCAGGAGTACGCCGCGCCGGGCCAATCTGCCGCGCCATGATCTTGATGATTATACTTACGGTCTTTTTTATCGGGAAGCGCCGCATTGCTCCTTTTGCGGGGTTGAGCTGGAATATCAGGGTCTGGCCTATGCCAATTACGGTTCTTATTATTGCCCCAATTGTTATTTCAAGCGGCCGGATTTAGACCTCGGTATCACCGCTTTGGAGCGTGATATAGACGGTGCCGACTATGTTTTCCAGAACTGGATGGCCGATTCCGCGGCCCGCCGCAGGGACGATTCACTCAAATTTCATTTTCCCTTGCCCGGTTTGTTCAACGGTTATAACGCGGGGGCAGCAGCATTATGCGCACTCGTCTTCGGAATTTCGCTGAAAAATATTATTCGCGCATTGAGTGAGGTCAGAGCGGTTTACGGGCGCTTTGAATCGCTGAAAATTCCGCAGAGCAAAGAGGTTTGCCTTGTTACCGCCGGTAATCCCGAGGCGATGAACTGCGTTCTGCATGAACTGATCATGTTTCGGGATTTTGCCGGACTGATGATTTCCAACGATGGCTCGGAATGGCTGATGTCCGATGTTTCGTGGCTCTGGGATATTTTTTTCGAGCAGATGCCCTATGTCGGAATTGTCGGTCTGAGCGGGGAATACGCTTATGATCTGGCGCTGCGTCTGCATTATGCCGGAGTGGAAAAGGAGCGATTGATTATCGCCGAAACTCATGCCGTACTGCTCCGGAGAATGAATCAGGCTGTCGCCAAACAGGGCAGATTTTACTGGGTCGCCAATAAGCCTGCCAGAAATAAGATCCGGCAGGATGTTTTCGGCATCACGGAGAAGAAAAAAGCCCGCGATCGGGCGGACGACGCGGTTTCAAACAAAACCGCCGACCTGATAGCACCGCGGGTCATTCCGCATTCAAACCCTCCGGCGATGCCGAGTTCCAAAAAGACCGCTGACCTGGTAGCAGCGCGGGAGCCGGGGAAGGAGGAGACAGATGGATAAATTGCGCCTTGCCTATTTATACCCCGATTATTTAAATCTCTACGGAGATCGCGGCAATATCATCTGCCTGCGCAAACGAGCCATCTGGCACCATTTCGATTTTGAAGTGGAAAGAGTTTCCTTAGGCGATAAGTTTGAACCGGAAAACTTTGATCTCGTTTTTATGGGAGGTGGTCAGGACAGCGACCAAAGCCTGATTTATGATGATTTGATCCGGCAAAAAGGCGATATCTTAAGGCGGGCGATCGAAGACGGCATGGTCATGCTCTGTATTTGCGGCGGCTATCAGCTGATGGGGCATCGCTACGTCGATCATCAGGGACATGAATTGAAAGGACTCGGGATTATCGATGTGGAAACTATTGCCAAACCGGGGCGCATGGTCGGCGATTTGATTTTTCAAACGGACCTGCCGATCAACAACCGTGTTCTTCTTGGTTTCGAGAATCACGGCGGCAGAACCTATCTGGGCAAAGCAGCGAAGCCTTTCGGCAGAGTATTGGCAGGCTATGGCAATAACGGCGAAGATCAAAGCGAGGGCGTCTATTATAAAAATTTATTCGGTACCTATGCCCATGGCAGTTTTCTGCCGCGCAATCCCGATATGGCGGACTATCTGCTCAAATTGGCGGTCGAGCGCAAAGGCCTCGTCTGGCGGGCGGGGGAGCAGGCGGCAGAAGCAAAAAGCGGAGTCGATTTTCGGCATGATCCTTTTGCAGAAACACCGCTATCTGCGGATTTGAATCTTTTTGTGGACAAAGCCCGCCGCAGAATTTTGCAAAAATACCATTTATGACGGTTTTTGATCAGGATCATCATGAAGAGAAGAAAGACGATTGATGATTGCCAGTCATCAATTCACAAGATAGAATAAACGAGTTGAAAAAATAATTGAGTAGAAAAATATTAGGAGAGACAACAATGCTAAAATTTGAAGAAATTCCTTATCAGCGACCGGATATGGCGGAGCTTAATACACAGGTAAATGAACTGAAAGAGCAGTTTGTACAGGCTCAAAACGAGGAGCAGCAGCTGATCTGTTTTCAAAAGCTGGATCAGATCAGGAATCATTTTTTGACCATGTATTCTCTGGCGGCAATACGTCATACGATCGATACCAAGGACCAATTTTATGATCAGGAAATCGAGTTTTTTAACGAGAACGTGCCGGGCTACGAAAAATTACATAATGAGTTTAATCAGCTGATGATCCATTCCGAATTCAGGCCGGAGCTTGAGCAGAGAATCGGTCAGCATTATTTTAATTTGATTGAAACGGAAGCAAAATCCTTTGCGCCGGAAATTATGCCGGAGCTGGTTGAGGAGAATAAGCTGACCACGAAATATACCAAACTGATCGCGGCAGCGGAAGTGGAATTTGAGGGCAAAAAATATACGCTGGCTCAACTGACGCCATTTCGCCAATCATTAGATCGCAATCGCCGCAAAGCCGCTAACGAAGCCTACTATGGCTACTACGCGGAGCATGAAGACGAGCTGGATGAAATTTACGATGCGCTGGTCAAGGTACGTCACAAAATGGCGACAAAATTAGGCTATGAAAACTTTGTCGAGCTTGGTTATTATCGTATGCAGCGCACGGACTATGACGCGCACGACGTTAAATCTTATCGCGATCAGGTCTTTACGGAATTGGTGCCGCTGGTCAATGAGCTGAAAGAACGTCAGCGCAATCGGCTGGGTCTTGACGAGCTGAAATATTATGATGATACCTTAACTTTTAATAGCGGAAACCCCGTGCCTCAGGGAGATGCCGACTGGATAATCGCCAACGCCAAAACCATGTATGAAGAACTCTCACCGGAAACTTCCGAGTTTTTCAACTTCATGCTCGACTACAACCTGATGGATCTTCTGGCCAAGCCGGGCAAAGAAGCCGGCGGCTATTGCACGGAGTTGCTGGATTACAAAGCACCCTTCATTTTCGCTAACTTCAACGGAACCCAGGGCGACGTAGAGGTGATGACGCATGAGGCGGGGCATGCTTTTCAGGGCTATCAGAGCAGAGATCTGCAGCCTACCGAATATACCGTACCGACAATGGAATCGGCTGAAATCCATTCCATGAGTATGGAGTTCTTAACTTGGCCTTGGATGGAGCTTTTCTTTGCTGACGATACCGCCAAATTCAAATTTTCTCATCTGTCGGGTTCGGTGGAATTCATACCCTATGGTGTCGCGGTCGACGAGTTTCAACATTATGTATATGAAAACCCCGAGGTATCACCTGCCGCGAGGAAAGCGAAGTGGCGCCAAATCGAGCAGAAATATCAGCCGTGGCTTGATTTTGACGGCTTTGATTATTTGGAGCGCGGCGGCAAATGGACCAGACAGCTGCATATTTTTACCAGCCCTTTCTATTACATAGACTATACGCTGGCCCAGGTTTGCGCTTTTCAGTTCTGGATTAAAAATCAGGAAAATTCGGAAAAGGCATGGCAGGATTATCTGAGCCTTTGCAAGGCGGGCGGCAGCAAGCCTTTTACCGGTTTACTGAAAGTGGCTAATCTGGAGAATCCGTTTGTACCCGGTACGATCGGCAGGGTCGTGCCGAAAATCAAAGCCTATTTAGATGGAATCGATGATACAAAATTATAATTCGCGATAGAATATTTGAGAGATTGTAAACAGAAATTTTGTTTGTTGGAAGTTTAGAGAGGGAGTTTTTGCGGGGCTGATATTTCCGGAAACTGCATCACGCCAAGCACTTCAGACGATTGTACTGCGTAATTTTTATTGAATGGGAGAAAAATATGATTGCAAAAGAAAATTTAAGACCTGAAACCTTATTGCATATTGAAACCGAGGCTCAAGCGAAGGCATTTGTGGAACAAGAAACAGAGCAAATCAAAAAACAAGTGGGAGACGGCAAAGTGCTTTTAGCGCTTTCCGGCGGAGTGGACTCTTCCGTTTGCGCCGCTTTAATCTCTAAAGCGATCGGCAAAAATCTGATTTGTGTTCATGTCAATCACGGGCTTTTGAGAAAAGGCGAGCCGGAGCAGGTATGTGAAGTTTTCGGCAAACAGCTTAATGTCGAACTGATCTATATCGACGCCGGCGACAGATTTTTGGATAAATTGGCAGGTGTCGCGGATCCCGAAGAAAAACGAAAGATTATCGGCAATGAATTTATCGAGGTCTTTGCGGAAGTGGCCCATAAACAGGAGGGCATCAAGTTTTTAGGTCAGGGAACAATCTACCCGGATATTGTGGAATCTCATGGTGTGAAAGCGCATCATAATGTCGGCGGTCTGCCGGAAGATATGCATTTTGAGCTGGTTGAACCGGTGAAATTCCTCTATAAAGATGAGGTCCGTTTAGTCGGCAAAGCGTTAGGACTTCCTGACAACATGGTCTATCGTCAGCCCTTCCCGGGTCCCGGACTCGGCGTCCGCTGTACCGGAGCGATTACTAAAGATCGCCTCACTGCGCTGAAAGAAGCCGACGCCATCGTGCTTGAAGAGATTGCTAAACTTCCCAAAACTCCGTGGCAATATTTTTGCGTTATTCCGGATATGGTCTCAACCGGCGTCAAAGACGGCAAACGCTATATGGGCTGGCCGGCCATCATTCGCGCCGTCGACACAAAAGATGCCGTCACCGCCACAGCAGTTGAAATCCCCTGGCAAACATTAACGACGATACGGGACAGAATATTGGCCAACGTCCCCGGCATCAACCGCGTCCTCTGGGACATCAGCAACAAACCCGTAGCTACGATTGAGTGGGA
>CAYFVK010000003.1:31268-81313 GCA_964346695.1 uncultured Mageeibacillus sp. | reverse complement strand
GGAAAAAGCAATACATCCCGAATCGAAGCGGAATTAGTTAAAAGCATAACCAATCGATCGATACCGATGCCGAGTCCTCCCGTCGGCGGCATGCCGTATTCCAAAGCCTCGACAAAGTCCTGATCCGGCAAACTGGCTTCCTCATCGCCGGCATTCGCCTTTTTCATCTGTTCCATAAAACGATCATGCTGATCTCTGGGATCATTCAGCTCGGAATAAGCATTGCCATATTCCGAACCGCAGATAAAAATCTCAAATCTCTCGGTCATTCGGGGATCTGATTTTTTCTTTTTCGTCAAAGGTGAAATCTCAACAGGGTAATCATAAATGAAAGTCGGTTGAATCAAATGCTCTTCGCAAAACTCCTCAAAGAAGAGATTGATGATTTCGCCACGGGATTTGCCTGCGGCAAGCTCTGCCAAACCTTTTTCAGAAGCCACGGCAAAAGCTGCCGCGTCATCTTCAATGCTATCGAAATCGACACCAGCAAATTTTTTAATGGCGTCCAGCATACTCATTCTGGCAAACGGAGGCGTCAGATCGATTTCTTCCTCACCATAAGTAATCTGTAAGGTATCATTGACCGCCAGGCAGGCCTTGCTGATTAAATGCTCGGAAATATCCATCATGCCATGATAATCCGTATAGGCCTGATAGAGTTCCATCATCGAAAATTCGGGATTGTGTTTGGTGGACATACCCTCATTTCTAAAATTACGACCAAGTTCGAAAACCCGCTCAAAACCGCCCACGATCAGGCGTTTGAGATATAGTTCCGGCGAGATGCGTAAATACAAATCCAAATCCAGTGTGTTGTGATGGGTAATAAACGGGCGGGCCGCCGCACCGCCGGCAATCAGATTCAAATTCGGTGTTTCGACCTCAATAAAATCAAGAGCTTCCAGTTCGTGGCGAATCGTCGAAATAATCTTGCTCCGTTTTTCGAAAACATCCTTGATCTCGGGATTCATAATCAAATCAAGATATCGTTTGCGATAGCGGGTATCCGTATCGGTCAGACCGTGAAATTTTTCAGGCAGAGGACGGAGGCATTTGCTCAAGAGCCGATAATGCTGATTGCGTATGGAAATCTGCCCTTTCTGAGTGGTGAAAACTTCGCCCTCAACTTCAACCAAATCGCCTACATCGAGATTTTGCCAGGACTTATATTCTTCCTCACCGAGCACATCGATCTTGCTGAAAATCTGAATTCTGCCCAAACGATCCGCTATGTCGACGAAACTGACTTTGCCCATACCGCGCTTACTCATAATCCGCCCCGCGACAAAGACAACACTGCCCTCCAGCTGATCATAGTTTTCTATAATTTCCGCGCTGTGATGTGTTTGTCTGGCGGTGGTCAGCCAATACGGATTTTGCTCTGCAGCTTCCAGAGCTTCCAGTTTGTCAATCCGGTTTTGCACCTGTTCCTGTATTTCATTTTCCGCAGTGTTTTGAGGTTGATTTGCCCCTTTACTCATCTCGACACCTTTTCTATATATAATTGTATTATATTAATGACTGATGCCAAGCAAGCGGCATCAAAATAAACTATTTCGTAATTTCTAAAATCTTATATTTTAATTCACCGACCGGCGATCTGACTGTCACAGTATCACCCTCGATATGATTCAAAATCGCCTCGCCCACCGGAGATTCGCTGGAAATTTTATTTTTCATAATATCTTCTTCCTGCGGTCCGACCAGTGTATAGCTCATCTCTTCATCAAATTCAAGATCTAATAACTTCACTTTCGAGCCAAGGGTAACTTTTTCATTGGAAATCGTATGTTCTTCGATGACCTTGGCACGTTTCAAGATAGCGGCGATTTCATTCATTCTGGCGACGTTTTTGCCCTGTTCTTCGCGGGCATCTTCGTACTCGGAGTTTTCCGACAGGTCACCCAGCGCGATCGCTTCTTTTAAACGTTCGCCGATTTCGCTCGTCAATACCGTTTTGCGATATTCCAATTCCTCTTGTAATTCTTTGACTCCCTCGTAGGTCATCTCATAAATTTCTTTAGCCATAATCTATCCTTTCGCATTTGCGCAAATTTTTACTATTAAAAAGAAATCCGCACTGTCCATTATTATTTATATATCAAAACTCAGAGGTCGCTGTCTTTGCGAATGACATCATGAGCTCCGCCCTCGACGATGCTGGTCGGCGAAACGACCACCAGCCGCGCCTTCTGTTTAAATTCGTCCAAGCTGATTGACCCGCAGGAACACATCGTCGCTTTAATCTTGGCAGCAGAACTCTCGACATTATCCTTCAGCTTACCGGCATATGGCACATAGGAATCGACACCTTCTTCAAAAACCATCCTGCCTGTCGTGTTCTGCCCGTCATCATAACGCTGCCAGTTTCGGGCACGGTTTGATCCCTCGCCCCAATACTCTTTAACATAATTGCCGTTAACAATCAATCTGCGGGTAGGGCTTTCGTCAAAACGGGCAAAATATCTGCCGAGCATCAGGAAATCCGCGCCCATCGCCAGAGCGAGCGTCATATGATAATCATAGACGATGCCGCCGTCAGAACAAATCGGAATATAGATGCCGGTTTCCTCAAAATATTCATCTCGGATCTTCGCGACAGCAATAATAGCGGAAGCCTGCCCGCAGCCAATACCTTTTTGTTCCCTGGTAATACAGATGGAACCTCCGCCGATACCGACCTTGATGAAGTCGGCTCCTGCTTCCGCCAGGAAGCGGAAACCCTCCGCGTCAATTACGTTTCCGGCACCGATATAGATTTGATCGCCATAGTTCTCTTTAACCCATTGCAAGGTTTCTTTTTGCCAGATTGAAAATCCGTCCGACGAATCGATACAAAGAATATCTGCGCCCGCGCCGATCAGAGCAGGCACTCTTTCCTTGTAATCTCTCGTATTGATTCCCGCGCCGACCAGAAGACGTTTATCCTGATCCAGCATTTCATAAGGATTGGCCTTATGGTTTTCATAGTCTTTGCGGAAAACCAAACTGGTTAATTTACCTTCCTTGTCGACAATCGGCAGCTGGTTTAATTTATGCTCCCAGATAATATCATTGGCTTTGCTTAAGGTAATTCCCTCTTCCGCCACAATCATATTTTCGATCGGAGTCATGAAATCTTTGACTTTCTCATCGCCCTTAATCCTCGAAACACGATAGTCTCTGCTGGTCACAATGCCTAACAGTTTCCCGGTAGAAGTGCCGTCGCCGGTTACCGGCATCGTGGAATGTCCGGTTTGGGCTTTGATTCTGATCACTTCCGAAACTGTCATATCCGGGGTGAGATTGGTATCGCTGGGAACAAACCCGGCTTTATATTTTTTTACTTTACGAATCATTTCAGCCTGTGATTCGATGCTTTGCGAACCGAAAATAAAGGACAAGCCGCCGGATCTGGCAAGAGCGATCGCCAGCCCGTCATTGGATACCGCCTGCATAATGGCGGAGGTAAAAGGAATATTTAAATTGATCGGAGATTCTTCCCGACCTTTTTTAAATTTTACCATCGGGGCTCTTAAGGAAACATTATCCGGAATGCAATTTTTGTCCGTCAAATTGGGCAACAACAAGTATTCACTAAAAGTGCGTGACAATTCATCTGATATAAAAGCCATAGCTTCATCCCCCTGTTAATTTCTTTTCTTATTATAATCTATCGCCGCTTCGATAAAGGCTTCAAATAACGGATGCGGTCTGGTCGGTCTGGATTTAAATTCCGGATGCGAGATCAAGCCGATATAAAACGGATGATCCGGGTACTCTACCGCCTCAATCAAGCTGCCGTCCGGAGAAGTGCCGCTGAAAACCAGTCCCGCTTCGAGCAAGGGTCCCTGCCAGGTCAAATTGAACTCTCTGCGATGATGATGACGTTCTGAGGCCTGTTCCGTTTTATAAATTTTAAACAGCCTGGAGTCTTTAGCGATTTTCATCGGATAAGCGCCAAGACGAATCGGCCTGTTGGTCAGCGAAATTTCTTCCAAATGATTTTTCTCCTCTTCGGTCAGAGCCGCGTAATAGAAAATATCCGAGCATTCTTTTTCGCATTCATCGGTATGCGCATCTTTGATACCGGCCAAATTCCTTGCCACTTCAACAACCGCCATCTGCATGCCGAGACCCAGCCCCAAAAAAGGAATTCGATTTTTTCTGGCATAGGAAGCGGCAGTAATCATGCCTTCCATTCCTCTCGGTCCAAAACCGCCCGGAATCAACATGGCGTCGATACCGGCAAAAACTTCCGACAGTTCGGCTTCTTCTCTATCCTCCAGTGAATCGCTGTCGATCCAGACAATCTCGGGATCCGCGCCTTTGCGGATAGAGGCGTGCATAAGGGCTTCGACTGAGGAAAGATAGGCATCTTGCATGGCGACATATTTGCCTACCAAAGCAATTTTTATTTTCTTAGTCGCGTATAAAATCTGTTCATTCAATAATTTCCATGAACTGAGATCCGGCTCGACGAACTGGGCAATGCCCAGTTGATTGCAAACGGCTTGCGCGAAACCCTGTTTTTCAAAATATAAAGGCAGATAATAAACGGTCGGCATATCAAGATTTTCGATGACATTTTCAAATTTCACATTGCAAAAACTGGCAACTTTATGTTTGGTCGCGTCATCAATCGGATGCTCTGAACGTAAAACCAGAATATCCGGCTGCACACCGAAAGAAAGCATTTTGAGAACGCTGTGCTGAGTCGGTTTGGTTTTCAACTCGCCGGGATTGTTGAGATAAGGCAATAATGTGACATGGATAAACAGGCAATTTTCACGTCCGACTTTATAGCTGATTTGACGCATCGCCTCAATATAGGGAGTGCTCTCCATATCGCCGACCGTGCCGCCGATTTCCACGATCACAACGTCTACATTCTGACCGTTCTTGCGGGAAACCCGGAACATATGATCTTTAATCTCATTGATAATATGGGGAACAACCTGCACCGTACCGCCATTATAATATCCGGCGCGCTCTTTCTGAATGACTTCCTGATAAATTTTGCCGGAAGTAATATCGGATTCAACCGAAAGGCTGACATCCGTGAATCTCTCGTAATGGCCGATATCCAGATCCATTTCCGCGCCGTCTTCCGTAATAAACTTTTCCCCATGCTGAATCGGACTCATTAAAGCCGGATCGACATTGATATACGGGTCAAATTTCTGTGTGATGACGCTCAGACCCCGAGCTTTCATCAAAGCGCCTAAAGCGGCTGCCGTAATTCCTTTTCCTAAACCTGAAACCACTCCACCTGTTACAAAAATATATTTGGTAGACATAAAAACTCCTTTTGCCCGCTTGTCCTTTTGTCTGATTTTACCTTTTTAGTTATCTTTTTCAAATATTTTTTCTATTATGAATGATATAGAAACTTAACGTATACTTAATCACATTTCATTATTCTAATTATTGCCATTGGCTCTGTCAATTTAGTATGATGATTGTATCATCTTAGATTAAGTTCAATATGCCCAAGGGGGAAATCATGTTTATCTTACTAAGCAATATTACTTTTACCTTACCGGAACTTTTGCTTATCGCAATCATCCCGATTTTATTGATTCTTACCACTATCATATATCTGGCCGTCTCCGACAAACAATTAAAAGATCTGAAGGCGAATACGGATTCTGTTGAGCAGGAACTTTCTTCTCTGGAAAACTACGACATGGAGCAGATCGCCGTTTTGGAGGAAGCCGCCAATCAATTAGATAACGAGGAATTGAAGGCTTCATTATTGCGCCTGATCGAGAGCGGCAAGAAGAAATATGACGCCAAATGGCTGCCTGATCCGCAGGATGAGTTAAAAAAGAATACCTATTTAGGGAATGCCCTGAGCTCAGCCTTAAACCCTGCCATGTCTCTGATCGTATTCAGCATCGGTCTGATCAGCAGTTTCGCTTTATTGATCATTTCCATCATCAATCCGGAATTGATACAAGTTAACAAGATATTCTTCATCATCCCGCTGTTAATCGGTATACTGACAGCGGCATTCCTGCTGAATCAAAGAAATGTTTTGGCGAAAAAAACGGCTGAGCTAAAAAATCAGCTGTCCGACGCAATCGCCTATCATTATCCCGTCTATACCGATAAATCCGGAATCGCTCTGCTGGTTAATCAGATGACGGATCACGAAGATCATTTGAATTCAGCGATGAATGAATTCAATCAGCACATAGAAAAATTTGTCTCGGAAGATTTTAAAGAAGCGGTCGGCAACTCAATAAAAGAAATTATGGAACAAGAAGTCGCGCCGCCAATCAATAAATCAGCGGAAGTTCTGTCGGATCTGGCAACTTCATTAACAGAGCAGCAAAATGAGGGCATGGCCGAATTGGCTGACGCTTTCTCCGAAAAATTAAACCATGTATTGGCAGAGAATTTCCAGAATGTAACTTCCGAGCTGAATTCTTTCAATGCCTTAATGGAAGATACTACCAATTTCATTCATGACTCGATCGCGATATTGGAAAATTCCCGTCAGCAGAACATCTTGCTGAATCGTGAGATTTCCGAATCCATAGAATTGATGGCGGTTGCAAAGAATGATATCGCCAATGAGATGGCGGAAATGTCCGACTATCTTGAAGTCATCGCCAAAGTAACGCAGGAAATGACCTCCGTATATGCCGGCGAAGACGCGAATCTGAAAGAACAGATCGCCAGTCTCAAGGATGCTATGAAGAGTTCCCTGACAACAATCAATGAAAGTATTTATCAGTCACAGGCGACTATTTCTCTCAGCAATCAGATGAGAGATTCGCAGGATCAGAATTATAAAGAAACCATTGAGAAGATGAATACGCTCTTGCAAAATCTCGACGCCATTAATAAGAATATCTCCGCTTCAACCGAAAAATTTGCTGTCGGATCTGAAGAAAAGATTGATCATACCTTAAAAGGTTTTGAAGAAGCTCTTGCCAATATTGTGGAGAGATTAATTTATACAACCGCTGAAATTAAGGACGCTGTTGAGGGATTACCTTTAGCGATGCAGTCTAAAAAAGAATAAAATGGATAATTTTCAAATCAGAAAATTAAATATGTCTGAAAAGGACAAGCCTGTTCTGCCGGAAATCAAGCGGATCAGCCAAACGCGGCGGCCTGAAATAATTCCTGCCGTGCGTTACAGCAGGATCAATAAAAAAGATATCGATCCTCAACATCTTGAGCGGATCAGCAACGCCAATATGCAGGAGCTGACAGAAATCGCGCAGAACATTCATCCCCTGCCCTGCGAACAGCAAATGCAGATTCGGAAAACTCATCGCAACTGGTTCATAGCCAAATTGCAAAAAGCGGAAACCGAAGCAGAAATTGTCGATTTGGCGTTCAGATTGAATCACAGGCAATTATCCTATCTCTTTCCGATTTTGGCTACGGTTAATAAAAAAAGTACGGCTGACAAAATTCTTCAGATCATTTCTTTGCGCATAAGTAAATTTTTATATGTGCATGGCTGGATTACTTTTCAATATATTTATCCGGACAGCCGTATGGCAAAATTCATTACGTCTCTTTGCCGTGATTTAGACGATCAAATCTTTCCTTTTGAAATAACAGAACGCAAGAAAGCCATGTCCGTATCCGGGCGGGAGCATTTGAGATTTCCTTTAGATTATCCGCATTTTGATTGGGGCAATATTAAATTAATTACTGAAGTCGCTGCTCCGGATAATCGCCGTTTTATGAATAATATCGTGAATTACTTGCTGGAAAATCAGATCACGCCGCAGGAATTTTTCAAAGAATATGCCATCTACGACGATCTCGCCTTGGGCGCGGCGATCAAGAGTAATTATGAAGTAAACAAATTAGAAAAAAGTTTTGCCGAAATCAAGGGCAACAATCTGTTCTCCTGGCGCGATTTATTGGGATTCGACTCTGAGGATTTTCAAAAAACAGAACCGGATCTCGATGAAAAACCGGCTCAGAGCGAAACGGAAAACTTTGCCGATATCCCCTACTCTCAGCAAGAAGACGATATCCATTAATCAATATGGGACAATTAAATCCGCCGCTAAGAGAACTGCGTTTATTTCATGATACGTAGCAATCAAAAAATTTCGCAAAGGCTTTTTTTCAATTTGAAATTCTTCCAAGGCAGCTTTCGAAACATAGATCTCGATTTTCTGTTCCGACAGTTTATTTAATATTTCTATTAATTCTGATATTTCCAATAATTTCACCGCCTGATCCAGAAAAACAATGGCAGAAGGCAAAATCTCCTGATAATTTATATCTTTTAAAAGAGCGATAATCTGCTTGGACCGGAATAAATCCTGAACAGTTTGCCGGGTAAATTGAAAATTTGAAATTTGGATTACGACTCTTTTAGCGGAAGCTCCATTCTTGTCAATATAGCAAATTTGCGGAAGTTTGACAGGAATCTCCTGAATCGTGATTTCTTCGGACTGCACGGCAATGGTTTGAGAATCTTTTTTCATATAAATGCGGCTCCCTTTGGCTGTCATGATTTAAGGTTCGTCCGACTCGGAAACCGGAGTTTCGACATAATCCGAAGGAATCTCAAAAATCACTTCTTCAGCGTCGATTTGATCAGACAGTTTGTTGATAACAATTTCACTTTGCAGTTGACCATCCCTGAAAATCCGATGTCCCAGCGGTTGATTATGATTAAAATAATAGCGGATAAAGCTCTGATTATCCCGCGTATATTCTTCAAAATCCGTGTCCGTATGCTCAAATTTCGCCTTCCCGCTGCCGATGAAGTAAAGGCGATTCGCTCCATCCATCATGCTGCTCGTCATCTTCGGAGTTATCAGGAAGGCTTCTATTTCAGTCTCAGCAACCGGAGCAAAGGTTTTCGAATCTGAATCCACCAGATAATACTGCCCCGAAACCGGAGAAATAATTTCGATACTTTGCTTCATATTCTCATATCGCGCATATAAACGCTGCTCCGCGTCAATCGCCATCACAATATTCAGCTTCTCGTCATTTTCAGAATTTCGACTTTGATAGGAATAATATAGCGGGTACTCGGATAACTGCTCGAAAAACGCTTCCGCTTTTCTGCCGCGAACCCCCTGCTCCGCCTGATAAAATTGAATTTGGCGCAGCGGACTTGCCGGTTCATCGCCTTGCTCATCGTCCGGCGTCGACTGATCGATTTGCGAACGAGTGGGCTCAGAAGCTGTGGTATTATTCTCCGATTTACTCGCGCTTTCTGTAGTCTCAGCTTGGCTCGAAACCTGCACAACGGTCTCGTCGTCAGAGACGGACTCGGTGCTCTCCGCAGGATCATGGGAAGAGCATGACAACAGAGATAAAAGTAAAGCCGATAGAATAAAAACAGTATAAAATTTTTTGCGATACATGATACAACCTTTTCATTTTGCGTGACACGATTGATCAGATTTTCGGATCAGCTTATTCTTGTCTGACATCTACCGCTCTGGGCGGATCATAGGCCCCATCCTGATACAGCTTTTGGAAAATATTGCGGGTCGCATTGACTGCTTCAAAATGGCCGATTAAATGGGTGTCGAAACAAGTGACAGCCAAGACCATATTGTTCAAGTTTTGATCATATGAAATAAACGAGCTGTTCACTCTGACCATATCATTTTCGGCGTCATAGCCGACTTCTGCCGTACCGGATTTTCCCGCTAATTTTGCCGCGGAAAAATTAAGATCCGGATAAGTATTCGTGCAGACTTTGCGCATAGCTCGGTTCAAGGAAGCCAGATGATCGCCGGACACGATGCGCTCGGTTATTTTTTCTTCAGGGGTTGTGAGCAGCAGTCTCGGACGATACCAAGCTCCGCCGTTGGCGATCGCTCCGTAAATGGACGCCATATGCGCCTGCGGAATCATCAATTCGCCCTGCCCGTAACCCGCATCCGCTAAAAGGATCGTATCGGTCACCGGACCGTTATTCGTGATTTGGGAAACGCCGAAGGGATAGTCTGCCGCAATGCTCTGACCGAATTGCAGATTCTGCATCTGTTCGTTATAGGCCTGCATACCCATATCCAGCGCCACTCTGGCAAAATAAATATTATCGGAATTGACGATTGCCGATTCGAAATCAATTAATCCGTCAATGACCGTATAACGAATAACCTGATGATTCCCCCAGCTCGGATCATAAGTCCAGCCTTTGCCTTGAATATCATAACCGGTGTCTTCCGTGAGCGTACCGGCATTAAATCCGGCAACCGAGGTCAATATTTTCTCTGTCGAACCCGGCGTGAGCGCCTGCGCGAATTTATTGAACAGAGGATTATAGGGATTATTTAAAAGTTCATCATAATCGCTTTGACTGATCCCCAAAACAAATTGATGCGGATCATAGGAAGGCGTACTGACGAGGGCAAGCAGATCACCGTTGCGAGGGTCCATGGCTGTAAAGGTTGCATTGCGATCCTGATTGAGATCATAAATCTCTTGTTGCAGATCGGAATCGATGGTTAAATAAAGATTTTTTCCGTTAACAGCTTCTTTTTCCAATAATACTTGTTGATAATCTCCGGTAACAACCACCTTGAAGCCGTTTTCACCCCTCAGCTGCTGATCATAGATCGCCTCCAAACCGGATTTGCCGATAAAGTCCTGTGAAGTCAAACCGGCATATTCCTCTTTCGCCAGATCTTCCGCTGTCGGGAAACCGACATAGCCTATGAGATGGGCCGCTGCCGCACCCAAAGGATAGGATCTGGATTCCATCTGCTGCACAGTCAGATGATAAGAGTCAATTAATTGCTGTTGAGTTTCGCTCAAATCGATCACGGTTTTAATCGGCACAAAGGTATCCGACGCCACCCAATCCTGCGCTATCTGTTCCGCGATAAAGCCTTCCGGCAGTTCAAAGCCCTGCTCGATAGCCGGAATATCCTCATTTCTTAAGCTTTGAGGAACCACGCCGACTCTTTTGATAAAAGATCGGTGTGCCAAAGGCTTGCCTTCCCGGTCAAAAATCTCGCCCCGGTTTGCTTTCAGAGGAATCACTTGAACCAGACCATAATCATGCAGCCCGGGCAAAATAACGCTCGGCGTCCAGTCAAGCTGCCAGCGGGCATCTTTCGGGTGGTAGATAAAGTTATAGGTGACCGATTTTTCTATATCTCCGTATTCGGTTTTATAAACAGCCGTGCCCTGATAAGAAATGAGATTTTCTCTCTGATTATTTGCCAGAGGTTGAAAGTCATTGAGTTCAATTTCATTTAAGCCGATACCCGAGTGAATCTTTTGATTGCGATCAATAATCTGTTCCCTGCCGTATTTTTCAAGGGCTGACGGATATACCCATTCCAGCAATGACTCGGTATCATCTTGTTTTATTAAATCAAGAATTCTGGCGACATGTGCCGCAGGATCCGGTATCGTTGCCACAGTCTGCACCTCTTCTGTATCTTTGAATAAATTATCTGATTCAAACAGATTAAATTGTTCGCAGGAAATCAGCAGAAAAGCTAACAGAAGCAGCAAAAGTAAACTCCAAAATTTTCGTTTCACCGGATCTTCTCCTTTATTAATTCTTGTATTAAACAGAGTAGATTTTAATTAATTATACACTCAATTAAGGGCGGAAAAGATTAAGGTTTCCATAAATTTCTCTTCGCTGTAACCCGATTCGATAAGCAGTTTAGGATACATACTGATAGCGGTGAATCCCGGCAGCGTGTTGATTTCATTGAGCAAAACTCTGCCGCTTTGTTTTTCGATAAAGAAATCCGCTCTGGTCAGACCCCTGCCGTCAACAGTCTGAAATGCCTTCCGCGCATATTCCTTTAATTTATTGCTCTGAGCCTGACTCACTTCCGCCGGAATTAAAAGTTTTGAAGCATTGGAAACATATTTGGACTCATAGTCATAAAATTCTCTGTCCGGTATAATTTCACCTGCTTCCGAAACAAAAATTCCCGTCTCGGCCTCAGGATCTTCCAGCACCGCCAACTCGATCTCTCTGCCCTCGATGGTCTCTTCCAGAACCGCTTTACTGTCATGTTCAAACGCCAATTGCAAGGCTTTTAACAATTCCGACCGATCATGAGCCTTGCTGATCCCGATTGAAGAACCGGCATTTGCCGGTTTTACAAAGACAGGATAGGCAAGCTGCTGTTCAATATGAATCATCGCCTTTTCATTATCTTGCAGAAACTCCGACTTTTTCAAAAAAGTCCACTTTGCCTGAGGGATACCCACCTGATCAAAGAGCATGCGAGAAGCCACTTTATCCATGCTCACGGAACTGGCGAGTACGCCGCAGCCGACATAAGAGGCGTTCAGCATATCAAAAAGTCCCTGAATAGTGCCGTCTTCACCCATTTTGCCGTGCAGCACGGGGAAAAAAAGATCTACATCATGCCAGAGCAAATGTTCATTTCCGGGAAGGCTATCCTTCGCGCAGGTATAAAAACCCGAACCCTTTTCACCCATGCGGAAAAATACAGGTTGATTATCCGGATGATCGATCCATGATCCGTTTTTGATGCCGGAGTTATCGCCCTGATAGCAGATAAAATCACCGGCACGGCTAATGCCCAGCTTAGAAATATATGCGAAACCGAGTTTTTCCAATAATTCAATGATATAAGTCGCAGATTGTTCGGAAATCGCGTGTTCAGAACTTTGTCCGCCAAATAAAACGCAGATTCTGATATTTTTATTATTCATAATTGTCTTTCGTTGTCCTTTATAAATCAAGCTCTTTTTTGTTTTTCTGAATATAAACAAGCATTTCTGTTAATTGCTCTTCCAAGTCATCGAGATTATTCTTCACATAATCCATCGTACTCGCCTGTATCTGGCGGCTTTTCATATTGGCGTTATCAATAATCCTTTGAGCCTCAATTTTGGATTGCTGCGTTATCTCATGCTCATCAATCATTCTCGCCATCTTGATCTCGGCATCATTTAATATTGATTCCGCTTCCTTGCGGCTTTCCGCGATCAGCTGTTTATTATGCTGCAATAACCATTTTGCCTGACGCAATTCTTCCGGCAGTTTTTCACGGATTAAATCTATTAAAAACAGAATTTCCTGTCGATCCACCATGCATTGATCAGAGAAAGGAACCTTTTTCGCAGCATGCAACATCTCCTCGATTTGCACCAGCAAATCATCCACCTTCTGATCAATCTCCTGCTGCTGATTATTCAAAGTTACTTTTCTTTCAGGTCGTCTGTCCTGCTGCGGGTTTTCTTGCGACTGATTGTCCGAGCGGAAATATAAATCGTTATTCGCCATAATGCCTCCTATATCATCAATTCATCGTAATTGTTTCAGTCTCTCTAAGACAAAATCATGATTCTCCTGCGGAATCATTCCCAATAAATTATCACTATACTTTCCAAGTTCACGAGCATTTGTAGAACTGACATGCGCATATTGATTCCTGGCCAATAAAAAAACGGTCTCAAGGGAATCATTTAAAGCATGATTGATCTCTGCCATCGGCGATTCATAATCAAGATCAAGAGAATTTCTGATGCCTCTGACAATCGCGGTTACTTTATATTTTTTGCAAACATCCGCCAATAAGCCCTGAAAACTTATGACTTCGATATTAGCATAGCCGGACATGGCAAGCAAAATCATCCTGATTTTTTCATCCGTGGAAAAAGCGGAATTCGTTTTTTCAAAAACAGCGATAATTAATTTGTCGCATAAATCGGAAGCCCTCTTAGCAATATTTTGATGCCCGACCGTAAAGGGATCAAAGCTGCCGCTATATAACCAGACTTTTTCTTTTCTTGTAGATTGATTATCATTCATTCTTGCTAAAAATTCCTGTTTCCATCAAATAGATTCTATAACTTTTTGATCCCGCGAACTCAAAATCAACAAAGTGCTGTCGCTATAATGTTTCCTTTTATCGACAGACCAGAGATTTTGATCCGGCATGGGAGGATATTTCCGATGATGTTCAATAATGACTCGCCCCCGCGTTCGCAAAAGTCCTCTCAGATCAGCCTCATGTTGCTGCCAGAATTCCCGCAATATTTGCCAGGGTGGGTCAAAATAAATTATATCAAATTGCTGTCCTTTATTCGATAACTGTTTGATTGCGTTTTTCGCCGAAAAGGAAAGAATCTCAATTTTTAATTTAGTTGTCACAACATTGTTATAGATCGTTTTCAAGGCCTTGCGATTTTGCTCGACCAGAACCACTCTGTTTACGCCGCGGCTTTTCGCCTCGAGGGCTATCTGACCGCAGCCACCGAACAAGTCCAGAAAACTTGCTATTTCTCCGTTGATGATGTCTTGATGTAATGATGAAAATACTGCTTCTTTGAAGCGATCCGTAGTCGGGCGCATCAATTCTTCGGCGTTGGTTTCCAATTTAATTCCCCGGGCCGTGCCCGCGATGATTCTCGGCATCCTGTTCTACCCCATCCGGTATTTTTCATCTTCAGACAGATTCCATGTTCCCTGCGCTATAAAGTAAGTCCCGTAAGCAGTTCCGGATAACGCTGTCTGATCGCTGAAACGATATTTCTGTTTTGTACTTGAATAAATTCCGCATCATCTTCGATCAGTTCAGAAAAATACTGATCTACTACATTGATCAGCTCCTGATCCTGATAGAGATTGAGCAATTTAAACTGCGGCAATCCATGTTGTTTTGTCCCGAAAAAATTCCCGGGTCCCCTCAATTTCAAGTCCTGTTCCGCCAAAACAAAACCGTCATTGGTTTTGCATAAGGTTTTTAATCTTTTCAGAGCCAGTTCATCTTCCGCGTCGCTTTGCAATATACAAAGCGATTCCAAATTACTGCGCCCGATTCTTCCCCTTAATTGATGCAATTGTGCTAAACCGAAGCGTTCCGCGTTTTTAATCAACATCAAGGTGGCTCGCGGATTATCGACACCTACTTCAATAACGGTTGTGCTGACCAGGATATCGATCTTTTGATCCAGAAAGTCCTGCATAATTTGATTTTTTAGATCCGATTTCAAGGAGCCGTGCATTAAACCGACATGCAAATCGGGAAAAATTTGCAAGGCGAGTTTCTTATACACGGTTTCGACCGATTCCAGATCCGAGACATCCGAGTCTTCAATCAGGGGACAGACGACATACACTTGTTCCCCGCGTTCGACAGCGGACCGCATCAAATTATAAATTCGATCATTATCACGGGCAGTCGCAGTATAGGTTTTAATCACTTTTCTCCCCTTCGGCAATTCTCTCATGATCGACAAGTCCAGGTCCCCATATAAAATCAGTCCCAGGGTTCGCGGAATCGGCGTGGCGGACATAACCAGACGATGTGGCATAAAATTCTCTTTGCCGCTTTCGGAAAGCGCCGTTCTCTGCGCGACGCCGAAACGGTGCTGCTCATCGGTAATCGTCAAGGCCAAACGCGGCATGATCACATCTTTCTCTAAGACGGCATGCGTGCCGATGATGATATCAAGTTCGCCGGTCGCGGCCTGTTCCAATATTTCACGGCGCTGCTTCAAGGTTGTCTGCCCCGTCAGCAAAGCGATCCGAATCTGTTGTGCTGTCAGAAAACCGTTCAGCGTTTGGAAATGCTGTTTTGCCAGAATGGATGTCGGCGCCATCATTATCCCCTGGCCGCCGCACCAAACGGTATAAGCCAAGGCAAAAGCCGCGACCACGGTTTTGCCGGAGCCGACATCACCTTGCAGCAAACGATTCATAGGTTGATTTTTTCTGAGATCCGCCAATAAATCATTGATCGCCCGGATCTGCGAACCGGTCAGCTGAAAGGGTAAACTCTCAAAGAGCAAACGCATTTTCTCTTTGACCTCGCCCGAATCATCCAGAAGAGCGGTGGCTGTCGCTTCTTCCTGACGTTTTTTCTTCAATAGATGCAAAGCGGAACGGATCAAAAATAATTCTTCAAAGGCTAATCGCCGGCGTGCCAGCACATGCTCAAAGCCGGCTTCCGGGCGATGAATTTTTTCCAAGGCATATTCCAGAGTACAAAGCCTCGCCGCCTGACGGATCTGATCCGGAATCGGATCTATCAGATAGTGGTCATACAGCTCTAAAGTTTGAGCGACGGCATTGCGTATTATGTTTTGATTCAATCCCGAGGTTAGAGGATAAATCGCCTGAATACGATTTTTTTCATAATCTTCCTGATCAAAAAACAGAGGGTTTTGAAGCGAAAAACTTCTCAGTTGACGCTGAATTTTGCCATAAAAATAAAATTCCCGATTGAGAATCAGCTTACGCATCAGCCACGGCTGATTAAACCAGATCGCCTCTATCACCGTGCTGCCATCTGATATTGAAGTTTTAATCCAGCTCAGCCGGCCCTTTTTTTGCAATTTGGGCAGCGAAAGAATCTTGGCCTTTACGGTCACCGTCATCCCGTCCTGCACTAAATGCAAAGGCGTGATTTCGCTTAAATCCTGATAATCTCTGGGATAAAAAAATAAAAGGTCCTCCAGATTATGAATTCCCAATTTTGCAAAGAGAGCTGCTCTCTTTGTTGAAATTTGTCGCAAAGTTGATAATTCTGTGGTTTTGAAATCCATCTTCCGTCGTTCTCTTGATAAGGCTAACCCGCTCTGATCAAAAACAGCCGTCAAGTTTTCCCGCCTTCTTGGCGCTTGCAATTTGTTTTTGTACCGAAACCCGACTCGCATATTGGCAGATACCTTGCAGCGGACAAGCCGGACAAGCGCGGCATCTGGATTTGCAATAACTTCTTCCGAGCAGAACCAGATAATGCCCCCAGTCAATCCACGTTTCTTCCGGCAATATGCGCATCAGTTCGCGTTCTATCTGCGCGGGATTTTCGCTTTCCGCAAGTCCCAATAATCGGCTGATTCTGCCGCAATGCGTGTCGACCACGATCGCCGGGATTTCGAAAAAATCACCGCGGACGAGGCTCGCTACTTTGGGACCGACGCCCGGCAAGCTCATTAATTCCGCACGCCCGGAAGGAACCTGACCCTGAAAATCCGCCATAATCTTTTGAGCCGCCCCGATGATCGATTTGGCTTTATTGCGGAACAATCCGATCGAGCGAATTTCTTCCTGCAGGACGGATTCTGAAAGATTGGCATAATCGGAAATTTCAGGATATTTTCGAAACAGCTTATCGGTAACCTTGTTGACCTGCTCATCTGTGGTCTGTGCTCCTAAGATTCCGCCGATCAACAATTCCCAGGCGGTAGAAAAATTCAGGCTCATCGCCGTATCGCCAAATTGTCTGTCTAAAATAGCGAAAGCCTCCGCCGCCACTTCTTTTTTTCTTTTTAATGATAATTTTGTCATCGATAAATTCCTAATCTAAATATATTGTTTTGGTATAAAGGGTTCCCAGATTCGGCCTATATAGCTCGACCAGCAGGGAGTCGCCCGGCTCGAAATGGGAGATCATTTCGCGATATGAAGCGATGCTGTTCACAGGCACATTATTCATAGAGAGCAAAATATCGCCCTTTCTGATATCTGTAACATAGGCGGGGCTATTCGGGAAAACTTCCGTAATATAAAGTCCTGACGGCAATTTGAATAATTCCTGTATATTCAGATAATCCGCATCCGACATAAAAATCAGGCCTGCTCCGGCATGTTTTCCCTCGGCTGTCTGAGCGGGAAAAGTCTCCGCTTCCGGCGGCAGATCAATTACCGGCTCCGTTACGCCCGCCGGATTTTCGCCCTCAAAAAGATATGCGAAGCGGCTGCGAATCTGGCTCGCGGGATAGATCACGCTGTAACGATCGCTGATCGAGCGCAGCTCGCTGACCGTCGAGATGCCGATCGCCTGCCCTGCGGAATTGACGATGACGCTGCCGCTGGAGCTGTTCGGGATAATCGCGCTGCTCTTTAAATGGCGCATGCTGTAACCGGATTCCAATACTTCTTCAATCCCGATTTCCGTGATGAATCCCGGATATAGTCCGCCTTCACCGGACAGGATATTGCTAAAACCGATGCCGAAATTCGCCTGTCCCACGCTGTAATCGATTTCCGGCGCGAATTCCACAAAGGGTACGGCATCGATGCCGACCGATGCCAAATCGGCTTTAAACAATACCAGATCCGCTTCCTGATCTACCTTGATCAGGTCCAGCGGAATCAAGGTCAGCTCAGAATTAATCTGTAACTTCACATTAATCCGAGGTGAAATCATCTGATAAGTAGGGAAGAAAATATCCTCGATCTGGCGCAGTGTAGTCAGAAAATAACCGTCGGAAGAAATAAAGAAGCCATTGCTGATCATTGTGTAATAAGGATCCTGATTGGGCGAGGAATCGCTGGTATAAATTGCTCCCACCTTGCCGGCGTAGGCTTTGTAAATTTCCGACAAAGGCTTTTCCGAATAGGTTTCCCAGCGAAAACCGACAATGCTCTCAAAGGGAAAACTTTTGAGCAATTCGAATTTAGCCACTAAATCCGATCTGTCGGTCGGTTCCGATTGTTCGGAGCCGACTGTCTCTCCAGGTACGGCGGAGGATGCTGTCGTTCCTTCTGTAGGGTCGTTCGGATTTTCCGGATTCAGGTCTGACGCTTCCTGATCCTGCTCCGTATCGGCAGTCATCTCATCCGGGGATGTCAGTCCGGAATTTTCGTTTTCAGGCTGTGACGGCTCGGTTTCATACCCGGTGGCCAGGGTTGACGGTTCCTCCGCGTCAGAAGCTGAAACGGGCAGGATGCTGAAAGACATCAGGCACAAACATAAACAAAAAAGTACCGTTCTTTGAATTAAATTTTGTTTGCGAGTTCTCATCCATATCCTCTTTCTCTAATCATCGGCTTGATCAATGAATCAGATTTCACGGGCGCTCGGTTTTTCCAGGGTAAAAGTAAATCTGGCCCCACCCAGCGAACTCTCCCCGACCTGAATATTCTGTCCGTGTAACGCCAATAATGTTCTGGCAATATACAGACCCATACCGGAACCCTCCGAATTGCGACTTTTGTTCACTTTGTAAAAACGATTGAAGATATTTTGCCGATCTTCCTTCGCTACTCCTTCGCCATTGTCCTCAATAGCTATAGAAATCAATTTTTCGGTCTTGGGTAAAATTTCGACTCGAATAAACCCACGCTCGGGAGTAAATTTAACGGCATTGCTTAAAATATTATAAATCACTCTTTGAATTTTATCGCGATCCGCCATGACCATCGTTTCGTCATCCGCCAACTGACAATCTAAATTAATGTTAATCGACTTTTGAGTAATCATCGAATCCAGGCTGGAAATCACTTGATCCATGAGTATTTCAATATCGAATACCGTAATATTCAATTCATTCTGCTTATCGATGGTAGTGGATGCAAATAAATTCTCGATCAGTTTTTGCAGGCGATCAACTTCCAAATAAACGATATTGAGATAATGTTCCGTTTTTTCAGGCGGAATGGTGCCGTCCTGGATCGCTCCCAAAAATCCTTTGATAGAGGTCAGCGGTGTTCTTAGATCATGGGATATCGAGGTCATAAGATCGTCTCTCTCATGTTCCTGTTTTTCCCATTTGGAAATCATCGTGTTCATCGTTCTGACCAGAATCATCAGATCGTCTTCTTTATATTCCGAAGTTTCATGAATATAGAGCGGTTCCTCATTGCCGAGAATGACTCTGGTCTGCAGATTGCCGTGATAAACATCGTCTGCCGCTTTGACAATTTTAGAAATCGGTTTTGTGATATTTCTGGACAAGAGCACGATAATGATGACCGCAACAAGAAAAGCAATCACAAAGGAACTCCAAAGGCTTGTTTCCTGCCTGATAAACGAGTACTGATTTTCGCCCAGGGAGTAATGTAAAATCACCTCTCCCGTATAACCGTAACTGCGGGACAGCGGATAAGATACGCTGATCCATTCTTCTCTGTCGGGCAGGAGACCGTTATAATCTCCGACGATTGTGCGGCCTTGCGAAGTAATCGCGCTTTTATTCAAAATTTCCTGATTAAGCAATAAGGCGTCATCTTCATTCGTTTCCGCTAATTTCTCCCGGGTCGAAGATGGCAAAGCCGAATAATAAATAATTCGGCCCTCGCTATTGACAAGCCAGACAATACTTTCGCTGGATCTCGCCGTAAAAGCTAAATAACCGATCTCTTCATGCGAATTTAACGCCTTATATTCCGGATCCATGCTCGATTCAACCCGTTCCGCGGTCGCCTGAGCGGAGCTGAGCAATTGAATTTCCAACTGTTTGATACGGGCACGTGAATACAGCAGAGAATAAACCATCGCCAAAACAAGCAAAATGAATAAGATGGCAACAACCATCAGAAATAACGTACGACGATAAATACTTAATTTATGCAGCGGTTTTTCTTTAGCTTTTTGTTTCATAATTTTATATAAAAAATATCATTTTGATCGCAAAATTTCGAGGCGATAATATTCGAAGCCAAACCCGGAATATGATTTATCTCGTCATTCTTCTTTCAGATTAAACTTATAACCCACTCTCCAAACCGTTGCCAGCTCCCAATACGGACTTGGATGCTCGTCTAATTTTTCCCTGATCCGTTTGACATGTACATCAACCGTCCGGGACTCGCCCAGATAATCATAACCCCAGACATTTTCCAGTAATTGTTCTCTGGTAAATACCCGATTCGGGCTTTTAGCGAGAAAATACAGCAATTCCATTTCTTTGGGCGGTAAAGAATATTTCTGATCTGCTAATTGCAAAGTGTAATTATTTTTATCCAAAATAAAATCCGGGTACTCTATCTTATTTTCATCGCTATCTGAATGTTCATGCTGAAATTCACCCTTCACCCGGCGCAATATAGCGTTCACTCTGGCTATCAATTCTTTCGGTTCAAAGGGTTTGGTTACATAATCATCCGCGCCGAGCTCCAAACCGACTACCTGATCAAGTGTTTCGCCTCTTGCCGTCAGCATTATAACCGGAACATCGGAAAATTTTCTCAATTCCCGGAGAACGTCAAAACCGCTTTGACCGGGCAGCATCAGATCGAGAATGATCAGATCCGGCTTTTCCTTTTTATAAACCCGAATAGCCTCGTTTCCGTCAAGGCTGGTAACCGTTTCAAAACCGTCAGCTTCGAAATATAATTGAATCAGTTCATTGATATGAGGATCGTCATCAACAATTAAAATTTTGGGCATTTTCCCGCTCCTATTCCGTTTTTGTATCTCGCATCGCATTTAATTCAGTAAAAAAAGATTGCAAATCGTCAAATTCTTTATATACGGAAGCAAAACGAATATACGCGACTTCATCGATATCTTTTAGCTTTGCCATCACCTGTTCGCCTATTTCTTTAGAGGGTATTTCTTTGCGCAGCAAATTATTGTTCTGATACTCTATCTCATTGACGATATTCTCGATTTGCTCCAAGGTGACCGGTCTTTTTATACAACTTTTCAAGATACCTTTGATCAATTTATCACGGTCAAATTGCTGTCGGCTACCGTCTTTTTTAATCACAACAAAATCAACCACTTCTGCTCTTTCATAGGTGGTAAAGCGCTGCTTGCATTTGAGGCACTCCCTGCGGCGGCGAATGGTCGCCCCGTCGTCGATCTGTCTGGAATCACTGACCCTATCCTCTAAATAGCCGCAATATGGACATCTCATCGTTTATTCCCCCGTCATTCGCATATCTGATTTCCATTTTACTATAAAAGCCGGTTAAAGAACCGGCTTTTTAGATTACTTTTCAAGGGCTGAGCAAATATAAAGATTATTCATCGAAATCATCATTATCCTGCAGGATCCACGGTAATATTCTGCCGCCCCGGGAAGATTTTTCCGTTTTCGGTTTTCTGGAAAAATGATTCGAATCATCTAAAGATTCTGTCGCGGGTTCCGGATTTTTTGTGTCTTCCGAGACGCGATGCACTAAGTCGGCAACATCACGATTTGTTTCCGAAAATTCAGGTTCCGGCATCGGCGGATTATTCTGGCCGGTTTGCAATACATTCGGCAATCCGAAACCGCCATCCGTTCTCTCTTCACGATTCGCCCGCTGTAAATTGATCTGATCTTTGCGTTCAGCAGTCTTCAGAAAATTAAAGCCGTCATTTTCACGGGTTTGAGGAGCTCTGGTATCCTGACCGCGTTTTCTGTCAAATCCGTAATTTACCTGATTGGAACGCAGCTGGCTCGCGCTTTGATCAAAGCCGCTGGCGATCACCGTAATCATAATTTCGTCTTTGAGATTTTCATCAATGACCGCGCCGAAAATAATATCAGCGTCCGGCGAGGCGGAATCACGAACCTGCGACACCGCTTCATCAATCTCACGAATGCGAAGATTCATGTCTCCGGTCACATTCACGATCACGCCATTGGCGCCATCGATCGTAGTATCCAGCAAGGGGCTGTTAATCGCCTGCCTGATGGCTGTCTGTGCGCGGCTTTCACCGGAAGCGGAACCGATGCCCATATGGCAGATACCGGCATTGGTCATAACTCTTCTGACGTCGGCAAGGTCAAGGTTAATTAAGCCCGGAACCGCAATCAGGTCGGAAATGCCTGTTACGCCAAAACGTAAAACCCGATCCGCTAAACTGAACGCCTCATTCATGGTTGTATCTTCATTCGCAATATCAAGCAGCTTGTCATTGGGGACTATTACCAGAGAATCAACATATTGTTCCAATTCCCGAATTCCCCGCTCCGCATTTTGAGAACGTCTCGCACCTTCAAAACGGAACGGTCTGGTCACGACGCCTACCGTTAAAATGCCGAGTTTCTTGGCAATTTGGGCGACTACCGGTGCGGCGCCCGTACCTGTTCCGCCGCCCATACCGGCTGTAACGAAAAGCATATCGGAGCCTTCAATAGCTTTTTCAATTTCTTCCGCTGATTCTTCCGCCGCTTTCTGACCCATTTCCGGATTAGCGCCTGCGCCGAGACCGCGGGTTACTTTTTCTCCGATCTGGATTACCACCTGTGCTTTTGAACGGTGCAAAGCCTGCACATCTGTATTAACCGCGATAAATTCAATGCCCTGTACAGCATTCTCAATCATGCGATTGACAGCATTGCATCCACCGCCGCCAACACCGATGACCCGGATAATGGCCCCCTGATTATCTTCCATTCCAAAACTCATATTATAATCCATTTGAATTACAGCTCCTTTCAAGTACAACATGTTATGACAAGTTTACTGCTTGTACGTGATTTAATATTATGATCTTTCTCTTATTTCAAAAATTAAAGCATACCTTCACTAATTTTACACTAATAAATCTTCTACAACAACTGAAATCATTGCATTTCTCTCGCAGTTATTACAACTATTTTAGCTTGTTGTTACAACTCTGTTATAATTTAATTTACACTATTTTAACAATATTATGCAACCTATCCGCTTCCGTTATTTTTTAGGATTCGTTCTATTTTCTCTCTGCTCCGCCAAAACGGATAATTGATGCCAAATTCTATGCAAATGGCGATACATTTGCGCGCCTAATCCAAAATAAACCACATAGTCCAGAGGGATTTTCAGCTGTGCACCCAGCGCAGCCAGAGCAGCGGAGATCAATGTATTGCCGAGAAATCCCAATAGTGAATATTTGTTTTGATAAACATTTTCCAAAATATCGGCAATAATGGATACGAGCGAATTTAATGCGGAGATAATCAGGACGGCGATATAAACGGTATAGGCAGACGGAATCGGAATATTCAGAATTAAACCGACAAGAATGCCGAGTATTAAGCCGATTAACAAAATCATGGTTGTTCTCCCTCTTCATCTATTTCATATTCAACGGGCTGAGGTTCTTCTATTTCTATTTCTGTTTCATTCCCTCGAGTTTCTTCCGTTTCAATTTCATACGTTTCAGATTCTTCGCCATCTGTTTCAAGATCGCCTGACGGCGCATTGCTCGGTTCATCTTGTTCAGGCTCGGTAACCGTTTGATGATTCAATTCACTTTCCTTGGCATATTCTTTGAAAATCCGATATGAGCCTCTGAGATCAATAATACCTGCCTCCTTGCCCGCCAGTACATTTGTATTAATTAACTGTTTAAGCCAGACAAAATCATCAATCAGATCATGCGATTTATCGCAGATGATCGTAAAAGCCTGGTCTTCATAGATCAATTCCAAATAGATATCATTATTGATCGTCGGTTCAATCTTTGTGATTCTGTGAATCAGCTTTTCACCTGCCAGATCAACATCCGCTTCGATTAAACAACTCATGGCATACATCGCGTTTTCAAAATATTCCGTTTGCTTAACCTCGATCTTTTTACCAAGTACGGCGTTGGTTACGGTCAGCCCCTTGACAACCGGCAGGTCGGTCGGCTTTTCATGCAGGATCGAAATGATCTCCCCTTTGCTGTCGACCGTCGCGTAGCCGCCGGAGATATTAATCCAACCGACTTCAACTTTTTCCGTCACTTCGATTTTTATTTTACTCGGAAAGGAAAAGCTGACTTTCGCCGAATCAATCACCGGAATCTGAGCGACGATATTCTCTTCGGCGCGTTGATATCTGCCCTGAAAAAAGGCTTCCGCTGAGCCTCCCATCCCCTCTAAAAAATGTTGATTTTCCTGTATTCCGGAAGCAATCAGCACATCTTCCGCGGGGATAAAATTCAAATTAACTAATTCTATCTGCTGTATTCGAAAAATCGGCAAGGTTAATAATAATGTAGTTAAAATCAGAAGCACGGTAAAAACGATGAGGGAAATCAAAAACACTTTCCCCTTTTTCGGTTTATTTTGATCGCTTCGAGATTTTTGGGAGTCTTGTTTTTTCAATTCCTCTCATCCTGTGTGAATGAACTGCTTTTACTTAACGGCGTAACGGTTAATCACTTCAACAATTTTATCAGCCGCATCAGGCATCGCTTTGGCTTTGACACGCTGACTCATTTTATATAATAAACTCCGATTTTCGATCAGATAACGAATATGATCCATCATGATCTCTCCGTTAAAATCACGATTTTCAATCAGGATAGCAGCTTTTTCATCGGCAAAATCTTTCGCATTAAAATATTGATGATTATCCGCGGAATGGGGATAAGGCAAAAATATCGCGGGCGTTGCCGTAGCCGCACTCTCAAAACAGGAAGACGCCCCTGCTCTGCCGATGTAAAGATCGCTCGCCGCAAGCCAGAGAGTTGTGTCTAAATATGGTTCGATCAAGATATCTTCAAAATCATAAGCGGAAACAGCCTTTTTCAGCTCCGCATATTTTTTTTGACCGCTGCTGACCGCCAAAATCAATTCCGGATATCTCCGTTTCATTTTCTGCCAAATGCCTTTTTTAAGAATTTCTACGACCGATTGATTAATCGGTTCCGCACCTAAACTGCCGCCCATGATCAGAACAATGAACTTATCTGAAGAAATCTGCAGTTGATCTCTGGCTTCTTTAGATGTGCGCTCGAAAAAAATACGCCGTATCGGATTTCCCGTATGAATAATAGGAGCATCGGTTTTAAAATAGCGATTTGAATTTTCAAACGAAGTGCAGATAGCAGACGCTTTTTTGGCGAAGAAACGATTTGCTTTCCCCGGCAGGGCGTTTTGCTCATGAATGATATAAGGAACGCCCATTTTTTCCGCCGCCATCAAGAGAGGTCCGCAGACGAAACCACCCGTTCCGAAAACGGCTGTCGGTCGTTCTTTCTTAATTTGTTCCGTACAGGTTCGATATCCCGATAAGGAAGATGCACCGAATACAAAAACATTTGTCAGGGAGTTCGGCAAACGGCTTGCCTTGATAACAATATGCTCATATCCCGCATTTTGAGTCATCGTTTTTTCAACACCGTTTTCCGTAACAAAAAAGATGATTCGATTTTCCGGATCTTCTGACATAATGGACTCGGCAATGGCTAAAGCAGGGTTTACATGTCCGGCTGTACCGCCCCCGGCGATATAATATAGTTTAGACATTAATGACTCCCTTCTTTGATTAAATCCATGGATCGGCGAATGACTCGATTTTCTCTCTGTCCCGATTTGGAGATACATAGTATCATACCTACTTCAACCAGAAAAATGATATTCGAGGTACCGCCATAACTGAAAAACGGTAAAGTGATACCGGTTGCCGGAATCAATTTTGTGGCCACGGCAACATTTAAGATCACCTGAAATATCAACAGGAATGAGTAACCGAAAGCCAATAATCCGGAAAATAATGAACTCGCATTCAATGAAATCTTCAAGCCGAAAACGAATTGTATAAAAAACAGCAACAACACGGATAATGTTCCAAAATAACCTAACTCCTCAGCGATCGCAGGGAAAATATAATCATTATGAATCTGCGGCAGATAATTGAATTTTTGTCTGCCTTTGCCTAATCCCAAACCGCTGAGCCCGCCTGTTCCCATTGTTATCTCTGCCTGTCTGGTCTGATACAGCTCATCTTCAGTAACATCTTCTTCCTCATTAAATGTTTCGATGCGCTGCGCGGAATGAGCAAAACGCTGCGAGATGAAATCAGAGAAACTTTGACCGTCCATAATGAGAGGGAAAATCAGAAATAAGATTCCCATGAGAACAATCAGAATCGGCAGGAGCTGAAGAATGCCGCTCAGCCAAGCGCGCCAGGGTATTTTAGCCGCAATAAAAATTATAAAGCAGATAGCGGCGAAGATTAAGGCGCCCGAAAGATGCGGCTGCACAGCGATCAGCACGAACCATACGGACATCAGCAAAACCGGTATTAAAAAGAATACGCGCCCGTCTTTCAAAAATTGTTTACGCCTGTTCCGCGCTCTGAATTTTTTTTGACGGATGGCAATTTTCAGCTCGGAAAAATAACCGGCAAGTACATAGACAGCCATAAACTTGGCAATTTCCGAGGGCTGAAAATTAATTCCGAAAATATTAAGCCAGCGCTGAGCTCCCATCTGATTTGTCCCGAGCAGAAAGACCAACAGCAATAATAAAGTAGTAAACGCGTAAGCGCCGATATAAAAAATTCGTTTCTTATAAAAATTGATATTGGTAAAATTCGCGACGGCGAGTCCGGTGATTAAACCGATAACAGAAAAAATCAGCTGACGCTTAAAATAATACTGTGAATTATCATTTTGAGTCGCAAAGCTATTGCTCATGCTCGCTGAAAAAAGCATTATCAAGCCGAAACAAACGAGGATTAAGGTTACGATAAGCAATCCTGAATGAATGCGTCTGAAATTTATTAATTCACTATAAAAATTCTGACCGGATTCCGCATCTATCTCAGCCTGATCCGCGATCGTCAGATTATACTGATTATTATTATTGTTTTTTATCGCATTCATACGCTACCTCATTAAATATAGAAAAAGATCAGCAGACTGAGCACACCGCAGAAGACGGTAAATATATTAAAATTAAGAACCACCTTTTTCTCGCTCCAGCCGCCCAGCTCAAAATGATGATGCAAGGGTGCCATTCTGAACAATCTTTTGCCTTTTGTTACTTTAAAATAAAAAACCTGCAACAAGGTGCTAAAAGCCTCAAGGATATAAATCAGACCGATCAGTATGATGATCCACGGCACGCCCGCCAATAATGAGGTCGCCGCGAAGCAAGCTCCGAGGGCCTGCGACCCGGTATCGCCCATGAAGATCTTTGCCGGATGGCGATTATAAAACAAAAATCCCAAAGGCCCTCCCATTAAAGCGGCACAGGCAGCCAACAGAGGCATAACCTCCGTTTTGTCCTGTTCGATCAAATAGAGGAAAACACCTAAAAATAACGAAGTAACCGGCATTAATGAAGAAACCAGACCATCAATCCCGTCTGTAATATTGACGGCATTCGACATAAAAAATAAGAACAAAATAATAAAGACAAAGTAAAGGATTTTCCAACCGCCGACAATCAGAATTCTCTCTTTGATAAAGGGTATATAGAGAAATGGCTCGAAACCGGAAAACCATAAAAACCAAGCGGCAAACAGACTGCAGACAATGGTCAGCCCTACCGTCTTCTGCCAAACAGACAAACCGCCTTTATCAACCCGAACCTTGATATAATCGTCAAGGAAACCGACAAGCCCAAAAAGCGAAGTTAAAATCATGATCACGCTGTAGCTGATAAAAGTCCGGTTAATTAAAGGCAATATTAATGCCGTCAAGGCAAAAGGAATCAGAAAGAACAAGCCGCCGAAAGTCGGGGTACCGCTCTTTTTGAAATGAGTCTTGGGGCCATCATCACGTACCGTTTGTCCGAGATGCAGTTTTCTGATATAAGGCAGACCAATTTTACCTAAAAATAAGGTTAACAGAAAAATGATAATACCATTTATGATAAACAAATAATTCAAATTTTATACCTTACTTTCAATAGCGTCGGAAATATTTTCCATATGATAACTGCGTGAGCCTTTGACTAAAATACAATCCCCCGGTTTGATTCTGGATATAATATCTTCCGCAATATTATCCGAACTCTCCATTTGTCTGATTTCAATATCGGGATTAATGCTGTGAACGGCCGAGGCAACCCATTTTGTTTCCTCGCCCACCAAATAGAGCAAGTCAAGATCTATCTCGGCTATTTTATAACCGATATTCGTATGCAGATCTTCGGCATATTTACCGAGTTCCCGCATCGCGCTGATACAGGCGATTTTTCTCTTATTCCCGGCGATCATCGACAAAGTGTCCAGCGCGGCAGTTACAGACTCCGGAGAAGAATTATAAGAATCATCAATCATGATGTAGTTTTGATTGATAATAATGCGCTGACGGTTTCCGGAATTGGTGAAATTCAAACATCCGGCAACGGCTTTGTCCATATCGAGACCGAGCGCATAGGCACTTGCCAAACCAAATAGAGCGGCTCGTATAAGATATTTTCCCGGAACTCTGATCTTGACCGGCCAGGCAACCTCTGGATCCAGACTTGTTTTGGCGGTAAAAGATGTACCGTGAACACCGATTTCAATATCTTCAGCCCAGAACACGGGAAAGTCCTTATACACTTCGCCGATATCGGTATATTCATTGCAAATGCGCCAGACCGACGTCGTCCCGACATAGGCCAATGCCCAAGCATTCAAATGGGTATCCTGACCATTGATCAGAACGATACCGTTACTTTTCATGCCGGAGGTAATATCCGTTTTTTCTTTTAAAATATCTTCTCTGCTGCCCAAATATTCAGCGTGACTGTAGCCGACACTGGTTATGATCGCGATATCCGGCTTTGCCACATTGCTCAGGATTTTGATTTCACCGCGCCGATCCATCCCCATTTCAGCGACAATGACTTCATCTTCATCATCCGCGGATAAGAGGGTCAGCGGCAAACCGATTTGATTATTCTCATTTTTGGCAGTCTGATGTAATTTTAACTGCGTTTCTAAAATCGAGCCGACCATTCTTCGGGTGGTCGTTTTGCCCACACTTCCCGTAATTCCGATAACCGGAGCCAATAGCGTGGAACGATATCCTTCGGCAATTTGCTGATAAGCAATAAGCGTATCGGGAACCAATAATAAATCAGGAACATCTTTGCCGTTTCTGATATCATGATATAATTTCATGGCTATCTGGCTTTTTTCGTCCAGAATCAACATTTTGCAGCCTTTCTCTATAGCTGTCTCGGCAAAATTATGTCCGTCAAAATTATCACCGATCAAAGCCAGGAATGCTTCTCCGGAACGAATCGTTCTCGTGTCGGTTGATATACCGCGATAAAAGCGTTCACTGTGACGTTCCGCTTCAGGCGTTTGTATTAATAAACCGTTTGTCCAGGTTTGTAATTGTGCCGGGATAAATCTGGCCATTTTTTCCTCCTTAATCGCCCGCTTCAGATTGTAAGGTAATTTTTATGACTGTGCCTTTTTGCACAAACATATTCGGGGCTTCGCTTTGCTGCTGATCGGCGGGATCGATGGAATTATCTTCATCTGTCCCGGTCGGATTTTCAATCGGATCTTCAGACGGACTTCCTGTCGAAGGAGCGATTGATTGTTCTACCGCCAGGCCGGTCATGTCTCCGCTGAACTGCAATACCAGTCCCGCGCTGTTGGCAGCTATCAAACATTCATTATAATTCTTTCCTTTGAAATCCGGAACCGCTACCGGGTCTTCCGGTATCTCTGTTGTCGGATATGCATAAATTCGGCTGCCATAATGAATACTCGTGCCGGAAGCCGGCACAATCATCGCCACATAATCATCCGGCTTCATCTCCGGAACACCGGCATAAACCTCCACAGACTCCCGATTGAGCTCCGCTTTTAATTGCTCCAGCGTTTGACCTGTAAGATCCGGCACCTGAATTGTTGTCTGCATATTATCGATCTGATCCTGCTGATAATGTCTCGCGATATGTAGATGGTCAAGTGTGAAATCGACCATTCCGGATACATTATTGATTAAGGAATTGCTGCCCAGATGTCCATTATCCACTTCTTGAGCAACAATGATCGTCAGAATTTCAGGATTGTCGATCGGCGCGATGCCTGCATAGGACATGGTTAGTTCATCCGTATATTCATTGACCGAGGTTGAAGTTTTTCCGCCCAGCTGATAACCCGCAGTGACTTTGTTAATTCCCTGCAAAATATCATTTCTCGCTAATAGCTTATTGACCCGCTGAGATGTTCTCTGGGAAATAACCCGTCTTTCAATCTGAGGTTCAGTCGCGCTGACCACACCGCCGTCGGCGTTCGTAATCTGTTTAATAATATGCGGCGTCATCAGATTGCCGCCGTTAACAACGCTGGCCATCCCTTTGGCATAACTCATCAGATTGAAACCGGACTGCTCGCCGAAGCTGAGCGTGGCCAAATCAATCTTCGAGGGATTTTCATGGAAAATGCATTTGGCTTCACCTGGCAGCTCTACCCCGGAAAGCTGATTGAAACCGAAGGCATCGATATATTCGTAAAATTTGTCAACCCCCAGATCCAAGCCGACCTGAACAAAAGGCGGATTACAGGAGTTGAGGAAAGCGTCCGACAATGTTTCATAGCCGTGTCCTTCTTCCGACCAGCATTTAATTGTATAGTCCAGCACATCAATCGGTGCATCATCATAATAAGTTTCTTCAGAGCTGACGTTCTCCTCCAGTCCCATGGCTAAGGTTAGCGTTTTAAAAGTAGAACCTACTTCAAAAATTTCGGAAATGACTTTATTCCTCCAATAATTGTCGCTTAAAAAATTAATTGTTTCCGTATTTTCCGGATTCCACACTCCCGGAAAATCAAGTGCCGTCTGTTTGGCGGTAGGATCAGCACTCCTAAAATAAGGATAAGACGCCATGGCAAGAACTTCGCCGGTATTGACGTTTAAAACCAGTCCCATTCCTCCGGATTTCGCTCCGAGCAAATCAACTGCTTCTTTAACCTGTTCCTGCAACTTCTTATTGATTTCATCATCGATCGTTAAGGTCACCGTCTGCCCGTCCATAGCGGCTAATTCCGCCGATTCGGAAAATGGCAAAACACCGGAATTTAAATAATTATCTCTGGCGCCGTAGGAATATCCGGCGCTTCCGGATAAGACATCATTCATCTGGTATTCAATACCGAGCCGGCCTTCCAGAACATCTCCGTTCAAGCCGCAAAATCCAACGACCTGGCTGGCAACATCTTCATTCAGATAAATTCTCTTCGGTTCGGCGTCCAGGCGAAATCCCCCGATCTGATTCAAGGCTAAATACTGATCCAGCAGATCCGCTTTTTCCTGCGGAACATCTTTCGCTATCTGAATATAACTTGCATCCTTTTGATCAAGATAGCCTTTCAGTTCATCCTTATCCAGCGACAAAAGACCGGAAACGGTATCAATAATCTCGCTCGTTCCCTGTGTTTCGATTAATGAATAGACATGTTTGGGAGTAACTCCGATGCGGAACACATTGATGGTAGTTGCCAGAACTTTTCCGTTGCGATCCAGGATATCACCTCGACGCGGCGGTATTATGACTTTTCGATAATATTGATTATTGGCAAGTTCAGTCATCTCATCATGCTTTTGCACCTGCATCTGAAACAACACAAATGCAAAATACAAAAATAATATCGCTATTAATAAAGCAATTACCAGAACAGCCGGACGATTAAAAGAAACATTCCTTTTTCTCTTAACGGTCGGCCTTTTGCTTGTTTTATATGTTGTATTTACATCATTATGTATATTCTCACCAGGGCTAAAAAAACGATTTTTTTGAGGTGGTTTCGTAGAGTTTTCGGAATGCCTAAAAGCAAGAGCTTCTTTTTTCTCTTTTTCCGCTCTTGCTTTACGTCCCGATTCATCTCTACGATAAAAATTTTTATTATGCTCTTTATTATTAGGCATAGTTCCTATCTATTCCTGTATCCTCAAACGTTTCATATATAGCTCTGTCCGGCTGAAATCGATTATTTTAGTATTGTTCTCCGCTTGCGGAGTTTCGCTCTCAGAATAAGATGAGGTATCCGCAGGATAACGAATCACTCTGTCCACTTCAGGAAGATGAATCGTAATTCTCTGTGAAGCGGCAGGTTTTCTCAATCCGTATATCGCGTATGCCTGCTGTTCAATTTCATTGAAATCAACTTTCGAAAGAATTTCTTCGTATTTTTGCTGATTGTCCCTGTCGAGCTCATTGATCTGATTCTGCAGCCGAATATTATTAAAATTTTGCTCGACGATTCGGGACTGCCGTTGCATCAGAAAAGCAAAAACGCCAAGAATAGAAAGAATAACACAGACATAATAAAGCATATTTTTTAATCTTTCTTTGCCTGCGATATGATAAAGTTCGTCCGTCCGCTTGGCTAATTGACGCTCTTCAATGCGGCGCTGACGTTTGATTCGTTCGTATTCTTCTCGGCGGCGTTCCGGCGAATCCGGCAATTCAAAAGGAATATCGGGAATTGCATTAGAGTTAAAATTAACAGATGAGCTATTTTCATCTGTTATGCGATAAGCTAAATTTCCAGCTTCTTTATATGCCATATTCCCCTCTTTTCTATTAACTTCAGTTCATTTCAAATATTCTCAATCTGGCGCTGCGTGAGCGACTGTTTTCTGCCACGGCCTTTTCATCCGCGACAATACCTTTTCTTACGACAATTCTGCCTAACGGCTTTTTGCCGCATACACAAACCGGGAAGTCTTTCGGACATGTGCATGGATTTTCCCATTTTTGAAAGGTCTGTTTAACGATGCGATCTTCCAGTGAATGAAAAGTAATGATACAAACCCTGCTCTTTTCATTCATTAAATCCGGAATATTTTGCAAGAGAGTCTCTAATTCGGACAATTCCTGATTGATATAAATCCTGATCGCCTGAAAGGTTCTCTTGGCAGGATGCTGCTCCCGTTTACTTTTCGCGGGCACGACCTGCTTAATCGCATCAACTAATTCAAAGGTGGTCCGGAACGGCTTCTCGGTTCTCAACCTGACGATATTGCCGGCAATACGCGCTGCATATCTTTCCTCGCCATAATCTCTGAGAACTTCTGCTATCTTCGTAACGCTTGCCGTATTTACAAAATCCGCCGCACTCATCAGCGCCTGATCGCTCATGCGCATATCTAATTTCCCGTTTTCCCGGAAAGAAAATCCGCGTTCTGCTGTATCGATCTGATGAGAAGAAACGCCAAGGTCAGCAAGGAGACCATCTATTTTTGCGATATTCAAATCAAACAATATGTTTTTGATATCGGAAAATTTGTTTTGAATTAATTTAAATTGAGCTTTATTCTCCATTAAACTTTCAAGTTTCAGCTTTGTGGCGGAAAGTGCGTCAGGGTCCTGATCAATCGCGATCAACAGGCCCTCGGAAGAAAGTTTGTTTAAGATACCGGAGCTATGTCCGCCCCCGCCCGACGTGCAATCCACATAAATGCCGTCCGGTTTGATATTTAACGCCCGCAGTACTTCATCGTAGAGTACCGGTATATGATGAAAATCAGAGTCCCTGCACATCGAATCTGGTCAAATCTAATTGGCTTAAAGAACCGATCTCTTCCAAAGATTTCTCATAGAATTCTTTTGAACAGATATCCAATTTGTCATACATATCAATAAAACAAATCTCATCGCCGGCTTTTACATTGATCCATCTGAGCAAATTCTCACTCAGGCTGATCCGTCCCTGTGAATCGAAAGAACATTCAATCGCTTCACCGATAATGGCCCTTTTGAGTCTGCGCACATCCGGATCCGTACCTGAAAGTTTTGAAATCTGTTCTCTTATAGATGAAAATTGCTCGGGAGTATAGGCAGATAAATAATTATCATCCAGACTTAATGTCACGAAAAGCACCCCCTCAAGATTTTCTCTTAATCTTGCCGGAACTATAACACGTCCTTTTTTATCAATTGTATGTGTATAGCGTGCCATGACGTATCTATCGCGGCAGATTTACCACTTTCCACCACTTTCAATGATAAACCTGCTACTTTCCTCCACTTAAATTGAATTTTAGACTATTTTCCTCCCTTACGCAAGCTGATTTTGAGAAAAAAGAAGATTTCCGTCGATATTTTTATAGATTTTAAGAAAATAATTTCAGAACAAAAAACGGCTCTTACCAAAAGACAAAAAAGCCGCTCTTTTATATGAATGATAAATATTAAACGAGATAATTTATGATCTAAAAACTCCGGTATGGAGGTCGTTCCACCAAGTGTTTCTACGCAAAATCATACAAAATGACAATTTTAAATCAAGCAATAATAACCTTAACATTTGAATTTCTGATCTGCTGAATGACTTTGCTGGGACTTTTATTATCCGTCACGATTTTATCGAACACCGAGGTCGGGCAAAGTCTATTCATTGCAGTAATGCCAAATTTTGAATAATCAACCAAGCCGATCAATTCTTTAGCATTTTTGATATACTGCCGTCTTAAATTTGTTTCTTCTATATGATAATCCGTAACGTCGTTCGCCGTTATTCCGCCGATACCCATGAACATTTTATCCAATGTAAAATAGGACAAATCTCCTTCCGCTAAAAAACCTGATGTTGACAACTCGCCATGGCGAAGGCTGCCGCCCAGCAAAATAATTTTGATATTAAAATCGACAGACAATACAGAAGCAATTTTCAAGCTGTTCGTCAGTACTGTAACTTTGCGTACGCCAACCAAATTTTTCGCAAATTCAAGCAGCGTTGTTCCGATATCTATACCGATAATATCTCCGTCCGACACCAGCTCGACAGCCTTCTGAGCAATTGCCTTTTTTTCCGCCATATTGAGCTGTTCCCTATCTTCATAAAAGGGCTCGATTCCCGAATAATGACGAGCAATAGCCCCGCCGTATACCGTCTGCAAGATACCTAAATCTTCTAATTTTTTAAAATCTCTGCGTATGGTTTCGACTGAAACTTGAAAATAATTGGCTAAATCCTGAATTTTGACAGAACGTTTTTGTTTAATAATTTTTTCTATTTCTTGAATACGATCTTCTTTCATCTTTCACTCTCTGCTGCTTTTTTCAACCTCACAATACTTTTTATTATCATATCAAATTGAGATAAAAACTAAAAGAAACGAACGGAAACAGGCCTGCAGTGAAGGTTTGAGCAATTATCACGAATGTTAATACGGCCCGTATCATAATTTAAGTCTGAATAAGAAAAGAAAGGTTAAAGCCTATTCAGCTACTAACCTTTCTCTTTTAGAATCTTGGCAAAATATGTCTTAACTTAATTGATCTACGCTTGATGTCGCTATGATATCAACTTGTTGTCCATCAATATCGGAAATTAAGACATCTCCGCTATGCACGGGAGCCTTGACAGAAAAATCGCGAATAATGTTCATGCACTCAAAGATTTTATCTTTAGCCAAAGGCTGATTTGAGCGGACTGAAACCAACGGTCGCTGACCGCCTTCCACCTTAATAGAAGTTGCTAAAATTCGTTTGGGCAAGAAAAACTCATCGTGCGCATAGGCTTCACCCCTCTTACATAAATTGCCCGTTACCTTCTCGATTTTATCGCCGACAGCTTCCACCGTCATATCACAGCCAACAGGACAAGTTGTACAAGTGATTATTTTTTTACTCATTTTTTCTACCCCTCTACCAACACAGAAATTTCCAGTTCACCCGGATTTAGATCCGCTCTGTCAATCAAAACATTTTCCATTTCTCCCGGATTAGCTTTTATCTTTTTCTTGCTCGAAACAACTTTTCCGTTCACAGAAACCTCAATGATCGGTTTCATCTGCGGATTTTTAACCCGAAAATAAAGTGGTATTTTACGTTGTTCGTCAGTTAAAACGATTTTTTGCGGACAGATATAACGGACATTGTTTCCTGCCTTGATCTGTACCTCACCGGTAATTTCCGGCAATTTGGACAAAGCATATTGTGCCGCATAACGTCCGGCTGTTTGGCTTTCTTTTGTAACATTGTCAACCAGATCATTGACGTGTACTACATTTCCGCAGGCAAAAATTGCCGGCGCAGAGGTCTGCATAAATTGATTGACATAAGGCCCTTGCGTTATCGGATCAATTTTCACATTCGTTTCTCTTGATAATTCATTCTCCGGAATTAAACCGACTGATAATAATAGCGTATCACATTCATAGAATTTTTCCGTTTCAGGAATCGGTTTCTTATTCGCGTCTACTTCGGCTACATAGACACCGGTGACTCGTTCATTACCTACAATTCTTGTGACCGTATGAGAAAGCAGCAAGGGAATATTGAAATCATCTAAACATTGTACGCGATTTCTCGTTAAACCGGATAAATAATCCATGATTTCAACCACCGCAACTACTTCGGCCCCTTCCAAAGTCATGCGTCGCGCCATAATCATACCGATATCCCCGGATCCCAACACAACAATCTTATTCCCGACTTTTTCATTTTGTAAATTACATAACCGCTGAGACGCGCCTGCGGTGTAAACCCCCGCCGGACGACTTCCGGGTGTACAGATTTGACTGCGCGTCCGCTCGCGGCATCCCATTGCCAAAACAATACTTTTTGACGTAATTTGCGTGACACCGTATGTTTGATTTACGCAAATAATATCGGCATCGGAATCTATTTCCAGAACCATCGTGTCCAACAAATATTCAACGCCTACAGCATCTGCCTGTTTGATAAAACGCTCATAGTATTCCGGCCCTGTCAGTTCTTCATGAAAATATGTAAGTCCAAATCCGGGGTGAATACATTGCTGCAGAATTCCGCCGAGCGCTTGATCTCTTTCGACGATGAGAACCTTTTCAGCACCTTCTTCTTTAGCAGCTATAGCAGCTGCCAAGCCTGCCGGACCTCCACCAATAACCGCAACATCACATTTCATTTGATACATTTGAATCTCTCCTTAATCTATGTTTGCAAAAGGCTATCGAACATTGCCGGCGATCATATAGGATCCGGATTGATTTTTTAATACCTCTTGCGGTGAAATATTTTGTTCTCTTGCCAGGATATCAATGATTCTCGGTCCACAAAAACCTCCCTGACACCTGCCCGTGCCGGGCCGTAATCTTCTCTTGATCGCATCGAGCGAGCGAGCCGGAATCGGCCGATGAATCGCTTCTACAATCTCACCTTCCGTCACCGTTTCACAGCGGCAGATAACATGCCCGAACAGAGGATTTTCTTTGATCAAACGATCTTTCTCTTCATTGGAAGCATGATTATAGTGAACAAAACCTTTTCGTTTGGGATTAAAATGAGGATTGAATTCCGCTTTCATACCTATCTCTTTTAATTTCTCAGTTAGGTATAAAGATAAGGAAAGTGAAGCTGTCAAACCGGTTGAGCGAACACCGGCAATATTGACATAATTCTGAACATCCGGATATGTTTCGATATGATAACCGGCCGGTGTGCAGTTGGGTCGTAAACCGGAATATTGTTTGATCGTATCTTTAATTCTGATATTCGGAACAAGACGCCGCACATCCTTTTCAATACTGGCAAGACCCTCGGCAGTTGTCGCAGAATCTACCTTATCACTCAAATCATCGGCCGTCGGTCCGCAGAGAATATTTCCGTGTACTGTCGGCGCCAACAATTTGCCCTTGGTCAACTTCGTCGGAATAGGCAGGATAATATGATTGACTTGTGCTTCTGTTCTTTTATCCAGAATATAAAATTCACCGCGGCGGGGATTCAATTTATAATCGGTTTTGCCGACCATGGCGGCAATTTCATCGCAATATAGCGCAGCCGCATTGACAACATAGTTCGCTTCTATCTCTTCACCGGTCGTGATGACTTTGGTTATTTTATTGTTTTCCGTAACCATATCAATCACTTTTGTGTTCAGTAAAAAACTCGCGCCATTATCTTGAGCATTTTCCGCATAAGCGATGACCAGATCAAAAGGATCAATGATCGATTCACGTGGAATATATAAACCGGCCAAGACCTCGGGATTCAGATTAGGTTCCATCTCCAGCAATCTCTCTGCCGATAAATACTCGACATCATAAACATGATTTTTCAGCGCCTTCTCTTTCAGAGCCGGCAGCTGTTCAAATTGTTCTTGAGTCATCGCAGGCAGAATCGCTCCGCAACGTCGAAATTCCACATTCAGATCTTCTGTCAATTTATCATACATCGGATTAGCCGTTACGACCATTTGTGATTCCAATGTTCCCGGTGAAGCATCGTAGCCGGTATGAATAATTGCACTATTTGACTTCGATGCAGTCCCTCCGACATCTTCATTTTTATCAACAACCAGTACGTTTACCTGATATTTTGTCAATTCTCTTGCCAAAGCACAGCCAACCGCTCCGGCTCCAATAATCAAAACATCGGTTTTTATCATTTTACTCACCTTCCTTAAATAAAACTTCTTTAAAAGTTCTCCGCGTTAGATAAATCAATCGAAGAACGGATCATCGTGAATCATCCAATCTTTACTTTTTTCTACCGCTCTGCTCCAATGGTAAAGCAAGTTGGCACGTTTTTCTTCGCTCATATTGGGTTCATAACGGTGCTGTAGCTGCCAGTGGGCGGAAATATCATCCAAGCTGCTGAAATCGCCGATACCTAAAGCCGCTAAATAAGCCGCACCTAAAGCAGTCGTTTCTGTTATCACCGGCACGTCAATAGGAATACCCAAAATATCTGCTTGGAATTGCATTAACCAGGGATTTTTCACCATCCCGCCATCAGCTCTCATCACTTCAATCGAGATACCCGAATCTTTGTTCATTACCTTCAGATTATCACTGACCTGATAAGCGACACTTTCCAGCGTTGCGCGAACAATATCTTCTTTGGTCGTACCGCCGGTAATACCGAGAATCGTTCCGCGTGCATATTGATCCCAATGAGGAGCCGCCAAACCGGCAAATGCAGGAACAAACATGACGCCGTGCGTACTCTTCAATGACGCAGCCATCTCGGACGTTTCAGAAGTAGATGTGAAGAAATTCATTTTATCCCGCAGCCATTTAATCGCGGCACCTGTAATATAAATACCTCCATCCAAAGCAAAGGTTAATTTGTCCTGTAATCTCCAGCCAATGGTCGTGACCAATCCGTTCTCGGAGAAAATGGGCTGATCACCGACGTTCATCAGCATAAAAGCTCCGGTTCCGTAGGTGGTTTTAACATTGCCTGACTTAAAGCAAGCCTGACCGAATAAAGCTGATTGCTGATCGACAACCGCACCGGAGATCGGTACATGCATGCCGAAGAACTCCTGAGGATCAGTATAAGCATAAACTTCCGAACTGTTTTTAACCGTCGGCAGAATCTCTCTCGGAATATCAAGCCAATTCAGAATATCCTGATCCCAGTCTCCTTTATGAATATTTAAGAGCATCGTTCTCGAAGCAGTAGAAGCATCCGTAATATGAATAGCTCCATGCGTCATCTTCCAGATCACAAAACCATCTAAAGTGCTGGCGAGCAATTCACCGCGTTCCGCTCTTTCTCTCACACCCTCTACATTGTTTAATATCCACTCAATTTTAGTCGCACTGAAATAACTGTCAATGACCACACCGGTTTTTTCCCTGATCTCTTCGCCATGTTCAGCGGCTAATTTGTCAGCCCGATTAGCAGTTCTTCTATCCTGCCAGACGATCGCATTATAGACCGGTTCACCTGTTTTTTTATCCCAGATCATGCAGGTTTCACCCTCATTATCCAAACCGATACAAGCGATTTCATCCATGCGACAGCCGGCTTCCTGAAGAGCTTGTTGCATAGCAAGTTTAATGGATTCCCAAACGACTTTGGGATCCTTTTCAACCCAGCCCGGATGTGGATATTCCAGTTCATATTCGGAATAACCGAAGCCGACTTGTTGCCAATTTTCATCTAAAATCAATACGGTAGAACCCGTCGTTCCCTGATCGATACCGATATAATATTTTTTAGCCATAATGTTCTCCTTTTAAAATTTACAGTCGATTAGGCTGCACTTTCACTTGCTAATTGTTTAGCAATTTCCGCACTCTGTCTGTCTTCTTCCGGCGTGCCATTCTTTGTTATCAACATCGCGAGAATGATCGCCAAAATACCGGCGACGATTTTAGAAATAACGACCGGAGCAATTTGCTCCGGATAAACGCCCGCGGTAAATCCCAGGTGATCACCTAACGCGGCGGTTGCCGGAACGAGCCAGGCCGAATTGACTATTTTGCCTCTGGAATTCATGTCTTTCATCATCTTATATACCGGAATTGAATTTGCTAATGTAAAAACAATACCCGCCGTTGAAGTTGCGTCTAAATCGATTTTTTTGCCGATAGAGCCCAACGGTTTTTTGAGCAATTTGGTTAATACCGACAGAACAGGGAAAGTGCCGCAAAGTACAATGCCGATACTTCCTACAATACCTAAACCTTCTTCTAAAGGCGCCAGACCTTTCACAATTTCCAATCCGGTCATATATTGGAAAGCGCCGATGACAAGACCGATTGTGATAATCGCAGTAATTATTTTACCGAAAACAATACATCCCTTAACCATCCCGTTCGGTACAAAACGTAATCCCAAAGCCAATAAAATCGAAATGACGGCTACGGGTATGGTATTGAAAATAACCATTGTCATATTGTATTTACCGATTAAACCGCCGATGATCGTACCGATGGGGATCGTAATCAAACCGATCAGCAGCCCTTTTGCAAAATACGGCTGATCCTTTTTCTCTATCAACCCCAATCCCACCGGAATGGAGAAAACAATTGTGCAACCTAACATGGAAGCAACAATCAAGCCGGAAAATAAACCGGCTTGCTCATTGTTGGCAAGTGATAATGCCAATTGATAACCACCGGTATCATTGGGCAAAATAGCGCCGAAAATAGCAGGATCCGCTTTTATTTTTTCTAATAACGGTGTTACGGCCGGGGCAATATATTGCGATAAAATAGGAGAAAGAGAAACCATACCGACCATGCCTAAGGCCAAAGGTCCCATGGAATTAAATCCCTCTTCAAACTGTTCTCCCAAACCCAATTTATTGCCGGTTATTCGATCTATACCCCCGACTACGGCGCCTATCGCCATAATCCACATAATTATTTGACTAAACATAACCTCTCCTTACATAATAAAATCGAATGTTTATCTCTTAGTTTGTGTGTGATAACTGCGGTAAAATTGCCTGAAACAAACGCAATATTACATTTTGCTCCTCATCTTTTCTATCCTGTATTGTCCTCCTTTCTCAGCTTAAACTTCAATAATCAACATAATCTATTCATTCATAAAATGCTTATATAAAGGCATTTTCTTTGACTCATCCGTCTATACACTTTATTTTTTTAAAACTTTTTGAAGAATTCAATAAAATTCAACATCTATTTAATCAAATTATCGACATAACAAAATATATGTCAACTTACACAATGGTTTTCTATAAATTAGCGTAATTCTTTGACAATATATATGCATATTGGATAAAATTCTGATTCCGAAAGAAGTCTAAATCATAGATTAAATTGTGTAATATTTGATTAAACTGAAGAGGATAAGAATGATTAAATCATGGATAGAATTATGAGTTATATTTAGAATTTTTCTTTTTTCAAAATATTGTAATTGATTGAAACATTGAGCATCAGGCCCAGCATGAAATAGCTTACTACCATCGAGCTGCCGCCGCTGCTGATATAAGGCAGGGGGATTCCCGTGATGGGCAAAACACCCACATTCATCCCGATGTTTTCGACAAAGTGAATGCCCTGAACGGCAATTAAGCCCATCAGTAATAAGGATGAGGACAGATCATATTCCTGCATCTTATAGGCGATAATAATTGCTCTGCTGATGAAGATAATGATCAGAATAATTAATATCGTCGTGCCGATAAAACCCAGATATTCTGAAATCGCGGTAAAGATAAAATCCGATTCCTTGATCGGTACCGGAATTTCCGCCGCACCTCTTCTGCCGGCTATGCCGCCTGACGAAACCGCCTTTAAGGCCTGCTGTATATGATAATCCGAGTTGGCGTCATGACCCGGAAAGAGGAAAGTCATAATCCGGCTTTTCTGATAATCTTCCAGATAGAAATTCCAGGCCAGAGGAATACCGATGATCGTTATGATCACGCCCGCGATAATATAAATCCAACGGATGCCATAAACAAAAATCATGGTTAAAACCATAAATAAAATGACAAAAAATGTACCGAAATCCGGTTCTCGGGAAATTAGCAGCATCGGAATGCCGCAGATGATGGCGGAACTGATAAGACCTCGCGACAAAGAGATCTCCTTGTTTTTCATTCTGGTCAAAAGATCGGCAAAAACAAGAGCGATGCCCGGTTTTGCAAGCTCAGACGGTTGAAAAGTACCGAATAGGGGAAAACGAATCCAGCTGTCCGCGCCGGTAACATCCGCTAAAGAATAGCTGTCGATATGAACTAAGATCAATAATGCTACGCTGATAATGTAGGTTATATAGCCCAGCAGTTTAAGCGCGGTCAAGTCGATCAGCGAAACACCGATTGCCAGGAGAACTCCGATCATGACGGCTCCGACCTGCTTGATCAGATTACCGGGATACGCATTCGCGCCATAACCGGTTTGAAAGACCTGATTCAGCACAAACAGACCTATCAGCGTCATCAAAATTACCGGGATCAAAAGCCAGTAATCCAATAATTCAAAATAGGATTCTGATTTTACTTGGTTATCGAACGGTCTTTGCATAATAATTCTTTTTACTTAGAATCTGATTTTTCCGTAAAATTATCCGCTGTTTCGGAATCGGCTTCTTCTGATTTTTCTTCCGAGCTTTCAGTCAGTTCGGCACTCTCTTTTTGTTTCTCATCCGAAGAGGACGTTTCGTTTGTTTCCGTTGTGTTCGCCAAAACCTCATCAGAAGTTTCCGCCTCCGCGACCAATTCATGCGACCCGAAAACTTTTTTAGTTGATAGATAATAGAAAACCAATCCGACAATTACAAAAACCAATGATAGCAGCTGTGAAATCCGGATTGTCGTATGTCCGACATATAGAGAGTCCGTGCGCAAACCTTCAACAAAGAAACGAACCAGTCCGTACAGAATCAGATAAAGTCCCGTAATCTTACCGTGATTTTCTGATTTTTTACGGGCTTTATAAAGGATGACAAAAATCACCATATTGGCTAAAAATTCATAGAGGAAAGTCGGATGCACCGGAGATAAGGGAGCGTACCCGTCGCCTAACTGCGAAAGATGCAAATATGTTTTTTCACTGAACATGCCCCAGGGCAGATCAGTATTCGTGCCGAAAGCTTCCTGATTGACGAAATTCGCCCAACGTCCGATTCCCTGTCCCAACGGAACATAAACTGCGAAGAAATCCATATAGCGCATAAGATTGATCTTTTTAATTTTAGCACTGATCAGCAGAGCCAGAATTCCGCCGATCAAGCCGCCATAGAAAGCCAGACCGCCTTCTCGGGTTTGGAAAATCTTAAGCAGGTCATCCTTGAAATCATCCCAGGAAAACAGCACATAGTATAGTCTCGCACCGACCAAACCGAGGATGATAATCCATAAAAAAGTATCGATGATATCATCTTGTTTGATGCCAAATTTCGGAGCCTGCCGTGAGGCTAATAAGAGACAGAGCAAAAAGGAAAAGGCAACAATAATGCCGTACCAATATATATTAAATTCATTTCCGCCCAGATTAAAGGTAAAAGCGATATTGTCTATCGGTAAATCATGGATGCCGAGGCCGGGAAATGAAACATGCACTACATTCATTTAATTTTCCTCCTTATGAAAAAATTAACAGTTTGTATTTTAACACAGTTATGATGATTTCGCTTCTTTATGCCAATCTTCAACAAATCTTAAATCCTGCAAAATTCGCTCCTGCATTTCTTCCAGATCGGCGAAACGCATTTCCGGACGGACAAAATCGAGCAGAGCGATGCTGACTTCCGTATCGTATAAATTCATGTTCTGATTGTAGATATACGTCTCGACTTTGATACTCGAATCCTGTTCAACCGTCGGATTCGTACCGACAGACGTGATCGACGGATAGACGTGCCGCCCGATCAAAACCTCAGAAACATAGACGCCGAATTTTAATCTGACCAGCTCCGGGTCATAGTCAAGATTGATCGTCGGAAAACCGAGCGTTCTGCCGAGTCTTTTCCCCTGTCTGACCTCGCCTGAAATCTGATGAGGGTAACCGAGCAAGCTGTTTGCTTTTCTGATTTCGCCATTTTCAAGCAATTTGCGAATCAACGTAGAAGAAACTTTTTCACACGCTATTTCAAGATCGGGAATAACAAAAAGCTCGCTCCCGCTTTGTTCGCTCCAGGCTTGTAATTTTTTTACATCGCCTGCTCCGCGATAACCGAAATGGGCGTCTTCACCGACGATCAGACTGCGCATGCCGAACCGTTCAACTAAATAATCGAAGTAGAACTCCTCAGCCGGAATGTGGCTGACCTCTTCGCTCAAAGGTGCCAGAATGACTTCCTCCACCCCGAATTCCTGCAATTTTTTCAGGCGCATCGGATTACTCTGAATCAAGCCTTTAAAAGAAAAACTTTTTTGCAGAACCAGTCCGGGATGCATATCGAAAGTAAAAACCGTCGCGCTCAAATTTCTTTTCCGGCTGCTACGTAAAAGCTGATCCAAGAGCTTTTGATGACCTAAATGCACGCCGTCAAAAAAACCCAACGCGATTGCTCTCTCTTCTTGCTCTACCCGAAACGGGAAACCTCTATATACTTTCATCGATTAATCACTCATCCTATTTATTATTCTGCCGAAACTCCGACGGCGCAGCTAAAACACAATGATATTTCAGTTCCGCCGATCTCCCGGGATTATACTCCGCCATCGCCAGCAATTCATTATTATAAACTAATTGCAGCGTCTGATGAAAGGAACCGGCTTTTTTATCTATGGGAGCTTGCGCCTGTTTCCCGGAACGGAATACCCCTGAATCCTGAGTTAAACGAATACGTTTTAAATCAGGTCTGAATTTCTGACCGAAAAGCACCTGTTTCGCTTCTCTCGGATCAAGTTCATAGACCGGAAAACCCGCCAAACTCTTATCTATCGGATAAAAATAATCGTGCGTCAAGGCATTTCTGAACCGTTCCTGATCATTGCCGGTTTCTCTGAAAAGTTTTTCAAGTTCGGCTAAATCAATGCTCTCATCGATCGACAAATAACCTGTTGACAGACGTTTCAGAGTTTTCGCATAGGCGGGCACGCCGATGCTTTTGGCCAGATCGCTGACCCAACTTCGAATATAGGTTCCTTTGGAGCAGTGAATCCTGGCATCCGCCAGCAGCTGCTGATTGTTTTCATAAACAGGTGAAACAGATGCGTCATAGATGTGAACACGGCGCGCTGCCCGCTCCATTTCTACGCCTTTTCTTGCATAATGATACAAGGCCTTCCCGTTGATTTTTACCGCCGAGTACATGGGCGGGATCTGAGAAATCTCCCCCAGAAATTTCGTTTTCAGGGAACACTGCAATGCCTCGTCCAGCTCCCCGCTTTGAAAGCGCCGAGCGATTATTGCGGGATCGATCCTTTGCACAATTTCCCCTGTCAGATCAAGCGTATCCGTCGCAGCGCCGAGAACGAAAGTCACTTGATAGGTTTTGGCTTCAGCTTCAAGAAAGCTCGCCAAACGAGTATATCTGCCGACTAAGATCGGCAACAGGCCTTCTGCAAAGGGATCCAGGGTACCTGAATGACCGATTTTTCTGATTCCGCACATCTTGCGAATGGCTCTGATCACATCGAAAGACGTCATGCCTTCCGGTTTATTCAGCAAAAGCAAGCCGCGAAAATTATTTGCATCAGAATGATTATTCACCATTTAACATGATCTCTGCTGTTTCAATTAATTTTTCACTGATTTCTGCCAAATCACCTTGCTTTTCAAAAGTAATGCCGGAAGCCCTCTTATGTCCGCCCCCGCCAAAATGATTGGCCAGAATGGAGCAGTCAAAATTCTCATTCGACCGCAGATTTACTCTTACCGTATCCCGATCAATTTCCCGAATCAAAATCGCCAGATCAATGTTGGCGATATTTCGTAATTCGGAGCTGACTCCCTCCAGATCTTCCTGGGTCGCGTGATATTTACGGAGCAGCTTGTTTGTCGCTACAAACCAGATCATATTCTTCCGTTTATTGAGCGACGAATTCTCATAGATATAACCCATCATGCGCAGTTGATCAAGACTTTTCTCAGCGAATAATTTATCAGCGATTTCATCCACATTAACATTATCCAGCTTCAATTTACCGCAGATCGCAAAAGTACGGGCTGACGTATTGGAATAGCGCAACCCTCCGGTATCCCCATAAATACCCGCGAGCAGGGCGGCAGCCGCCTGCTGCGTCAGATCGGGCGCAAATCCACTGAGCGAATTATCTTCCGGGCAGGTCGGAGTTTCGACAAAAAAGAGTTCCGCGACCATTTCCGAAACGGATGATCTGTCACTGTCAATCCAATAAGCCAGCTCCCTGCCGATAAATTCAGGCTTTGCTAAAAAGTCCGCGGCTGTCGCCTCGGTCAGCAGATGATGATCAATAATCACGAGCGGTATATTCGGATGAGCCTCAAGAATCCGTTCTCTGTTGCCTAATCTTTGTTTTTCATGATGATCGAGATAAATCAGCAAATCCGGTTCCTCCGGGATGGAGTCTTTGCCGAAAATCCGAAGCGTTGACCCCTGATACAGAAACTCCAGGTTTTTTGCCGGTTTTTCATCGACGATAATCTCCGCCGAATGATTGTATCGGGTCAAAAATTCAGACAAGCCGACCGCGGAACCGATCGCGTCCGGATCCGTCCTCAGATGAGGCAAAATAAGAATACGCTTAGGAGCCGCAGCCGTTAATTCGCGAAAAACTTGTTCTATATTGCCTAAACTCTGCATCTCATTCCCCGCGAAAAATTATTGTTCCGGTTCATCCGCCGAATGATTTTTGCGATTCTGTTCATCCTGCTCGATGACCTGATCAATGATTTTTGAAATACGGTTGCCCTCCGCGATAGAATTATCATATTTGAATCTGATTTCAGGCACATTCCGCAGTTTTACTTCCTGACCGATACGATATCGGATGAACTTTTTGGCTCTTTCCAGAACTTTCAGCGTGAGATCGATCTGATCTCCCTGCCCCAGTGCACTGACATAAATTGTCGCATATGCTAAATCCCTGCTCACCTCTACGTCTGTGACAGTCGTAAATTTCGGCAATTGCGGATCCTCAACTTCATATTGCAAAATATGCGCGACTACTTTTTTTATTTCTTCGCTTACGCGATCGGAACGTAACATGAAATCCTCTTTTCTAATGATGCTTATGTTCTGTCTATCTGCTTCATTTCAAACGCTTCAATCTGATCATTTAATTTGATGTCATTGAATCTCTCGATACCGATTCCGCATTCATAACCTGATTTGACTTCCCGTACATCATCTTTAAATCTTCTCAAGGAAGCGATTTTTCCTTCATGGACAACAATGCCGTCACGGACAATTCTGACTTCGGCAGATCTCATAATGATGCCGTCCGTTACATGGCAGCCGGCAATTGTACCGATGCCGGAAACATTGAACGTTTCTCTAACCTGCGCATGCCCCAGTATGACTTCCTTGAATTTGGGAGCCAGCATACCTTTCATGGCTTCTTCAATATCATTAATCGCGTCATAAATAACACGATACATTCTCAGATCGACATGCACCTGTTCCGCCATATCAGCGACTCCCGCCGCCGGTCTGACATTAAAGCCGATAATCACGGCATTGCTGACTTCAGCAAGGCGTACGTCGCTTTCCGTGATAGCGCCCACCGCAGCATGAATGACCTGAATCTTCACTTCGTCATTGGAGAGTTTTTCCAATGATTGTCTGACCGCTTCAACACTGCCCTGAACATCACCCTTGACGATCAAGTTGAAGTCTTTGACCTCACCCTGTTCGATTTGGGCGAATAAGTTTTCCAGCGACATTCTCTTGGTTTGACGCAAAGACGCTTCCCGCTCTTCAATCTGACGTCTGTCAGCCAAGCTACGCGCGACCTTATCATCTGTGACCTGATAGAAAATCTCGCCGCTTTCCGGCACATCCGGCAAGCCCAAAATTTCTACCGGCATGGAGGGTCCCGCCTCTTTGACCTGTTTGCCGCGGTCATTGGTCATGGCGCGGACATTACCGATCGTAGAACCGACCACAACGGTATCTCCCACATGCAGAGTTCCTCTCTGTACCAAAATAGTGGCAACCGGTCCTCTGCCCTGATCGAGCTTGGATTCGATGACCGTACCTTTGGCCTGACGATTGGGATTGGCTTTGAGATCCATCAGATCGGCTGTCAGCGTAATCATTTCCAAAAGCTCATCCATATTCTCACCGGTTTTGGCGGATACCTCAACCATCGTCGTCTGCCCGCCCCAATCCTCGGATAAGAGTCCATATTGCGCCAGTTCCTGTTTGACACGATCAATGTTAATGCCGCTCTTATCAATTTTATTGATTGCGACAATTATTTCTGTTTTAGCAGCCTTGGCATGATTGATCGCTTCGACTGTCTGCGGCATAACGCCGTCGTCGGCAGCGACAACCAAAATTGCGATATCGGTCACCTGAGCGCCTCTGGCCCGCATGGTCGTAAAGGCTTCATGCCCCGGAGTATCGAGGAAGGTAATAATCCTGCCGCCGACATCTACCGTATAAGCACCGATATGCTGCGTGATACCTCCGGCTTCTCCGGCGGTTACCCTGGTATTTCTGATATAATCCAAAATCGAAGTTTTTCCATGATCGACATGGCCCATAACAACCACAACAGGCGGTCTCGGCACCAAATCCTCTTCCTTGTCTTCCGACTCGTCGAAGAGAATATCTTCTTCCGTTACCTCAACAATTTTTTCAGACTTGATACCGAAATCATTGGCGATAACTTCAGCCGTATCGTAATCTACCTCCTGATTAACCGTAGCCATAACACCATAGCCTATCAGTTTGGCGATGACATCTGCCGTAGTTTTCTTCAAGATTTCAGCTAATTCTCTGACCGTTAAATTCTCCGGTAATTTTACATTGGTTAACTGAGCGACCTGAGGTCTCGCCTTATTTTTTTGCTGTCTGCGGTTTTGCTGTAACTTCTCCTGTTCAAAGCTTCGCTTCTGATCCTCGCGGCGGCGATCATAATCCACATGGCGTCTGCCTTTCGCGCCGGAAGTTCTTTTATCGTGCTGCTTGCGGAAATCAACCTTCGTATTGTCCGTCAATTCAGGATCGATCTGGCCGTCGTAACGCGTATCATGTCGTTTCTGACGCGGAGACTTGGTTATGCGAGGCGCTTCTTCACGGTCTTTATTCTGGATAAAATCCCGACCGCCTGCCCCGCGGCGATTATCATGTTGGCTTCTGCCGTATCCGTAACCGTCACGCCCGCTTTCCTCTCGGCCATAGCCGTCGGAACGGCGATTTTGATTTTCATAACGACCGGAGCGATAACCGCCTTGAGCACGATTGTCATGTTTATAGCGCGTATCAGAAGAACTATAATTTCTATTGTATTCGCCACGACCGGCATCTTCTCTCCTGTATCTGTCATTAGCGGGTCGCTGATAACTCGTTCCCGGTCCCGGCAGCGGTTCCTTGTTTTTGCCGACATAATTGCCTTTTTGAGGTCTGATGCGCGGTCCGCTGAAGCTCGAGGAAGAAACCCCCTGATCGGTAATGACTCGGGGTTTTTTAATCTCCGGCTCGGCTTT
>CAYFVK010000003.1:15696-31168 GCA_964346695.1 uncultured Mageeibacillus sp. | reverse complement strand
CTCGGCTTTGGCTTCAACTTGCGGAGTCTGTTCCTGTTTCTCTTCCCGGACTTTTGAAGCAACCGGCATTTCTTTACTCCGGGCAGGCTGCGTTCTTTGTTCCGCTTCTGTTCGAACAGATATTTCTTTTTGAGTTTTAGGAGCGGGAGTCGGTGTCGAATCAGCTTTCAGATCCGGCTTCACAGAAATATTTTTTTCAGGCGCTTTGGAAATTTCTGCTGTCGTTTCTTTAGCTTCCGCTTTTTTCTGATCCGCCTTTGTCACAGATTGATCCGCGGGTTTTGCAGTTTGTTCAAGTTTCTGATCCGGTTCCTCTTTGTGCACAGGGGGAACCTTTTTGACAACTTTAACTACTCCGGTAATTGCCTTGCCGGAAATTCCCTGCATGCTGATTTTCGGTCCTTCTACTTTTTTGACCTTTTTCTTAGTTGCGTCCTGATTTGCTTTTTCAGTTTTTTTCATTGATTCCGTCTTTTCCTCTGTACTTTTCAATGATTTATTTTGATCGGGATGATTGCCGCGATTGGCTTGTTCTAGCCTTGCCATATCCTCTTCACGAATAAAGCCTGATCGCAAATCCGAATCTGCATGTCTTCTCTTTAGCGCCATATAATCTCCTTAATTCCTAAACTCCTTTATTATACATAATAAACACGGATTGTCGTTTTTGTATTCCTTCTTAGCGACTATTCGGCCTGTTCGGCATTTTGTTCCGGATGATCCGCCTCTTCATCGTCAGGATTCATCTCATCCGCATTATTCAGGTCGCTGAAAGCCTTGTCAATAGCCGCAAGGTCTATGTCAGCAGCTTCCGTCTGATAACGGGCGTAGGCCGCCGGATCTTCGTATTCCTCTTCCTCGTAATTTTCTTCGTCAGAAAGAGCATGCTTAAAGTGCGACAATAAATAATGTTCCGCCTCTTCGTGATATTGACTCTCGCTCTTAATATCAATTTTCCAGCCGGTTAAACGGGCTGCCAAACGGGCATTTTGACCCGATCTGCCGATCGCCAGCGATAATTGATGATCAGGAACCACCACTCTGGCAGAACCGTCATCAAACAAGGTGACAGAAACAACTTTAGCCGGACTTAACGCATTGGTAATGTAAATAACCGGATCTTCATTCCATTCAATAATATCTATTTTTTCACCATTCAATTCGTCAATCACATTCTGAACACGCATGCCGCGCTGACCGACGCAGGAACCGACAGCATCTACGTTGGGATCTTCCGAGCGGACGGCGATCTTCGTTCTGGAGCCTGCTTCTCTTGAAACAGATTCAATTTGCACGACGCCGGTGGTAATTTCAGGTACTTCCTGTTCAAACAAGCGGCGGACAAAGTTAGGATGGCTTCTTGACACTAAAACCATCGGACGGCCGTTCCTTTCATCAACTCTTAAAATATAAAAACGCATTCTTTGATTGAATTCATAATGATCCAGACGGGATTGTTCATTTTGGGTCAATACGGCTTCCGCTCGGCCAATATCCACAATAACCTCCCTGCGATCCGCGCGTTGGATAACCCCATACGCCAGTTCGCCGATACGATCGGAGAATTCCTTATGGATTCTGTCGCGCTCCGCCTGTGATAATTTCTGAGTTATCACACTTTTGAATTGTTGAGCCGCCAAGCGTCCGAAGTCCTGCGGGCTGATTTCAAATTCCAGCATATCGCCTATTTCAAAATCGTCCGAAAGCGCTTTGGCACTTTCCAAAGACACCTCGGCATTGGGATCGGTGATTTCATCTACGACTGTTCTGGTCACAAAGACTTTCATCTCACCGCTTTCTCGATCTACTTCAGCTCTTACGTTTTCAGTCGAGCGTGGATTAAATTCACGTTTATAGGCTGCAACCAAAGCTTCTTCCACAAATTCGAAAAGTTCTTCTTCTTCGATACCGCGTTCTTTTGCTAATAAACGCAAGGACTCAAGCATTTCAACATTCATTGATTATTCTCCCTTTACTCTCTCGTATTTCTTTATTCTAAATTCTTATCATAATCTTATTAATTGAATCGGATGATTCTTGATATTTTGGCGACATCGCTCAGAGCGAAAGTCATCTCTTCATCCGTGTTTTCTTCCAAAATAGTCAGCGTTGAATCATCGCCATGCAATAATTCTCCGCAAAAAACTTTTTGATTCTGCTGTTTTTGATAGAGCCGAACCTCAATCAGCTGCCCGGCATAAATCTCGAATTCCTTAGGTTCTGTCAGCGGTCTTTCCAAGCCCGGCGAGGAAACCTCGAAATAATCGTGCTGCTTCAAGCCCAGTTCATTTTCGATAAACGGATCCAGCGTTTCATTGATCAAAGCACATTCCTCAACATTAATGCCGCCTTTTTTATCAACCAACAAGCGCAAAAACAATTTTTTGTTCTCACGCCGATAGATAACATCAATCAGGACAAAACCCATCTCACTGATTTTGGGTTCGAGCGCCTGATAAACCATTTCTTCTGTTGTGTTTCTTTTTGCCATTAATAATTTATTTCCGTCAAATATGACAGAGCCTTTCTTTTGCTGTCAGCTGCGTTCTTGCCTGTTTTGTCCCCGCAAGGCTGTAGACTTGTACATCTATTCAATCCTCGTTATCTTTTCAAAAATAAAGAGTGGGCACGCCCACTCTTTCAACAAAGTCTTCAAGAACGCATTTAATATAACAGGATAAGCCGATAAAATCAAGCAAAATCAGCCCATCCGGAAAATTTTTCCGTTTTAGCACTTGCTGATCAGAGCAAAAAATCACAAGTACGTTTGAATGATACAAAATTTGTAAAATGACCATTCCTGATATAAAATAAATTTAATAAAGTTTTTACACTTTAAATCTTTCTTTCCAAAGGAGACAAGCTATGATTGACGCAATTGTCGGATTCAAGGGATCCGGAAAAACATCCACAATCGTTGATGAAATCACAAAAATTTCAAAGATGGAAGATACCAATGTCGTATGCATAGAATATGGAAAACGATTTAATCAAAATATTCCTTATCAGGTTCGCTTGATTGATATCACCGAATATCCCGTCCGAAACTATCGCGAATTATTAACCTTTATTGCCGGCGTTTCGGCAAAAGATCATGATATAACCCACTTTTATATTGACAGTCTCTATAAAATCGCCAACAGTAAAGAAATTGCGGACCTTGAGAACTTCTTCAACGATTTAGAAGAATTAACAGAAAATATTCCCGCGAAATTCACCATTACGATTAGCGATGATCCGGAAAAAATGCCGGATAATGTACGCAGAACCATGCGCTGATTTTTACATAAATCGTCCTATAGTAAGGGCTTAATATTTTTATATTAAGCTCTTTTTTTATTTTATCGAAAATCCGACCTGACTTCAGTGAATAATTCTCTTCAATAACGCCAGTAAGCGGCCGAGCATCGATGAATGATTATAATTAAACGGCGGCTGAGGATAGAGACTGATAAACCGAATGATAAAAACAATGAGATAGATGACCAGAATCGGGATATAGATATACCAGAATTTATGGCCTAAATAATTGACGTGATAAGATTCATGCCTACGAAACGCTCTTTGTTTTTTGAGATCATTTCGAATCATGATAAAAATGCCTGCTATAAGGATGATCAAGCTGAGAATAATTAAAGGATGCCAGTAAAAAGCCGCTTTGAGATCCCCCTTGAACAAGTACGCGGCAGCCCGTGTGCTGCCGCAGGTCGGGCAAGGAAAACCGATCGTTCCCTGTATCAAACAGGTTGTTCCCCAAATTTTGTCGGCCAAGGTGAAATGGAGCAGTAAAGCGATGAAAATCAGCAAATTGTTCCTTTGATGACGCATACGAAAATTGGGATTCACGGTTTTATCCGCCATGAATCCCAACCTGATCGCAATTACTTCCATGATTTCACGAAATAACGTCATCGTTTGTTATTGTTTCAGTATGAAATCTCTGCCATCTAATTTTTGGTAAATATTGGCGAACTGAATTACATGCTTGGATATTGAGCATTAGAGCCATTGCTGACCCAGATCCGGTTTAATTGTTCCTGAACCTGATAAATCATCATAAAAAAGCCGAATCCCACAAGAATAGATAACAATATCCAAATCAGGAATTTACTTTCGGATTGACGGCCTTCCACTCTGTCAATTTGAACCAACGCCTGATCGATTTTATAAACTTCAATCCAAGTAAATACTGCACAGAAAATACCTATAATAGCAAAAGACGGATTGGTTAATTCAGACTGTGTATAGTCATTAATTTCCTTGGAAACTTTGTATAACCAGACAATCCCATAAATACCACAGGTAATAATCGTGAGCAGCAAAGTGGTCATCGGACTTCTGACTTCCCCCAACGGTCCCTTCACATAACCAGCCTGCTGATATCCGCCCTGATTGGCATTTTGATTACTCCACTGCTGATATCCGCCCTGATTGGCGTTTTGATTATTCCACTGCTGATATCCGCTCTGATTGGAGTTTTGATTATTCCACTGCTGATATCCGCTCTGATTGGCGTTTTGATAATTCCATTGCTGATTATCGGCTTGAGATTGATGAACATATGTATAGTCGGATTGTGAATAATTGGGTTGCTGATAATCGGACTGCTGATAGTTAGGCTGTTGATAATCCGCCTGCTCAGCGTTTGGCTGCTGATCAGCCGCTTCCTGATTATTCGCCGGCTGATTATGATCGGCTTTTGCCTGTTTTTCCGGATCAAAATTCCGGTTTTCCTGATTCAGGTTATTATTCTCATTGTTTTCCATATTCGGTCTCCCTCTAATTTCAAATAAACATATCAATTCTCATAGTGTCGTTTATTATAGCAAATCTTTACTCGTCTAATCGTAAAGAAAGATTAAATTTTCATTATTTATCGTAAAATTCTTTAAGACAACAATTTTTCTGATTCAATCACTCTTATAAACTTCTCAAAAAAGAGAGCCATTCTTCTTCTGTGAGCTTTTTCTTGTCAAAGAGATCAGATCGTTTGTTCATAGTTTCTCGAATACGGCAATTTCTGCGATATTCATCAATGTTTGGCTGATGTCCTGACAAGAGGACCTCAGGTACTTTTTGACCGTGCCAATCCGCCGGTCTTGTATACTGAGCTTCTTCCAGGAAACCGTCGCTATGAGATTCCAATTGATGAGCTTCCTCATTCGGCAAAACTCCCGGAATCAAACGACTGACGGCATCAATGATGGGAATCACAGCCGTTTCTCCGCCGGTTAAAACAAAATCACCCAAAGAAATTTCTTCCGCTTGCAATAGATCTATCGCTCTTTGATCAACACCTTCATAGTGCCCGCAGAGGAAAATCAAATGCCTCTCTTCTGCCAGCTCGCGCGCAAGCGCTTGGTTAAAAACTCTGCCGCGCGGTGACAAATAAATAGTTCGCGCCGGGACGGGCGGAGTCAAAAATGACTGCCAATCAGCAAGGACCGGAGTTTCGACATGAGAAAGAAAATCAGCGATACTTTGCTCGGGATCATCCGCAAATAAGGAAAGCCAAGTCTTGATAATCGGCTCAACCATAAGCAGCATACCTGTTCCGCCGCCGTAGAATTTGTCATCGACCTGACCGTATTGATTGAGTGCGAAATCTCTAATATTGTGGCAATCGATCCCGATAATCCGCTTTTCGACAGCTCTGCCGATTACGCTGTAAGCGAGGCTTCGTCTGACTTCTTCAGGAAAAAGAGTTAAAATTGAAAATCTAATCTTCACGGTAAATTTCGTAGAGGCCGTCTGGTAAAATTACATCGACACGACGTCCGGCGATATCGATTTTTCGGATAATGGATTTTAAGTTCGGGAAAAGCAAATCATTTCGGCCCTTTTCCCTTACAATAAAAATATCGGCATTGCTGTTCTGATCGATCTGACGGATCATGCCCAACAGACCGTGTTCTGAATCATAGACAGCGCAGCCGATCAGGTCCGCAATAAAATAGGTATCTTCACTCAAGGGGACAGCGTCTTCGCGGGACACGCTGAGATAGCAATTTTTTAATTCTTCCGCCTGTTCCCGGGAGATGATATCTTTAAATTGAATAAAAACGCTATCGCCGGAAACACTCACTTTCAAAACCCGCACTTCAAAACGGACTTGTCCGTCTTCATCTTCCAGATAACATTTTTTTAATTTACGAAAACGCACGGGATCATCCGTTAAAGGAAAAACCTTGAGTTCTCCTTTAAGACCTCTCGGTTTTCCCAAACGTCCGATAATGAGTCTATTTCGTAAAATATCTTTATCTTCTTCCGGCATTTTCAGTTTCCGCTTTCGCCGGTCAAACATCTCGCTGATTTGAGATAAATCACGCTTGCCGACCGGATTTTAATTAGTTTTGCTGATTCGATCTGAATGATTCCGGTTCATTCTTAACGGATAATCTTTTCCCTTATTCGGGATCGACAATATCTACGATAGACCGTTTATTCTGCAATTTGGCTTTCGCTTTGATTAAAGAGCGAATCGCCTGTGCGCGTCTGCCGCCCTTGCCGATCACCTTTCCCATATCTTCAGGGTTAACTCGCAGCTCTAATAATATGGTATCACCACGATCAATCTCCGTGATCTTAATTTCATCCGGATGATCCACAAAGGGCTCTACCAGAGATTTTAATAATTCTACCATCTATTATTCCCCTTCTTTTGCTTCCACTGCTTGATCAGCCGTTTTTACTTCTGCTTCTTCAGCTGCTCCGTTCTCCACGTGATTCTCTTTGTATCTCTTGATCAAGGCACGAACCGTATCTGTAGGCTGGGCGCCGTTTTTAATCCATTGATCTGCTTTTTCAATATCCAGGCGAACATCTTCCGGCTGAGTCAGCGGGTTGTAGTAACCGATTTCCTCGATAAATCTGCCATCTCTTGGTGCTCTGACATCTGCCACCACAATACGATAGCTGGGTTGTTTTTTTGCTCCGATACGTTTTAAACGAATTTTAACTGCCATTTTATTTCCTCCATTTAGACAATTTATTTTCAGAATGGTTTAGAAAGGGAGATTACCGCCTCCGAATTGCTGCATCAGGCGACGCTGCTTTCCCTTTCCCATTCGGGTAAACTTTTTCATCATTTTTTGCATATCATTAAATTGTTTGATTAACTGATTCACTTCCTGCACGCTGGTTCCGCTTCCGGCCGCGATTCTTTTGCGCCGGCTGGCGTCAAGGATTCTGTGGTTTTCTCTTTCCTTCTTAGTCATCGACTTGATGATAGCGGCTGTCCTTGTCATTTTCTTGTCATCAATAGCATTCGGATCAACTTTGCCGCCCATACCGGGGAGCATGCCCAAAATATCTTTGATCCCGCCCATTTTATTCATCTGCTCAAATTGCTGCAGCATATCGTCCAAGGTGAAGCGATTTTTTTTCATGCGCTCATAAGCTTCAAGAGCTTCTTTTTCACTCACCGCGGCACTCGCTTTTTCAATCAAAGTCAAAACATCGCCCATGCCGAGAATTCTGGATGCCATACGATCCGGATGAAATTCTTCCAACGCGTCGATTTTTTCTCCGGTCGCGATAAATTTGACAGGTTTCCCGGTGATTCGTCTAATCGACAAAGCCGCTCCGCCACGTGCGTCGCCGTCCATTTTGGTCATGATAAAACCGTCAATCCCGATTTGTTTTTCAAATTCCAAAGCGATATTCACCGCTTCCTGACCGATCATGGCATCGACGATCAACAATCTTTCCGTCGGATTTACCGCCTCGTTAATTTCATGCAGCTCAGCCATCAGGTCGTCATCCACCGTCATACGCCCCGCCGTATCGACCAGCAAAACATCGCATAAGAGATATTTGGCTCTGTCCACCGCTTCTTTCGCGATCACGGCGGCATTTTTTTCTTCCGGTTTGATATAACAGGGAACATCTGTCTGTTCCGCCAGAACACGCAGCTGCTCCTGCGCCGCCGGTCTGTGCACGTCAACCGAAGTCAGAAGCGGCTTTTTCCCGCTGTTCTTGAAATATCTGGCTAATTTCGCCGCGGTTGTCGTTTTGCCGGAACCTTGTAAACCATACAGCATAATGACTGTAAAGCCGTCCGGTGAAATTTTAATTTTGCTGTTCTCCGATCCTAAAATATCAATCAGAGATTCATGCACAACTTTGACAACCTGTTGACCCGGGGTCAGGCTCTCCAGCACATGTTCGCCCTTGACTTTGAGCGAAATTTCATCCACCAATTCTTTGACTACTTTGAAATGCACATCCGCTTCAAGTAAGGCAAGCTTGATCTCACGCATCATTTGCTTGATATCTTTTTCCGTAACGCGCGTTTTGCCCTGCATCTGATCGGTAATCGCTTTTAATTTATCGCTCAAATTGCCAAATAACGCCATATCTTTCCTTTCGTCAAAATCCTTGTTTGCTCCTGATCAAATCCCGTATCTCATTGCTGCCACATATCAGATAGGTGAAAATTCCAGTTAAATTTCTGCCTCTTCTTCATGCATCATTTTATCAAAACTACAGTATATCGGCTCTTAATCGCCGGAGGCTATCCGCCAATGTTTGATTTTGCCGGACCGGAATTTCGGTCAAAAGCTGATCTATTTTATGAATTAAGCGTTGATCCTTTTGAACCATACCCAACTCTGTCTCATAATTTTCAAGCTGCGCAACCGCTTGTTGTATATTATCATGCACCGCCTGTCTGGAAGTCCCCAAAGCATCGGCGATTTCCGCGAGAGACATATCATTTTCAAAAGACATTTGTAAAATCTGCTGTCTTCTCGGCGTCAGCAGTTTGCCGTAATAATCGAAATAGAGGCAAATCTGCGTATGTTTTCTGATCTCTTCCGGGTTGTTCATCTTTTATTTTACCGCCTGTTTGATTCTCGCCTAAATTGTTATAATACGGCATTTAAAAGCCACGTTCCGATCATACCAGATAAAAAACATCTGTCAAGTATTTTCCCTTGACAGATGTTTTGACTCTTGCAGATTAATTTTTATAACCGCATTGAAACTACACGACTTTAATGTCCTTTATCATAACATCTCTGCCGCTCACCAGATAGGTATTGCCCCCGTGACAATAGGGACAACTGCGTCCATATTCTGTTGTTTGATAAGTTTTAGCGCAATCCCGGCAATATGAAACAGCTTGCAGGATAATAAGATTTAACTTGCATTCCTGCATGTATTTCGTTTTTTTGATCGCCCATTCGTAACAATCTTTAAAGTAGCTCGGAACGATGGTAGAGACTTCACCCACCTCGAGTGTCACCTCTACCACTTTTTCCGCATTATTTTCTTCTGCTGCCTGCTCCACCATATCGACAAAGCGCAGAACGATTCCTAACTCATGCATCTACTGAATTTCCTGTCAATGGATATTTTTTATTAAATTCTTTTGTTCTCGCCTTGTACTCTTTTCTCTTCTGTCTCATAATCCGCGCTTCTCTGGAACCGCTGTTCAACAGAATCTTCGTCGCGCGTTTTATCTGATAACCCATCAAAACCGGTATCTTGCTCTCAGCCTTATACATTTTGGATCTTTCAGGATTATCGCGATGAATATGAATCGCATCAAATTCGCAGCGAGTAGTACAAAGTCCGCAGCCGATACATTTATTCGGATCAACGTGAGCAGCTCCGCAGGATAGGCAGCGACTGGATTCGGTATGAACCTGTTCTTCTGTCAGGCACAGCCTTTCATCCTTAAAGGGATCACTTACATTCAAATCAAGCGCCACTTGCTGTCTTCCGGCCTCATCATAAGACGGGAATGAAATATCATCCTTATCAAGCTGATCAAAGTGATGGCGCTCTATGCCGATGGTCGGATGAGCCTGGGTCTGAGCATGACGATGCAGAGACTCTGCTGCGAAATGTCCTTCGGCAATTGCGTTAATCACGAAACTTGGACCTGTCAGCAGATCTCCGCCGACATATATATCAGGATCTTCTGTCTGATAGGTTAAAGAATCAGCTACCGGATAATTGCCGTGATGGAAAGTAACTTTTGTACCTTCAAGTAAATTACCCCATTCCACGGTCTGACCAATCGCGAAAACAATATGATCAGCAGGCAGTTCCATGGTTGTTTCTTCATCATAAAGCGGGGAGAATCTGCCCGTATCCGGATCAATCGTACGAGTGCATTTTTTCAGCACAATTCCTGTCACTTCATTTTTCTCATTGACCAGCACTTCTTTGGGTCCCCAGCTATTGAGAATATTCACACCTTGTTCTCTGGCCTCGCCGATTTCCACCTTGCCCGCAGGCATTTCTTCAAAGCTTTCGAGCGAGATCATGTCAACCTGTTCTGCTTTGCGTTTTGCCGCATTGATAGCGCAGTCAATCGCTACGTTGCCGCCGCCGATGACAATCACTTTACCTTTCAGATCAGGATGTCCTTTAGTAGTGGAATCCTGCAGGAAATGTACGGCAAAATCCGTGTTGACCGCATCATCATGCGGAACGCCGGGACGTCTGCCGCCCTGGCAGCCGATCGCCAGGTAGAAAGCCTTATAGCCCTGTTTCTTTAATTCTTCAATCGTTACATCCTTACCGACTTCAACACCTGTTTTGATTTCGACGCCCAATTCACGAATAACATCAATTTCGGCCTTGAGCAAGTCTTTTTCCAGTTTATAGGTAGGGATACCATATTGCATCATGCCGCCGGGAATATCATGTTTTTCAAAAACTGTCGGCGTATAACCCATTAAAGCTAAGAAATACGCACAAGATAACCCGGCCGGTCCGGCTCCGATAATCGCGATCTTCTCGTCAAATTTATCATAGAGAGAAGGCACTACCTTTTCAGGGATATAACGCGTTTCTTTATTCAGCTCGCGCTCCGCCAAAAATTGTTTGACATCATCAATTGCAACCGGATCATCGATCAAGCCGCGCGTGCAAGCTTCTTCACATAGTTTATTGCAAACCCTGCCGCAAACTGCCGGGAACGGATTTGTACGCTTGATTAAAGCTAAAGCTTCATCGTATCTTCCCTCTTTAGCCATTTTCAGATAACCCTGAATGGCAATATGCGCCGGACATGCAACCTTGCAGGGTGCTGTACCGCTGGCATACGTATCGGACAATTTCATCGTATCGCGATAATTCTCATCCCAGGCGTATTTTCCCCATCTGATTGCATCAGGTAAAATAGCATGAGGATATTCCATCTCACTGCCATCTTTTTTGCAGAGCTTCTGACCTAATTTAACTGCTCCCGTCGGACAGATTTCGACACAGCGTCCGCAAGCGACGCATTTGTCGGTCTGAACTTTAGAGGTATAAGCGGAACGTGACATATTCGGAGTATTAAAGAGCAAACTGGTTCTCAGTGCATGACAAACTTTAACATCACAGTTACAAATGTCAAAAATTTTGTTTTCGCCGTCAATATTGGTAATTTGATGGACAAAACCGTTTTTCTCCGATTTTTCTAAAATCTCTAATGCCTCTTCGGTAGTAATATAATGGGCACGGTCGGTTTCAACAGCATAATCCGCCATATCGCCGACTTGAATACACCAATTATCCGGATCATCAGCACATGCTTCGCCTACATACTCACTTGACAGCCTGCAGGAACAAACACCGGCTGACAGATGGCCTTCATATTTTTTCAACCAATGTGACAGCTTCTCAACATCAATCGCTTCATTTTCGAATCCGATCGCTTTTTCAACCGGAATGACATGCATGCCGATGCCTCCGCCGCCGGGTCGAACCATCTGAGTAATTCCATTAAGCGGTAAGAAAGCCATACGTTCAAAGAATGAAACAACTGCCGGATTCTTTTCAATACGATCTCTGGATGAATTGAACAATTCCGCGGAGCCGGGTACAAAATAGGGCAGCCGATAACGTTTGATTCTTGGAGCATCTTTAATCGGATGATCATGTGCGTAATTGTTGCCATAATCATATTCCAAAATACCTATCCAGGACATTTCTTCCAAAATTTCCCGCAAATGCACAGGTTCTTTCTGCGAAAACTTTTTGGCGAGATCCTCAAATGTATACCATTTGCGCAGCTTCATCTTCAGCGCGATATCCACCATCTCTTCGCTAAGTACTTCCCGCAGGCCCCAATATTCCGGATCATCGGCTGTTACCCCTTTTATTTTATGGGCAGCGCAATCCGTAATTTTGCGTCCGAGCTTTGCATAATTTTTCTTGAAATCTTTTTCATTCTGATAAATGGATCGTGGTTTTTTATATTGTTCAGGCATTACAATTCCTCCATTCATTTATAGATGCTTCTATCCATCTGATCAGCTCATCGACACCTTCACCATTTTTAGCCGAAAGGCGAATCACCGGACAAGTGGAATTTCTTTCTCTTAAATATTTTTCAAATAATTCAAAGTCAAAATCAAAATGTTCAGCCACATCCATCTTATTAATCAGGACGACATCCGCTTCTTCAAACATCAACGGATATTTATGCGGCTTATCATCGCCTTCCGGAATCGAAAGAATGACTACGTTCTTGCCGGCGCCGGTATCAAATTCAGCGGGGCAAACTAAGTTTCCGACATTTTCCAGGAAAATCAAATCCGGATTTTCGGTATGAATCGACTGTAAGCCGGTTTCTGTCATGCCGGCATCAAGATGGCACATGCCTCCGGTATGCAGCTGTACAGCCTCAACACCGGTCGTTTCAGCGATATCTTCCGCGTCGATGGCACCGTCAATATCCGCTTCCATTACCGCGATTGAATATTTTTCTTGCAAAGCAGGAATGACCGATTTCAAAACACTTGTCTTGCCTGATCCCGGGCTGGACATCACGTTCAGCAGCAATGTGCCGTCCGAGCGAAGTTTTTCTCTAAGCTTGTCCGCCTGCAAATCATTATTGGCAAAAACGCTTTCTTTCAATTCTATGATTCTGACTGAATCCATATCTACTCCTTTTTGATCATATTTTCCAAGTTAACTGATTACGCGGGGAAAAATCTGCGAATCAAATCTCTTGAGTATTCAACTGTTTCTTCCATATCGCCAAAGGCCATAACTTCTCCGGCATAGTAAGTTTTCTGTTTGCCTTGCATTGCTTCAACTTTGTCATACCAGCCGTCTGCATAGTCTTCACTATTGACATGCGGGAAGTAGTACCAATCATCGATTCTTTCCACCTTCTCAACCGGCAAACCGGATATAGCCATATCATCAAGCGTTGTTTGTTTTGCTTGTTCAAACGGTATATCTTCACAATTCTTATGGTTGCGCAAAGTAAATGTAACCAGCGGCTGAGGCCCGCAATCCGGCCAACGATGATAGAAAACCATTAAATGACCGCGGCGATCCACCGTCATGTTCTCGAAATAATAATAGGAAATAGGAGGTGCATTGTCCTCTGCGGGACGCACAGCCATTGTGAAATATTTTTTATGGACGATTTTGGAGAAAAGTGCTTTTTCCTCATCTCTGGCGTCACCATATTTCATGAACATTTCAAGCGGTGTGCAAATAATCAGTTCATCAAAAATTTCGGTTTTTTCTCCGTCCGCGTTCTTGATCGTGACATGAACCTGGTCATCCTTACGCTCAATACCGGTTACTTCAGTATTGAGAACCGCCGGATGTTTAAGGTGATCATTCACACCCTGCCAGATGGATTGAGTACCATTTTTCCAAGTCCAGAGTAAACCCGCTTTAAGGAATTGGCGGACTGTAAAAGCATCCAAATATTTTAAGACATAAGCCGCCGGAATTTCATCAAAATAACCATAACCGAAGGAGGTAAAGGGACCTTTCCAAACAAGCAGCGCATCTTCACATTTATTTAATTTCAGGAAATCAATGAAAGGCATGGATAAATCTTTAAGATTAGGATTTTCGCCTTCAATATGTTGTAATTTAAGTTCCGGTGAGGGACAGGGTCCTTCATAACGCCCTTGGGCGACTCCGCGATGACCGTTTACATCATAGCCGACATATTTTGTCTTTAACAATTTAGTCAATTTTCTTAAAGCGAACAATTTCTTTAACAGATCAAATTTGCTGGTTTTTAATTTTGTACCGTCCGTATTCATAAAAACTCTGCCCATCGGAGGTCCGTCTTTATGAGTAGCCCCGCCGAACTCTTCGCATTCGCGAACGGCAAAATAGGTTTCACAACCCATAACGGCACCCATTTCAATCGTACGGTCTTCCCATTCTCCGTTGTTATTCTTCACCTTCATCAAAGGGGACAGACATTTTCCGCCGACATGGTCACTTTTTTCATAAATGACATAGTTATTGTAACCATTTTTTTCTAAATACATCGCAGCGGATGTTCCTGCGGGACCACCGCCTACAATACAAATTCTTTTGTCCTTGTTCATAATACCTCTCCTGCAAATTAATTAATTTTTACAAATTTACTAAATTTTTAACAAAATAATCAATCCTTTTCATGATCAAGTTCCGTTAAAAATTACTTCCCTGAATTTAATATGAAATCAAGCATTATCTCCTCAAGCAACATTCATAAGTCATATTACTCATGAAGCAAGATATATTTACATATTAGACTTTTTTTGTCAAATTGTGATATTTCAGATATTAATTGCAAAACTAAATTCTATTGTAAGAAGTAAAATAGGAGTTTTGCAAGGATGTTCAGAAATACTTTGTATCTGTTCTGATTTATCTTTTTGCAAAATATGATATGTTATCATCTAAAATCTTTGACAAGAAGTACGAAGAAAAACCCTGAAAAATAATCAATTAATCTTTCAATAGTGGAAAGATCGGCGCGAATAATCGGGCTAAAATAAACGTTTTTTGAACTTAGGATGATCGTTGCTTATGCGAGAAATACGTCATTACTTATTTGCTCAATAATTGACTTATCTTCTTTTCTGTTCTTTCATTAGCCCTTTAAACATTCCGCAGAAGAACCCTAACACAACAGGAGTTAATGCAATAAAAAGAAGAATCTTATAATAATAATAAATTCCAACTAAAATTAATGGGGTTAATACAATTACCCAAAAGGTGTACTTACTATCTGTTTCCGGATTTTCAATCATCCGTTTGATTTTTTCCACTTCCTCAACATCGCCTATTTCTTCCGCTTCTCTCAATCTATCAGAGTATATTCTTGCTCTTTCTAACATTTTTTCTCGTTCACGCTTTTTAGCCTTTAACTCACGTTTTCTGCGTCTGCGTTCTTCATTTGTCATGACCAATCACCTCCTAACTGTTGAAAATAATCCGATGTTCCTCTCCTAAATATAATTATGGCATGATTTGTGTCCTTTTTTTGGTACTCTAAAACTCGTGTAAGAAAATGCATCTTCCATTTGTTCGAGAACTCCGGAATCTGCATGGAATCGCCCATGAAAAAATAAAAATAAAAAAAAGCCGTTGCAAAAACAACGACTTAGAATCACCCCCGCATGTGCGGGAAATGCTTTTTGTTAGAGCATAATATTACATAATAACTAGAATCACCCCCGCATGTGCGGGAAATACGTAATTTGCATTAATTAAGACAGTC
>CAYFVK010000003.1:2308-15596 GCA_964346695.1 uncultured Mageeibacillus sp. | reverse complement strand
TAGAATCACCCCCGCATGTGCGGGAAATACGTAATTTGCATTAATTAAGACAGTCCGATCACCACCGCGATAGACTGATAATCTCTTCTTTGCATTTATGTTCTTCAAGCGTAAAATCATGCGTTCATGTCTACTCGATTTAGTCGTAATGTATGGGCATTCTATATATCTGTTATCCTTTTCAAGAGTAAAAAAGCGACCGGTTGGCTGCTCAAAACTCGTTATCTTTCGACTATTCCTTAAGTAATATTTTTTTTCTATCTCTGATTGATTAACCGTATACTTTTTATTGGTATTCAAGAAGAGCATATTTTCTTCTTTCTCGCCAGGCTCACACTCGATAACATCTTCGCAAAAGCCAATTTTTGTTGTCCCGTATATCGTCTTTATTCTTATAGTTTTTGCTTAGCTTGATTTATCTCTTTCAACGAGCCCATACTAATCCATCTTTCCGGAAGCGCCATGAACGCAAAGCTTGTTTTCTTTCTAATCTATGCCGAAACAATTGTCATCGCAAGTGTTTTACGGAATCTGCAAAGCTATGAATAAGACAGAAAAGATTAAACCATATCTAAATCCCAAACTACGTTGCCGAAAAAGTTTACTCTCACAGTGATCAAACTGCATTGTTGAATTCCTCGGATTTGAAATTCATTTTCGCCATATATTGTTAAATAAAATCAACTTAGGGAAACCTCATCACAGAAATTAAAATTCATCATTTGATCGACCAGTGCTAAATCCTTAGTCTGTGCCAGCACCCACATTAACTTGACCACAGCAGTTTCGGTCGTCATATCATTACCGGAAATAATACCTGCTTCCCGCGCTTTTTCCCCTACACCGTAAACCGCCAGATTGACACCATCGTATGGGCATTGTGAAATCATGACAATCGGAATGTTGAGATGATGAATAATATAATTGATCCGCTCGAGCATACCTCTGTTCAGATTAGAAATCCCTCCGGTTCCGAAGCCCTCGATCACCACGCCGGCATAACCGGCAAGCACAATATGATCAAAAACATTGGGTTTAGTCGCCGGCGTCACTTTAACCAGCGAGATATCGTCGCACAGCTCAAGCGGAGTCTCCGAAGGACAAGATAAACCGGGAAAAAATGAAGCAGAGTCGGCCCGGCTCAAAATTTTCGGCTGCCGTGCAATCACAACGTCTTCATCCACAAACCCGACATAAGGGTAATTCCTGCTGACATAGGCATCAAAGTCCTTGGCATACATCTTGAAGGCCCGACTGCCGTTAATAATCTTATGATTAAAAACAATAAATACACCTTTCAAATTGGAAACAGCGACCCTGCAGGCATCAATAACATTGCCCGGTCCATCGCTGTCTAAAACAGTAACCGGCCTTTGCGCGCCGGTTAATATAATCGGAATTCTCAAATCCGGCAACAAAAAAGATAAAGCTGCGGCCGTATAGCAAAGAGTATCTGTGCCATGCGTGATCACAATTCCGTGAAAATCCTCTTCTATACCCCGCCGACATGCCGACGCGATCGAATACCAATCTGAAACCTGCATATCCGAGCTGTCAACATTCATAATCTGGCGTACTTTTGTATAACAAACCTCATTTATACCGGGCACCAAATCGATCAGCTCCTGTCCGCTTATCCCGGGAACAAATCCCTTATCCGTCGCCTTGCTGGCGATAGTTCCGCCAGTAGCTAAAATCAATACCCGTTTTTTCTCATTCATCATCGCTCAATAAATCCTTTTTCTGAAAATTCCAAACAAATTGAATTTATTTTATCGAAAATCCGCTGCCCTGCCCGGATACACTTCGCACTTCTAATCTCAACATTATCCTAAACGAAATTCAGGCGATTAACAATATTCTAATTTTTGATACAATATGATAAGTCACGAATATTATCTGGAGCAGGTAGTTAATTATGAAGAAAAATAAAAGAATCGTCATTAAAGTCGGCAGCACGACGCTGACCCATCAGGAAGGCAAGCTGAATATAAAAAACATCAAAAAAATCGTCAAAGAAATTTCCCTGTTAGAGGAACAAGGTTATGAATGCGTACTCGTCACTTCAGGCGCCGTAGCGGCGGGCATGGGTGAAATGGAGATCACGGATAAGCCGCTGGAGCTTGACAAAAGACAGTCTCTGGCAGCGATCGGGCAGGTGCAATTGATCCAGCTCTATTCGAGCCTCTTTTATGCTTTCGATCAAAAGATCGCCCAGCTGTTATTGACGCGCGACGATTTTTCCAACCGCACGCGTTATCTCAATGCCCGCAACACCTGCACTTTATTGCTTGAAAATCATATTATACCGATCATTAACGAAAACGATTCGGTGGTCGTCAATGAAATCAAGGTGGGCGATAACGATTCTCTTTCCGCTTTTGTCGCCGCTCTGATCGATGCCGATTTGCTGATCATTCTCACCGATATAGACGGCCTATACGACGCGGATCCGAAAACGAATCCAAACGCCAAATTGATCAAAAAGGTAATTTCCATCAATCAGGATTTACTCACCGCCGCCAAAAGCTCCGCTTCCAAATTCGGCACGGGAGGCATGACCACCAAGCTGATCGCCGCCGATATGGCGCTCAAGAACGGAACGGATTTAATTATCACCAACGGTTCAGATCCGCGTAACATCACCAGAGCCGTTAAAGGCGAAGCTGTCGGCACCCATTTTATAGCCGAAAAACCGAAACTCAACGCCAGAAAATACTGGCTGCGTTACGCCGGAAAAACAGCCGGTTCCGTTCATCTTGATCAAGGCGCTTACCGGGCAATCCTGCAGGGCAAATCCCTGTTGCCCGCCGGCATTATCGAAGTAGAGGGGCGTTTTGAAAGAGGTTCGGTAATACGTTTGGTTTACGAGAATGACAAATTTGCTGTCGGCATCGTCAATTACCGAAGCGTCGACATCAAAAAAATCATGGGCGAACATACCGCAAAAATCAAAGACCTGCTCGGCTACAAATACTCCGACGTCGTCATTCACAGCAACAACATCGTACGCATCGAAAAAGAAGATTAACCATTAAAGAAACAACATATAGAAGAACACCGGCTGACCATTTGAGCTAAGTCCTTCAATAACAAGTCAAAGATGAAGAAAGCGAAATAGAACATGACCATTATCGATTTATGCAAAAACGCCAAAGCTGCGGAAGCCGCTATGCGCCGCCTGACAGGAGAGCAAAAAAATCAAATTCTGCTCGCAGTCTCAGATGCACTGCTGAATGAGCAGGATAAAATTATCGCCGAAAATCAGAAAGATCTCGAGGCAGGCAAAAAGAACTCTTTAAGCCCGGCTCTGCTGGATCGTCTGACTTTGAATGAAAAACGCATCCGAGGAATGGCGGAATCTTTGCAGGTCATCGCCGCTTTCCCCGACCCGATCGGCGAGATCAGTGATGAGTTCCATTTAGACAATGGTCTGAAAATCCAAAAGGTGCGTTCTCCCTTGGGCGTCATCGCCATCATCTATGAATCACGACCCAATGTCACGATCGATTCCGCCGCTCTCTGTCTCAAAGCCTCCAATATCTCCATTCTGCGCGGCTCAGCTTCTGCCATTCATTCCAATAAATACTTAACCGATCTGTTCAACCGCATCGGCAAAGTTCACGGCCTTCCGGATAACGCTGTGCAATTGGTCGAAGATACCAGCCGCGAGGCATTTAACGAACTGGTTCGGCAAGATCAGTATATTGACGTGTTAATTCCCCGCGGAGGTCAGGGACTGAAAAAAGCGATCAAAGAAAACGCGAGTATTCCGATTATCATGACCGGCGCAGGTACCTGCCATATTTTTATCGACGAAAGCGCCGATCAGGAAAAGGCCATTCCGATTATTCTCAACGCCAAAGTGCAAAGACCCGGCGTCTGCAATGCCGTGGAATGCCTTTTAATCCATCAAAAAATGTTGCCTTTCGCCGAACAAATCATTGATTCTCTGGTCGAAAATCAGGTCCGGATTCATCTCAGCCGCGAACTGCAGGAACGCCTGCAAGCACAAAATCCTAAACTCTTGGGAAAATACGGTGATCTGCTTTTGTCGGACGATCAAGACGAACTTTTCGGCCATGAATTTTTAGCCAAAGAGATCCTGCTTCATGTAGTTGATTCCGTCGATCAGGCCATTCAATTTATCAATCAATACGGAACCCACCATTCCGATGCCATTCTTACCGAAAAGGCGGAGCACGCCGAAAAATTTCTCAACGAAGTGGATTCGGCTGTCGTCTACGTCAATGCCAGCACCCGCTTTTCAGACGGCGGTGAATTCGGTTTCGGCGGCGAAATCGGAATTTCCACACAAAAATTACATGCCCGCGGCCCGATGGGTATCAAGCAATTGACCTCGGAACGCTATATTGTGCATGGAAGCGGACAAATCCGAGCCTGATCAAGAACAATCAAAAAGAAGTCGACACGGAGTATGATATCGCCGCAAACAGCCAAACTATATTCTCGCCATAAATCAATTTTTGAACTGATCATATGGCAAATTGACCGTGTCGATTTCATAATTCCGATCGATCGTAATGAAAGACTGCATACCCGGATAGAGCCCCTGTAAACGTCCGCCGATTTGCTGCCGCAATTCCTGATTTGTGAGTTTGCAATTATCCGGAACTTTAATATCAAAAGCAAGATGCTCCGTATTTTTTCCGTCAATCAGGCGCAAATCATGCACCGTTAAGCCTTCATCTACCTCAGCAACAACCTGCCCGATTGCTTTTTCCAGAGCTTCCAGCTTGGGATTATTCAGATCTATCGGATCCAGATGCAATACCATGTTAATGTTGAACTGAACGGCAATTTCCCGTTCAATCTGATCAATTAGCTCGTGGCTGACTTTCACATCTTTGGCGGCATCAACTTCAACATGCGCCGAAGCATAGTAATTGTCGACCCCGTAATCATGAACAATCAGATCATGCACGCCGTAAATTCCGTCTTTACTCAGAATAAAGTCTTTAATCCTATTGCGCAGAGAACGGTCCGCCTTTTGACCCAAGAGCCGATTGCCCGTTCTCCTTAAGATCGAAAAACCGGAATACAGAATTAATACCGAGATCAGCAGCCCCGCCCAGCCGTCAAGCGGATAAGAAAATATATTCCCGACAAGAATAGCGATCAGCAAACCCGCGCTGGAAATTACGTCGCTGATACTATCTCTGGCGGTTGCCAGAACCAGAGGGGAGCTAAGTTCTTTGCTTTGTTTTATATAGTAAAAATATAGAAATAATTTGAGTGCTATGGAAAACAGCAAAGTGCCGTAAAACAGCCAGTTCACGGATAAAACCAGCGGATTCAGGACTTTGTCGAATGAGGATCTGCCCAGCTGCAGACCGAGCAGCATAATGATCATCGCTACAATTGCCGAGGCAACATATTCAAAACGGGCGTGTCCGAAAGGATGCTCCCGGTCTGCCGGCAGGGATGAAATATAAAAACTGATCAGCAGAATCATCGCCGAGGCAAAATCGGAAAGGTTATTAATTGCGTCGGCCTTAAGAGAAATACTGTCAAACAAAAAGCCGACGGTGAGTTTCACCGCGAACAATAATAAATTGATGAGGATGGCAATAATACCTATTTTGATGCCTCGCACTCTACGATAAAGGAGGCTGTTTTCTCCCTGTTGTACTGTTTTCATCCGGCCTCACTAAATATAAAAAGATCAAATATGGGCGTGAATAAACGGCAATAGCAAGCCTTCTGCTATTTCCTCCCGCTTTTCTCTGCCGAGCAATACCTCGATCAAGGTCAGAGCAAAGTAAACCGCTGCCGCAGGACCGCGTGAGGTAATCAAATTCTGATCGACGACGACAATTTCGTTAAGATATTCAGCATAGGATAATTGCTTCTCAAAACCGGGGTAACTGGTACCTTTTTTGCCTGCTGTTAATCCGGCTTTTTCCAAAATAATCGGAGCGGCGCAGATGGCAGCAATATATTTTCCGTCCGCATTTGCTTTTTGCAGCAGTTCAATCAGCGCAGGGCAATCGCGCAGATTTTCAGCACCCGGAAGCCCGCCCGGCAAAACAATCATATCAAAATCATCTGTATGCTCTTCAAACAGAGCGTCCGCCACAACCGGAATCCGATGTGAGCCCGTAACCGTCTTATCTGCTGTAATCGACAAGGTTTGCACCTCGACACCGGCTCTTCTTAAATAATCTACAACAGTTAATGCTTCCACTTCTTCAAAACCTTCGGCTAATAATACATATACCTTTTTGTTCATCTTTCCATCCTTTCCCTGATCTCTGCTTCACTTCTCCAATTCGGCGAATCTGTTATTTTCTATGCGCCGATAAGAAATCCTGTCTCAGATCCCAAAGCTTTTGCGACAGATCTACATAATAAGTCTGAGGATTTTCAAAACGCTTTATCGAATCCCATAATGTATTTAATTGTTCCGCACAATAACCGCGAATTTCCTCCAACGATTTATTTTGATATACCAATTTGCCCTGAACAAAAATCGGCTGCAATAATTTCTCAACCCGGTAATTGGTCAGCACTTTGCGTTTCCACGTATGCTGCGGATCAAAAATCTCATATTCCGTCGTATCCGCGACCTCTTCTCCTTCAAGGGTGATCAAATCAGCCAGGGCATAACCTGTTTCACGGTCAAAGAAACGCCATAATTCTTTAGAACCCGGATTTGTGATTTTTTCCGGATTATCGGATATCTTCATACGGGGAATTTGTTCTCCATTACCGTCTACCACCATCGATAATTTATAAACGCCGCTGAACACCGGTTCCGCTCTGGAGGTAATCAGCCTTTCGCCGACTCCCAGACTGTCGATCTGAGCCCCCTGCAATAAAAGATCACGCAGCAGATATTCATCGATAGAATTGCTGACAGTAATTTTACAATCCGTGAGCCCGGCCTGATCGAGCATTTCTCTGGCTTTGATGCTGAGATAGGTCAAATCGCCCGAATCGATACGGATCGCCTTTAAGCGCTTGCCCATCGGTTCTAAAACTTCTTTGGCTACCTTGATAGCCGTCGGAATGCCGGATTTCAACGTATTGTAGGTATCTACAAGAAGCTGACAATTATCAGGATAACATTCGGCATAGGCTTTGAACGCCTCATATTCCGATTCATAAGTCTGTACCCAGCTGTGCGCCATCGTGCCGAGAGCGGGAATATCAAATTGCTGCGCCGCGATCGTGCAGGAAGTTCCGGCAGCACCGGCTATATAAGAGGCTCTGGCGCCCAGAACAGAGGCGTCATATCCCTGTGCCCGCCTGGCGCCGAATTCCATAATCGGTCTGCCGTCAGCGGCGCGGACAATCCGCGATGTTTTTGTCGCGATCAGGCTCTGATGATTAATGGTCACCAGCAGCATCGTTTCGATCATCTGCGCCTGCATAATCGGGCCGATGACCTTGACAATCGGCTCGCCCGGAAAAATCGGCGTTCCTTCCGGAATTGCCCAGACATCACATTTGAACTCAAAGTTTTTCAGATAATCCAGGAAGGCATCATCGAAGGCATGCAGATTGCGCAGATATTCGATATCTTCATCCGCGAAACTCAAATTCTGCAGATAATCAATCATTTGCTGCAAACCGGCGCAAATCGCGAAACCTCCCGATTCCGGCACACTTCTGAAAAACAGATCAAAACAGGCGATTTTATCCTGCAATCCGTTTTTCAAATAACCGTTCATCATGGTCAGCTCATAAAAATCGGTGAGCATCGTCATATTTGTTCGTAAATTCCAATTATAGTCCATAATAAGTCCCTCAATTCATAACACCGAATCCGCTTAAATTTCAGTCTTTCGGCTGAGCCGAAGAGATTCGTCTTTAATGTTTTCTATATACACTATGCCTTTGCAGCCGATCAGCCAGCTCAAAGTAAGCCTTCTGATCATCCTGACCGAACAACTTTTCCCGATAAAATACCCGATTTAAGAAAAGGCCGTTCGGCGGCATAGTTTTTCCCAGTTTTGTGCGGTCGCCGGCGTCTATCAAGTCCGGCAGCTCATGTATATCGATCTTGGCATTTCCGATATAATACAAAGTACCTGCGATAATTCTGACCATATGATACAAAAAACCGTTTCCCAATACGTCAAGTCGTAAAATTCGCTCGTCGATCTGTTCAATCCGCACGGCATGAATATGACGAACCGTCGACTTGACCGGCGTGCCCTGATCCATCAGCGCGGAAAAATCTTTTTCACCGATTAAACAGGAACAGGCTTTGCGCATCAATTCGATCCGCAAATCATCGGTGATAAAGGCAGTATAATTTCTGAGATAGGTCGGTTTGGTCTTGGAGAGAAAATAATAATAGGAATAATGCTTGCCTACCGCGTCAAAACGCGCCTGAAATTGATCCGGCACTTCCACCGCCTGTTCCACCGCTACCCCTTCCGGCAGCACCGTGTTCCATGCGAGATGAATTTTTTCCGTCGGGATAGAAACACCGGTTTCATAGTTGGCAATCAAAGCTCTTGCGTGTACGCCCGCGTCAGTTCGGCTCGAACCGATCAGGCGAATTTTTTCTCCGGTCAGTTGTCGCCATCCGCTCTCAAGAGCTTCCTGTACGCTGTAAGCATTGTTCTGAAGCTGCCAGCCATGAAAACAGGAACCGTCGTATGAAATTTGAATTGCTACATTTCTCCGCATTAGAGCTTCCTGATCTCTTAATTAAATAGCAAGCCGTCCTGCAAACAATCATGCGCGAACAAGGCCGCTCCCAGTATGCCGGCCTTATTGCCCAACGTTGCCAGCACAATTTTCGGACGTTCCACATCGCCGAACAGGAAAGCCTCCGCAATGGCTTTTTCCCGGCAGAGATCAAGCAAACAGGGCCCTTCATTGCTGATGCCTCCGCCGATGATCACTACTTCCGGCATATAGGAATTAAGTACATTGGCGATACCGTGTGCCAGATAATCGCCATACTTTTTCACAACTTTTTCTCCCACGGGACAACCCTTGCGCCAGGCGAGGAATGCCGTTCTTCCGGAAACTTTTCCTTGTTCCGCGGCAATTTTCGCAAGCAGGGATTCCGGATTTTGAGCAATCGCCTCTTTCGTCTGCCTGATCAGAGCGGTAGCCGAAACATAAGCTTCAAAACAGCCATTTCTGCCGCAAGTACAATATTCCCCATCCACTACCATGACCGTATGTCCGAATTCACAGCCGGTCTCATTGAAGCCGCTGTAAACACGGTTATTGATCACGACGCCGGCGCCCATTCCGGTACCCAGAGTCAGCGTGACGGAATTTGCCGCGCCGTTGCCTGCGCCAAGTCTGCTCTCCGCGAGTGCAGCCAAATTGGCATCATTGCCGAGATAGATCGGGCAGTCAAAAGCTTCTTGCATTTTCTTGCGGAAAGGGTAGTCGCGAAACGGCAAATTGCCGGCAAAAATATAAACGCCTGTTTTATTGACAATCGTACCGGGAACTCCAACCCCGACGGCAATCAGATCCGAAACCGACAGCTGATGATCCGTCAATAAGTCGACGCCTGCCTTGAGCAGATTGTCCATAATTTGATCCGCGTTTTCCTGATGATCCTGAGTCCTGATCGAAATGGAATCCAATAATTCAAAATTCTCTGAAACAAGTCCTGTTTTTATACTTGTTCCACCGATATCAACGGCTAAATAAACAGACATTCTTTCCTCCTGTCGCAGCCATAATAATAAAGTCTGACATTTCAATTATTATAACAGATTCGCGAATCGGTAATGCGCAAAAAGTATAAGAGCGCAGGCAAGTACGAAGATTAAAGAAAAAAACAAATCCAGCCGGCTGTATTTCAGCTCGCGCAATTTCGTTCTGCCCTTGCCTCCGCGATAACAGCGTGCCTCCATCGCAAAAGCCAATTCATCCGCGCGCCGGAAACAGCTGATAAAAAGGGGTACAATAATTGAAACATAGCCTTTTGCTCTTTTGATCATTCCGCCCGTATCATAATTCGCGCCGCGAGAACTTTGAGCTTTCATAATTTTATCCGTTTCTTCAAGTAAGGTCGGCACAAAACGCAGAGCGATCGACATCATCATCGCTACCTCATGGGACGGAAATTTTATTTTTTCTAAAGGTTTAAAAAGACTTTCAATCGCATCGGAAAGCTGTAAGGTAGTCGTCGTTAAAGTCAGGAGCAAGGTGGTATCCATGACCAGCAAGATCAGTCTGCTCGCCATGAGAATAGCATTGCGCAGAGCCTCATCCCTGATTTTAATGAAATAAAATTCAAAAATAATTTCTCCCCTGGCGGCAAAAACATTGATTAAAAAAGCAAAAACCACTAAATAGAGGATCGAGCGCAAACTGGATAAAATCACCTTGAGCGGAATTTTCGAGATCCATACCAATAGAAATGAGAAGAAAATAATTACCAGCATCGGCAGAGTTGTTTTCGGAATTAAAATCGTGACCATTAAAACAATCAGGAGCATAAATTTCGTTCTCGGATCGAGCCGATGCAAAATTGAATTTCCGGGATAAAATTTTCCTAAAAGCAAGCGCTCACCCATATTTGTCACCCGCCTTCAATTTTGCCGAACGCAGCAGATCCTGAACCACTTCCGCAACAGAAAAACCGGAAATATCCCTTTTTAACGATTCTTTAAGGCGCCGCGAAAATGTATAGGCCGCCGGTTCCTCAAGGCCGCTTTCTTTAAGCAAAGCAGCGTTGCCGAAAATTTTTTCCACACGGTCATAACCGACAATCCGGCCATCCTTTAAAACCAGTACGCGATCCGAAATTTCCGCTGCTAAATTCATATCGTGGGTCACTAAAATTATCGTCTTGCCCAATTCTTTTAATTCTTCAATATAATGAAAAATTTCCGCTTGTCCGATCGGGTCCAGCCCTGCGGCCGGTTCATCCAGTACATAAACCTCACAGTCCATGGCAATGACGCCGGCAATAGCGACTCTTCTCTGCTGACCGCCGGACAGCTCAAACGGTGAACGGCTTAATAATTTACGATCAACGCCCACAATTTTAATGGCTTTCTCAATGTTCTTCTGGATTAAATCTTCATTCAGGCCGAACTGTTTCGGACCGAAAGCAATATCCTCATAAACCGTATTCTCAAACAGCTGATGCTCCGGATACTGAAACAAAAGCCCCACATGTCGTCTTATTTCCCTCAAATCGCTTTTCTCGGCCGGATCAAGACCGAAAACTCTCACCTGACCCTCCTGCGGCTTAATCAAACCGTTAATATGGCTGATCAGGGTGGATTTTCCGGAACCCGAATGGCCGATGACCGAAATCAATTCACCCTCGTAAATGGAAAAATCAATCTTTTCCAAGGCCCGATTTTGCAAATCCGTGTTCTTCTGATAGGTATAACCGACATTGGAGAAAGTAATGACGGGTTTGGAGGAAGTTTGAGCATGGGTACAATCGATCGGAGTTTCGACAGGATCAGGATGTATCGGATCCGGGATCTGATCCGCTTCCTGCAAAAGTTCATTGATCGCAGCAGCCGTTTCCGCCTTGGTAAAGATCCCTTGACCGAACAGATCTTTCACCTCGTGTACAGTCGGTTCCGGAAAATAACCGGAAAAATCGCGGAAGATGCGCAAATGCTGCGGCAAAGTCAAACCCGCCTCATAAATTTTTTCTGCCGATCCAAAAATTTCACGCGGCGTACCGGAAAAAAAGATTTTTCCCTTTTTCATGACATGAATATAATCTGCCGCCATCGCTTTCTCGATATCATGCGTAATATCAATAATCGTCAGACCGAAATTTTGCTGCAGTTCCTTGATTAAAGCCATTAAATCAGAGCCCGCCCGGGGATCAAGCATGGATGTCGCTTCATCTAAAATAATACATTTCGGTTGCATCGCCAAAATACCGGCGATCGCCAGCTTCTGCTTTTGCCCGCCGGAAAGCTGACTGGGTGATTTTAAAGCATAAGAGCTGAGACCGACTTCGCTTAAGGCCGCATCAACTCTTTGCCTGATTTCAGCTGAGGGAACGCCTAGATTTTCCGGACCGAAAGCAACATCTTCCTCAACGGTTGTGCCGACAATCTGATTATCCGGATTCTGGAAGACCATGCCACAACTCTGTCTGATCTGCCAGATCAAGTTTTCATCAGCCGTATTTTTTTGAAAGACAATGACTTGTCCATGATTCGGTAACAACAAACCGTTGATCAATTTGGCAAGTGTCGATTTTCCGGAACCGTTTCTGCCTAAAATGACAATATGCTGCCCGCTCGGCACGTCGAATGAAACATCCTGCACCGCATTGACCTTTTGCTCATATTGGCTGGAAGACGGATATGCGAAATCAACCTGTTCTACAGCGACAGCAACAGATTTTTGCGAAGATTGATGCTCTATCGTTTCTTCTCTCGACCCGAGAATATCGATTTTTGTTAGCGGACTTTGACTTTTCAATTTTACTCCTGTAAAAAGGCATCCTTTTTAGGATGCCTTCATAATAAGAATCATTATACAATAAACTTTGATTTCTGAAAATTAAACTAATTCCAGAATTACCATTTCAGCGGCATCACCGCGTCTGGGTCCGATTTTTATAATCCGTGTATAGCCCCCGTTACGGCCGGCATATTTAGGCGCTACTTCATTAAACAAATGATTGACCGTATTGACCCGTTTGCCGTCTTCAGTATGGAATTCGTTCATCCGGGCGATCAATTTTCGTCTCGCGGCTAAACGAGAAGGATGATCCACCTGAACCATCTGAGTTTTCATCTCACGTTCCACAACATCGTATTTGTTACCATTTTTTGAGGTAGCCGTCTTCAGCAATTTTTTGCCTTTGCCGTCCAGTTTTGCCTTTGAAACTTCTATTTCAGCGGTCTCAAAATTCTTATGTTCTTTGATCGCGATAGTAATTAATTTTTCTGCCATGCGCTGTACTTCTAAAGCTCTGGTCGCCGTGGTTTTGACTTTACCGTTGACAATCAAGGTAGTTGTCAAGCCCTTCAACATAGAGCGGCGTACATCTGTCGCACGACCAAGTTTTCTATTGATAGCCATTTAAAATCCTCCTGTATGCCTCTCTTAAGCTTCCTCACTCGCCAATGTCAAATCCATGTCCTGTAATTTAAGGATAATTTCTTCAAGGGACTTTCTGCCTAAATTACGGATTTTCATCATATCGGACTCAGTTTTCGCCACTAAGTCGCCTACCGTATTGATATTGGCACGCTTCAGACAATTATATGTTCTAACTGAGAAATCAAGATCTTCGATCATAATTTCATAAACTAAATTTTGCTCTTCGGCAACAACTTCTTCCTCTTCT
>CAYFVK010000003.1:0-2208 GCA_964346695.1 uncultured Mageeibacillus sp. | reverse complement strand
ATCGGCTGATTCGGTATTTTGTTGCGATCTGCGGAACGATAACCTACACCTTGATCAATCGTCAATTCCATGAAAAGACGACCTTCTCCGTTTAAAGTCGCGATGACCAAATCCGGATTCAGAATTTCAACATCGTCGTCACGAACGATATCGTTGGCGGTTACTTCGCCGGCAAAGCCTTCTTCAATATCGATGTAGACTGTTTTAGGTCCGTCAGTATGCAATTTTGCTCTGATCTCTTTAACATTCAGAATGATTTCCGTCATATCTTCAATCACACCGGTAATAGTGGAAAATTCATGATAGACATTTTCTACGCGAATCGCTGTCACAGCGTAGCCCGGTAAAGAAGAGAGCAGAACTCTTCTTAAGGCATTGCCGATCGTTGTACCATATCCGCGTTCCAGAGGCTCAACAGTATATTTGCCGTATGAATTATTTTCATTTTTTTCTATACATTCAACAATGGGTTGTCTTACTTCTAACATTAATGCCTCCTTACAAAATAAAAAATCGAAAATAAAGCCCGGCCATTATCTGGAGTAAAGCTCTACAATTAATGTTTCTTCTACGTCGAAATCGATATCCGAACGTGAAGGAAGACCAACCACTTTCGCTTCAAGTGTTTCCCAGTTCATCTCTAACCATTCCGGTATGACTGCCTGTTCCACATCTTTAAAGGGTTCTAATTTTTTTGAATGTTCTTTCAGAGTAATCACATCCCCGACCCGTAAGGTGGCTGACGGAACATTTAATCTGGTTCCGTTGACCAGAAAATGAGAATGTGAAACATATTGTCTGGCCTGCGCTCTCGTATCAGCCAGACGCAATCTGAATATTACATTATCCATGCGTAATTCCAATAACTGTAAAAGGTTCTCACCTGTTACGCCGCTCATGCGGGAAGCTCTTTCAAATAAATTTCTAAAAGGCTTTTCTAAAACGCCATAGATAAATTTTACTTTTTGTTTTTCTTTTAACTGACGACCGTATTCGCTTTCTTTACGACGAGATTTTTGCGGGTTGCGAATTGACTTCTTATTAATACCCATCACTTGAGGCTCAATCCCTAAAGCGCGACAACGTTTTAAAATTGGTGACATATCTCTAGCCATATTGATCCTCCTTAAATTCTTCTTCTCTTAGGCGGTCTGCAGCCATTGTGCGGAATAGGCGTGACATCTTTGATCAAGACAACTTCCAAGCCTGCCGTATCCAACGCTCTGATTGCGGACTCTCTGCCGGAACCCGGTCCTTTGACATATACCTCAACCGTTTGCATTCCTTGATCCACAGCGGCCTTCGCAGCTGTTTCGGAAGCCATTTGAGCGGCAAACGGCGTTCCTTTTCTGGAACCGCGCATGCCCTGCGCGCCTGCGCTGGACCAGGAAATAACATTACCCTGTAAATCGGTAATTGTTACGATTGTATTATTAAAGGAAGAATGAATATGAGCCTGCCCTTTGGCGACATTCTTTTTCAGACGACGTCTTACACGTGTTTTTCTTTTTGCTTTTGCCATGATAATTTACCTCCCTTAACGTTTTTTGCCCTTGCGGGTTCTTGCATTCGTCTTTGTACGCTGACCACGTACAGGGAGTCCGGAACGATGACGACGTCCGCGATAGCAGCCGATATCCGTTAAGCGCTTGATATTCATAGCTATTTCGCGACGCAAGTCACCTTCAATTCTGTAATTTTCTTCGAGGACATCACGAATCTTTGTGATTTCTGTTTCAGTTAAATCTTTAACGCGCGTATCAGGATTAATTTCACATTCCGACAATATTTTTTTGGATGTTGAAAGACCCACACCATAAATATAGGTCAGCCCGACTTCCACACGTTTCTCATTGGGTACGTCAACCCCAGCAATACGTGCCATTAATGCACCTCCATCAATCTTAGTGTTTTTTTGTTAATTTAATTTAATTTGAAAAACACGTTTTAGGAAAACAACAATCTCCGGTTAATAAGATTGATGCAGCCGCATCCTTGTATCGTGTCCTCAACAATAACTGAGTGCTAAAAGCTCAATTATCCTTGTCTTTGTTTGTGTCTCGGGTCAGAGCAAATGACCATAACTCTGCCCTTGCGTTTGATAACTCTGCACTTCTCACAGATCGGTTTTACCGATGGTTTTACTTTCATAGGTTCCCCTTTCTTTTTAGCAACAAAAAAATTGCCCTTTTAAAGGCGACGCCAAAA
>CAYFVK010000002.1:0-94843 GCA_964346695.1 uncultured Mageeibacillus sp. | reverse complement strand
AGGGGAAATCTACCTCAATCGGTTGCGTAGGCTTCGCGGTCGGATCTGTCGTCGGATCTGTCGTCGGCTCTGTCGTCGGCTCTGCGGTCGGTTCAGCAGTTGGCTCCGTTATCGGTTCAGTTGTCGGCTCATCCGTCCGCTCTGTTGTCGGTTCAGCTGTCGATTCGGCCGTTGGAACCGTTGTCGGTGTCGTGGACGGAACCGTCGTTGTGGGCGGAACCGTCGTTGTGGTCGGAGCCGTCGTCGTGGTCGGAACCGTCGTCGATGTTGTCGTCGGGGTCGTTGCAGGTGCTGTTGTCCGAGTTGTGCCGGGCGTTGTCCCCGGAGTTGTTGTCGGCGCTGTCGTGGGAGCAGCAGTAGTCGTAGCTGAAGTGGTCGGTTTTGTCGTCTCTTCAGAAATTCTGATCTCACGTTTGGAAGTTGTAGCCGTTGTATATGTTTGCGTTGTCAGGCTCGGCAAATAACCGCCGGGACGTCTGCTATGCGAAGGCAGCTGGCTGACTGTGACCTGATTTCTTGATGTTTCAGGTCCGGGATTTGAAAATTCCGGCAAAGAAACACTTTCAAGTTCCGTATTAAACGTTTCTTTTCGTTCAAAACGAACTTTCGAGGAATTGTCTTTATTTTTAGTGGCTGCGCGTACAATAAAAAAAACCAGGACAGCCAAAACAACAGATAAGACCAAGATTAAAGGTAACATCCATTTTTTGGGTCCCGGGCCGGTCTCATCATAATAATCATCATCAAACCAAACCGGATTTTCTCCATCATCATATTGAAAGTCCTGATAAGGCGGATCCGAATAGGGATCGCTTTCATGATATTGATCATTTTGCCTGTATGGATTATCTTTTTGCTCATAAGGAATATCCTGATATTCATTATTTTGAGGATAGGGATTATTATTCCGATTATAAGGATTATTCTGATAATCATTATTTCGCGAATAGGGATTATTATTATTCGGATAACCGTTATCGTTCATCGTTTTTCCCCCAAAATTAATTTGATAATTTCACTTTAGCAAAAAATCATGAAAAATCGCGGAAAAAGATTTAAGATTTTTTGAAGATTATTCCTCTCTAAACAAACCTAAATAGCGCTCAAATGCTTGCAGCGCCTCTTCTATGGGCCTCGCTTCGGTCATATCCAGTCCGGATTTCTGCAAAACCTGTATCGGATAATCAGAACTTCCTGCTTTGAGGAAATTCAGATATTGCTTCACCGCAGACTCGCCTTCATTAAGGATTCTGTGGGCGAAGGTCGTCGCCGCGCTGAACCCCGTCGCATATTGATATACATAGTAGTTATAATAGAAATGAGGAATTCGGATCCATTCCATAGAGATTTCCGGATCTTGACATAAATCCGGCCCGTAAAATTCTTTATTGATTTTACCGTAAAGTTCATTTAGATATTCCGCTGTCAAAGGCTTGCCGTTTTGCTCTGCCTGATGAATCTGATGCTCAAATTTGGCGAATTGCGTTTGTCTGAAAACAGTTCCCTTAAAGCCGTCCAGATAATGATTGATTATATATTGTCTGCGTTTGGGATCGAATTCATTTTTGAGCAAATATTCAGTCAGAAGATTCTCATTGGTAGTTGAGGCGATTTCCGCCAGAAAGATTGAGTATTCACGATAAATAAACGGCTGCTTATTCGAGAAATAAGAATGCATGGAATGCCCCAGCTCATGAATTAAAGTAAAGACCGAATCCAGTGTTCCCTGCCAATTCGTCAATATATAAGGTTTCCCTTCAGACATCCCTGTGCTGTAAGCGCCGGAACGTTTTCCCTGATTGGGGAACCAATCAATCCAGCGTTCCGAAAAGGCTTTTTCCAAACCTTCGCCATATTCTTCGCCTAGCGGTTTTAATGCATCCATGACAATTTGCTGCGCCTCGGAGGGCGTAAAGGAGAATTTTGTATCTTCAACCAGCGATACATAGAGATCATAAGGATGCAATTCCGCCAGGTTCAATTTTTCTTTGCGCAGACTGACATATTGATGCAGCAGATCTAAATTAGAGCTCACGGTGTCTATCAACTGGTCAAATACTTTTTCCGGGATGGCATTGCTGTATAAGGCTGCCGCTCTGGCACTATCATAATTTCTGACGGAAGCGAAAAAGTTGTCCTGCTTAATCTGTTTCTGCAAAGTCAAAGCCAGCGTATTCTCAAATTGCTTATAAGTTCCGAAATATTTATGAAAAACTTCTTTTCTGATTTCCCGATCGGGATTTTCTAATAGAGGCACATAGTTTGCCTGTGTGATCTCAACATCTTTTCCGTCAACTTTTACAGAGGGAAACTTCAAGTCGGCATCGCTGAAAACAGAAAATACCTCTCCGCCAACACCCAGAATATCACCAGCCTGGGCAAGCAGCTTTTCTTCCGCATGCGAAAGAATATGAGCTTTTTCCCTTTGGAGTTGATCAAAGAAGTGGCGGTATACTTCTAAGGCCGGAGTTTTGGCAAGATAATCAGCAATTACATCTTGATCAATCGCGATTAGTTCAGGTGTCATAAACGCCAGTTTGCCGTCGAGTTCAGCATAGAGCTGAGAGGCTTTAGAATTCATCGCGATATAAGCGGCATCGCCCTGATCCTGATCATTTTTCAGATGAGCATAAAGGAGAATTTTCAAAAGCTCTTGGAATAATGTTTCATGATGTTTTAACGCCGCCTCCAAGGTCTCAGGAGACTTCGCCAATTGACCGGCGTAGCGATCCGCCGTCTCTATTTGGGCGGAGAGATTTTCAAAGGCTTCTTCCCATTCCCGATCCGAGCTGAAAAGAAAGCTCAAATCCCAGGTGGCTTCTTGCGGGATGGCTTCTCTCTTATGGTTTTGGCTATAGTCAAATTGGTCTAATACCGTGTTCGATAACTGCGTCATATCTGTGTTCTCTCTTCCTAATTAAGCTGACAAACTAATGTCCCTGAATATTATAAAACTGAAATTTTTATAGAACTGTTCATTCCGATTTTTCTAAAAATCACTATTTTCTTCCAGGCATAATTCATAAATATTTTTAATATCTTCTCTCGATAAAGGTTGGAAAAATCCCAATTTATCTCCGCTTTTGATTCTGACTCGCTCCGCCAAATAAGGAATATCTTCCGCTTTTGCTCCCAATTCCTCAAAGGTGGTAGGCATTCCCAAAGATGCAAAAAACGATTCAAAAGCTCGTATGCCGGCTTTGGCCGTTTCTTCCGGATTTTCAAAGTCGATATCAATATTCCAGACGCGATGGGCTAATTGCACATAGCGCATCACATGATTTTTCATCGTATATTTCATAAAAGCCGGGAAAACGACCGCTAAACCTGCACCGTGCGCGACGTCATAGAGAGCTGACAATTCATGTTCCATCTGATGCGAGGACCAATCCTGTTCTCTGCCGACACCCAACAGGTTATTATGTGCAAGGGTTCCAGCCCACATTAAATTCGCTCTGGCTTCGTAGTCTTCCGGATTTTCCAAAGCAAGCGGAGCATTATCGATTAAATTGATCATCACCGCTTCACAGAGGCGATCCGTCAACTCAACATTTTTCGTATTGGTGAAATACCGCTCCAAGATATGCGATAACATATCTACTACACCGCAGGCCGTTTGGTATTCCGGCAAGGTATAAGTCAGTTCCGGATTCATAATACTGAATACCGGACGAATTAACTCACTGTTGCAACCGTATTTTGTGCCTGCTTCTTCATTGGAGATGACAGATGAATTGGATCCTTCCGAGCCGGTTGCAGCTAAGGTTAAAACAGTCGCGATCGGCAAAGCCTTTTTGGGTTCGGCTTTCTGATCATAGAAATCCCAGAAATCTCCGTCGTAGCAAACGCCCAGAGCAATCGCCTTACTTGAATCAATGGCGCTGCCGCCTCCCACGCCGATGACAAAATCAACTTTTTCTTTGCGGCAAAGTTTTATTCCCTCATAGACTAAACTTGCTCTCGGATTTGGCAAAACACCGCCTAATTCCACATAGTCAACGGCACACTCCGTTAAAGCCTTACGAATTCGATCTAAAAGCCCCGATCTTTCCACAGAACCGGTTCCATAATGCAAAAGGACTTTTGTCCCGCCAAACGATTTGGTTAATTCTCCGATACGAGCTTCCGTATCTTTGCCGAAGGCAAAATAGGTAGGACTGCAAAAATCAAAATTTAACATTTGATTTCTCCCTTTCTTTTAATATCCAAGTATTCTTCCGATAATTTTATTTATATCTCTTCCATTTCATCATTATCTTTCGCTTGATCAGGCAGCTCTGCTGTCTCTTCAGCTTCATTTTCCGTGCCCTCAAAATCTTCTTTCGGTTCAGCATCGGATTCTTCGCTCTCCGCTTCAACTAAAGCGATATCGACAACTTTGGAATCCCGGCTCTTCATCAGGATAACCCCCTGCGTATTGCGCGACAAAATCGGGATTTCACTGGCAGAGATACGGATGATAATCCCTTTGTCATTGATCATCATAATATCCATCTCCTGATCCGGATATAAAAGAACCGCAGCTACGGATTTACCTGTCCGTTTTGTAATCCGGTTGGAGATCAAGCCTTTGCCGCCCCGATTCTGAACTCTAAATTCTTCAATAGGCGTCGCTTTGCCAAAACCGTTTTCCGTAATGATCAGCAAATCAGCATCCTGATTGGGTACGACCATCTCAATCACCTTTTCGTCTTTATCCAAGCTGATTCCTCTCACACCGCGCGTATTTCTGGCCGTGGAGCGTACCGATTTTGCAGGGAAACGAATAGCTTTGCCGCAATTTGAAATCAAGACAATATCGTGTTCATCATCAACCAGCTTCACACTGATCAATTCGTCACCCTCGACAAGATTGACCGCGATTAATCCACCCTTGTGAATATTACGGTAAGCACGAATATCCGTTTTCTTGACCAGGCCGGACTTTGTCGCGATCAATAGCTGTTTATCCTGATCAAAAGAAGTGATCGGAATAAAACCGGAGATTGTTTCACCGCTGCCGAGACGGAGCAGATTGACAATGGCCGTACCTCTCGCCTGACGTCCGGCTTCCGGTATCTGATAGCCCTTGAGCAGATAGACTTTGCCCTGATTGCTGAAGAAGAGATATATATCATGGGTTGAACTGATCGCGATCGTGTCAACAAAATCCTCATCTCTGGTCTGCATCCCGCTGATTCCTCTGCCGCCGCGGCGCTGAGCTGAATAGACATCAACCGGAGAGCGTTTGATATAGCCTTTTTTCGACATGGTGATCACAATTTGCTCTTCTTCAATCAGAGATTCATCATCGATATCCGAGTCAAAATCGACTGCCGGATCAATATAGGTACGGCGTGCATCAGCGTATTTTTTCTTGGTTGCCAGTAATTCTTCTTTGACGATCTGATCTCGTAAAGAGGTTTCCGCGAGAACTCTCTGGTAAAAGGCAATTTTTTTCGTTAAATCATCGGCCTCCGCCTGCAGTTTATCCCGCTCTAATCCGGAAAGACGACCCAGCCGCATATCGACGATATTTTGCGCCTGTTTTTCGGACAAGGCGAAGCGCTCGGTCAGATTTTGTTTGGCGACTGCCTCGTTCGCCGAAGCGCGAATGATATTAATAACTTCATCAATATGATCAATCGCTAACTGCAAGCCCTCGACGATATGTTTTCTGGCTTCCGCTTTTTCCAAGTCAAACTTTGTCCTTCTGATCACAACTTCTCGTTTGAAATCGACAAAGTACTGCAGCGCTTCTACCAGATTGATGATTTTAGGAACATAATAATCATTCTCAGTACGCACCAAAGCCAGCATGTTGACACTGAACGTGTCCTGCAGCTGTGTATTTCTGAATAATTGATTGAGTACGACATTGGGGGTCGCATCACGTTTTAATTCGATAACAATACGTATTTCCTGATTTCTGTCCGACTCATCTCGCACATCCGAAATACCTTCAATGCGCTTTTCTTTCATCAGATCGGCAATACGCTCGATCAGGCGCGCCTTGTTCACCATGTAAGGCAGTTCATGCACCAAGATGCGATATCGGCCGTTACGCATTTCTTCAATCTCAGTTTTTGCCCGAACGATAATTCGGCCGCGACCGGTTCGATAGGCGGAACGAATGCCTGACCTGCCCATGATGATGCCCGCAGTCGGGAAATCCGGGCCGGGTATGATTTCCATCAATTCATCCGGTGTCGCTTCAGGATGATCGATCAAATAAATTGATGCGTCTATAGCCTCGCCCATATTATGGGGCGGTATATTGGTTGCCATACCGACCGCGATACCTGTGGCGCCGTTAACTAAAAGATTAGGAAACGGAGCCGGCAAAACCTCAGGCTCCAGATGATGTTCATCAAAATTCGGTCTGAAATTGACCGTGTCCTTATTGATGTTATTCATCATCTCGCCGGATAGACGGGTTAATCTTGATTCAGTATAACGGTATGCTGCCGGCGGATCGCCATCTCTTGATCCGAAGTTGCCATGACCATCGACCAGCGTATGCCGGACTGAAAAAGGCTGTGCCAAACGGACCAGGGCATCATAGACGGCGGCATCGCCGTGCGGGTGAAAACGCCCCAGTACATCGCCTACCGTCGTAGCACATTTACGGTAAGGCTGATCATGCGTAAAACCTTGTGTATACATAGAATAGAGAATTCTTCGATGAACCGGTTTTAAACCGTCCCGTACATCCGGAATAGCGCGGTCGGTAATTACGCTCATCGCATAATCAATGAATGATTTGCGCATTTCATCTTCTAAATTCCTGGGAATAATGACATTGTTCGGGTTTCTAAAGGCCTGATCAATTTCCGCTTCTTTTTGCTCCTGCAAACTGCGTCGATCAAGCTCTTTTTCTTTATTACTATCTTCAGCCATGAATGCTGAGTCCTCCTCTTTCTGCGCACATTATTATTAATTACATTATATAGGAAAATCCGATTTATTGATAATAAAACGCTCCTTTGACCACGCCTCCAAGAGAAGAATCAAGAAAAATTTATAACGGTTTGTTTTTGATCAAAGCGCTGTTTCGAGGATATTTTACGGGAGTTTCTTTGATTTTCTGAATCAAAATCAAACTTCTTTCCGCATGGCTGAACGGCAGTTGAAAATCGATCAGATCCGCAACTTCACCGCCTAATAATTGAATCGCCTTGCGGGCATCCTCAAGCTCTTGATTCAGTTTGCCTTTCATGGCGATGAAATAGCCAAAAGGCTTCACCAAAGGCAGGCAATATTCGGCCAGCATCGGCAATGCCGCCACGGCTCTGGCGATCGCGATATCAAATTGTTCGCGATACGCTTTTTGCTTCGCTATCTCTTCGGCACGCGCATGAACGGTTTTAACCTCTCCGCTCAGAGCGGTAAGTTCGATACATTCCTCTAAAAAACGAATACGCTTTTTAGTCGCATCCAATAATGTCAGATCAATCTCCGGTCTGGCTGTTTTCAGCGGCAATCCCGGCAGTCCCGCGCCTGTTCCCACATCGATCATCAAGAAAGATTTCTGATCCGGCAGATAGGGCAACACGGTCAAACTATCCAGAAAATGTAATTCAGCGACGTCTTCCGGCCTGGTAATGGCTGTTAAATTCATCACCTGATTAACTTGCAGCAAATGTTCGAAATACAAAACAAATTGCTTCATCTGCAAACTTGAAAACTCAAATTGATATTCTTTTGAGAAATAGTCAGCCGCCTGCTCTAATTTTTGCTCGAGTTGCTCCCGCATTTATTTTTGCCTGCGCTTTCTTTCTTCCAGAGCCACCAAAAGGACAGAAATATCAGCCGGAGAAACTCCGGAAATACGCCCTGCCTGTCCGATCGAGAGAGGTTCCAGATCATGTAACTTCTGCTGCGCCTCCACGCGCAAGCCGGAAATCGCAAAATAATCTAAATCTCTCGGAATTCGCTTGTTCTCCATCTTCTTAAAACGTCGGATTCTTTCCAATTCAACATTGATATAGCCTTCGTATTTTATTTCCACCTCTACGCTGAACGCATCGGCATAATTTAATGCGGGTCTTGCCGGATCGACCGGCGCTAAATCCCGATATTTGATTTCCGGACGCCTGAGAAGCTCGGCAAGACTGACATTGCCGCTTTTCACGGCAGAATTCTTTTCTGCCAAAATCTGATTAAGAAGCGCATCATAGGGGATTCTGGTATTTTTCAGGCGTTTGATTTCTGCATCTATTCTCTGTTTTTTCGCCAGATACATCTGATATCTTTCTTCCGAGATCAATCCGATATCATGACCGATTTCGGTTAGTCGACGATCCGCATTGTCCTGACGCAGGATCAGACGATATTCCGCCCGACTGGTCATCATACGATAGGGTTCATCGGTACCTTTCGTAACCAGATCATCAATCAAAACGCCGATATAGGAATCGGAGCGTTTTAAGATCAAAGCCTCTTTATTATCAATCGACCGGGCGGCGTTGATCCCGGCAAGCAAACCTTGCCCCGCCGCTTCTTCATAGCCCGAGGATCCGTTGATCTGACCGGCGAAAAAGAGATTGTCGACAAGGCGTGATTCCAGGGATAACTTCAATGTCGTCGGATCAATCAGATCGTATTCTATGGCATAACCGATACGCATTATTTCAGCATTTTCCAAACCGGGAATGGTTTTCAGCATCGCTCTCTGCACGTCCTGCGGCATAGAACTGGATAAGCCGCTGGCATAATACTCACCGGTATTGAGACCGGTCGGTTCCAGAAAAACATGATGGCTCTCATGCGTAGGAAATTTGACATATTTGTCTTCGATTGAGGGACAATATCTTGGCCCGATGCCTTTGATCACGCCGCTGTAAAGCGGGGAACGATCAATATTATCCAAAATCAGTTTTTTGGTGGCTTCGCTAGTCCATGTCATATAGCAGGGCAATTTCGCTTTGATCTGCCAGGTGATGTCTTCATCATTTTCAAAGCTGAAAGGAACGGCGATCTCATCCGAGTTTTGAATTTCGCATTTTGAAAAATCAAGTGAGCGGCCATTGATTCGTACCGGGGTTCCCGTCTTGAAACGTTTGAGCGGAATGCCCAGATTTTTCAAGGCGGCGGACAAGCCCTTTGAGGGAGCAAAACCGTCAGGTCCGCTGTCCATCACCGCATCTCCGATAATCACTTTACTCTCCAAGAAGGTACCGGTCGCCAGAATAACTTTTTGTGCCCGATAAATCATGCCGTCTTTGGCGACGACGCCGACGACGGCAGGTTTCGAGGATGCCGGCGTTTCGACAAGCAAATCGATTATTTCTGATTGAATTAAAAATAGATTTTCCTGCTGTTCGAGGCGCTGTTTCATCTCCGCCTGATAGGCTTTGCGGTCGATTTGCGCTCTAGGCGAAATTACCGCCGGACCTTTGGATGAATTGAGCATGCGAAACTGAATGGTCTGCTGATCCGCCGCTTTTCCCATTTCACCGCCCAAGGCATCAATTTCCCTGACCAGCTGCCCTTTTGCCGTACCTCCGATATTCGGATTGCAGGGCAAATTGACAATACTCTCTAAGGTTATGGTGAAAAGAGCGGTTTTATGACCCAGCCGCGCCGCGGCAAAAGCCGCTTCGGTCCCGGCATGGCCGGCGCCGATCACGATCACGTCATATTCCGCCGCATAGTTGATTTTTTGCTCGTTAATATTCATAGTAAAATTATAAATGTTCTTCGTGTTAATAGAAAATTTTTGTCATTATTTTCCGACGCAAAATTGTGAGAAGATCGTTTCGATTAATTCTTCCGAAACTTGATCCCCCGTAATTTCAGCGAGTGCCTCCGCAGCCGCCAACAATAACCCGGAAACCAGATCCAAAGGTATCCGGTCGTCAATGGCTTGTAATGCTTCACGGCAATATTGACAGGTTTTTTCTAAAATCTGACGATGCCGTAAATGCGTGATTAAGATAGCGTCACTTTCCGAGCTGCCAAGACTTTCAAATACTTTCAAGATATAATCTTTAACGCCTGCCGCATTCTGCGACTGAAATTTAGAAAATTCAATTCTTGACATTTCCGGCAAGTTTTCGGCTAAAAATTCATTCAACTGTTCCGCGTTAGGCAGATCTTGTTTGCCGGAGATAACGGCTACCTGCTTTCCCTTATTATTTAAGAGTTCAATTTCCCGCAGATCCTCCTGCCAGTTAGCGGGACTATCCGGTGAAAACATATAGAGAATCAGATCGGAGCGGTCAATCGCTTGACGGGCACGATCTATCCCTTCTTTTTCCACAATATCCGAAGTTACACGCAGACCTGCCGTATCCGTCAAATGCACGGATAAACCGTGAATGATCAGGTGGGCTTCAATCATGTCGCGTGTAGTACCGGGAATTTCCGTGACAATCGCTTTTTCCTCGCCCAACAAGGCATTCAGCAAAGAGGATTTGCCGACATTCGGTCTGCCTGCGATCACAACATGAAAACCTTCGCGGATAATTTTGCCCTGCTCAAAACCGGCAATCGCCGCTTCCAATATACGGACAATAGATTGAACCTGTTTGATCAGCCCTGTTCTCTTCGCTTCGGTGTCTTCATGTTCCGGGAACTCGATAATCATTTCAATTTGAGCGAGCACCTGATACAGATCACCGCGCAATTCGCTGATTTGTTTCGATAATTGACCGCGCAGCTGACGCAGAGCCACCTGATTCTGACGATTGGACTCTGCGGCAATCATATCCATGACCGCTTCCGCTTCAGCCAGATCGAGCTTCCCGTTGATAAATGCCCTGCGTGAAAATTCACCCGGACCCGCGGCAACTGCGCCTGCGTCAAACAGGCTCTGCAGTATGCTTTGCTTGATATAAGGGCCGCCATGACAAGAAATCTCGTAAACATCTTCGCCGGTATAAGAATGCGGTGCTTTATAAAAGGTCAAAACAACCTTATCCAGCATTTCCCGATGTTCAAAATCCGGTTGCTGTTCCTGCTTCGGAGAAAGCGGATCAAAACTATACCAATAGCCGACTCCCACAGTATAGGGCTTCATCCGGCTCGGCTTTTGAAAATGCTGATTTAGAGGTCTGAATAATTGATCGCAGATAAAACCCGCCCGTGATCCGCTGACACGAATCACGGCAATGCCGGAAATACCCGCCGGTGTAGAAACAGCGGCTATAGTAGCCGCTGTCGATAAGTTGTTTTCTGTCAACCGAGTCATATTTATGAATTTTCGGGGAAAATCACAACACAGCGATCCGGTTCTCTTCCCTCGCTATATGTTCTAACGCCTTGATAATCCTGCAGAGCGAGATGCACCTGACGACGTTCAGCGGACGACATCGGCTTCAGGGTATATTTTTTACCCGTCTTGATTACTCTTTCCGCTGATTTTCTGGCATTTTGCGCTACTGATTTGATTCTTCTCTCACGATAACCGCCAATATCCAGAAAAACTCTGGTATAGCTTTCACGATATTTATTGATGGCTAAAATTGTCAGATATTCCAATGCGTCTAAGGTTTCGCCTCTTCTGCCGATGGCAGCACCCAGATTATCGCCGATAATATTTAAATGTAACGTGCCCTCTTCATCAAAATAAGAGGACATTTTGCCATGAATATCCAAACTTTGCATCACGCTCGCGACAAATTTTACCGCTTGCTGTTCAATTTCTTCTTGTTCTTCCGTATTGATAATTTCAGGTTCTTCTTTGCTGTCAGCCGATTCAGTCGGAGCAGTCTCAGGCTCCTCAGCCGTTTCAGAGGCTTCCTGAACCGTATAGGTTAAGCGGACAATCGCATCCTTTCTGCCGAATCCGAATAAACCGCCGCTGTCTCCCTGATCAACGATTTCGATTTCAACATCCTCTTTTTCTAACTGCAGCTCTTGTAAACCTTTTTCTATGGCATCTTCAACTGTTCGCGCCGAAACTTCCAAGGTTTGTGTCATTTTATATTTCTCCTTTAATTGTAACTGGCCTATTTTGCTTCCAAAGCTTCACGGAATGGTTTGGTGTAGAATTTGTATATAAACAAGGACTGAAGTATACCCATTACCGTGTTGACCACCCAGTAAATACCCATTGCGGACGGTAAAGCGAAAACGGTCCAAACCATCAAAACGATCATAAAAATGTTCATCGTTCTCATGGTTCCGGCAGCCTGATTTTTCACTGTCTGATCTTTTTTCGCAGGATTTCTTTTTGCTCTGTCATCTTCTTCTTTATCGAATTTTTTCGTTTGCGAAATTTTGTTCATTAAACGCATTTGAATAATCATCGAAATGAGCGTTAATATCGGTAAAATCAGAAGCGGCAAATAGATGTTCGATTGTTCTCCGAAAATGTCCGCCGGTTTCCAGGATGGTATTCTGCCCAGATTAATTCCCAGAAAGTCCAAATCGATTAACTGATTTAATTTCAACCAGCCTTTTTCAACGACTGAGCCGAGTGCACTGGCATTCTCCCGCAATGCAGAAATCACAGGAATATCCATCCTGAGCAGTTGTTTTTGCGCCGCTTCGGCTATTAAACCGTTATCCACCAAATAAGTTTTGATATTGGCGATATTTTCCGCGGAAACACCGCCGATATATTGCAGCGGCTGTTGGAAAATTCGGAATACCGGAATAATCAAAATCAATCTTAATAGCGAAGGCAAACAACCTGAAGTCAGAGAAATCCCGTTCTTTTTAAATAATTCCTGTTGTAATTGCTGCTGTTGCTGCGGATCATCAGGGTATAATCTTTTGATCTCATTGATTTCATCCTGCAGGCCCTGCTGCTTTAACATACCCTTTTGCGATTTAATGCCAAAAGGTAATAACAGAACATTCAGTAAAACCGTAAAAACGATAATAACCAGACCATAGTTTTCGAGCCAGATATACATATTGCGTAAAATCCAGCCAAAGAGGTTATACAATGGATCCATCAACCCCATGATTACTGGTAATGTAGGCATTTACATGCTCCTTTTTTCTTTTCTTTTTCTTTCCGGCACAGGATCGTATCCGCCTTTACTAAAGGGATTGCATCTTAAGATTCGCCATGCAGCTAAGAATATTCCTCTGATTAGTCCCCATGTTTCGATAGCTTCAATCGCATACTGCGAACAGGTAGGATAATACTTACATCTGGGGCCTGATAGCGTTGAAATATTCTTCTGATAGTATCGGATCAGCTTTATCGCTAATTTACTTAACATCTTTATTCATCAGGAGTATCCGCTTTATCCGCAATAATACGCGCATCTTTGCTCAATTTTTGCCATGCTGCCAAAAGTTCATGATAATTCGTTTCCTCGGGACCTTTACGTCCGAATAGAATTAAATCATAACCGGAAGATATATCTTGTTCCGTACTTCGATAAACTTCCCTCAACCATCTTTTCACCTGATTGCGTCTGACACTGCCTTTTACTTGCTTTGAAACGGTAATCCCCAGCATTAAACGATGATCTTGTCTCGAACGTACATATAGTGTCAAGTGTTTCGAATTATAATACCGACCTTTGCGAAAGACCCTTTCGAACTCATAGTTCTTGCACAACATTTCTGTTCGTTCCATGCTGCTCCCTTGTTAAAATAAAATTGGACTGTCTTCATCCATAAGAGAAAGAAGAAAGACCAATTTGACAGGTCCTATGCTGAGAGTCTTTTTCTGCCTTTTGCCCGTCTGCGTTTTAATACTTGACGGCCACCTGCGGTTAACATGCGTTTACGAAAACCATGTACTTTTTGACGTTGTCTCTTTTTGGGCTGATAAGTTCTTTTCGGCATCTTCATCACCTCCCAAAGTCTTATTCTTTCAGCTTTTCGATTATACAAGCTGAAACAGGGCAAGTCAAATACCCTTTATTATCAGTGTTTTCGAGAAGCGATACCGCTATCTCGAAAAATCATATCGTTTCAATCTATTTCTATTTGCGAGATGGAATTGATATCCAGTAAAATCTCCTTCTCCAGCCGCTCATTATATTTCTTTAACTCGGCCGCCGTTTTCGGAGAACTGATAACCGTTTCAACTTTATTATATTTTTTCTTGCGATTTCGATTGGATCGATTGCGCTGTTTTCTATTCGGCTCGCCATTCAGTTCCTTTTGCATCGGTTGATTCTGTCCCCGATCCGCACTGTTATTTTTCGATTGATTACCGATTGTATATTGTTTGGTTCTTTTCCGGTTATTATTGGATTTGTTTTTCGTTTGCCGTTCCGCTGCACTCATCGCATTTCTCCTTTATTCATCAGGCGATCGTTTTTTCTACCTGATAGAAAACAAACGCTTTGCGTTTTCCGTTGTTTGTTTCGCAATTTCCGCCGGATCCTGCCCGCGCAGTTCGGCGATTACTTTGCCGATATAGGGAAGATAAGAACTTTCATTCCTTTTCCCGCGATGCGGTTCCGGAGTTAAGTATGGCGAATCCGTTTCCAGTAAAAGTTTGCTCAGATCGATTTCTTTCGCAATTTGTTTTGATTTTTTAGCATTTTTAAAAGTTACCGGGCCGTCCAGTCCGATCAGAAATCCTAATTTAATAACTTCCGCGGCACTTTCCGAACTTCCGGAAAAGCAGTGGCAAACACCGGATTCTTCTAAGAGCAATTGATTCTCGGAAGCGTTTTTTAAGATGGCGAAACTATCGGCAAAGGCATCTCTCTCATGGATAATCAACGGCAAATGCAGTTCTGCCGCCAAACGGATCTGCTCCTCATAAATATATTTTTGCAAATCCCGCGGCGTGGTGTCCCAGTGATAATCAAGCCCGATTTCACCGATTGCCCGGATCGGATTATCCCGCTTAAGTTCTTTGGCTCTTTTTTCCGCCTGCCGATAGAGTTTCAGCAAATTTTCTTTGGAATTTTCATCCCACGCCAAAGCGTCCTGAGGATGATAACCCATGGCGCAATAAACATTCTCATGCGCCAAAGCCAGCTCTAAAGCCTCTTTCGAATCCTCCAGATTGGAGGCGGCTAAGAGGATATAGCTAACACCATTCGCCCGTGCCCTGTTAAAGACCTCGGATCGATCATCCTGAAAGGCTTCGTCCTGCAGATGACAATGCGTGTCAAACCAAATCAAATCAGCCAATTTCCGCACCTGCTTCTATTGCGTCATCCAAAAGCAGCAATTTTAAGGACTGATCTGAATTCAAAGCTGACAGCAACATGCCATGTGACTCAATCCCGAAAATTTTGCGAGGCGCCAAATTAGCTATCAGAGCGACATTTTTGCCGATCAATTCAGAAGGCTCATAATATTTTGCCACCCCTGAAATAATGGTTCTTTGCTCTTTCCCAAGATCAATTCTGAATTGCAATAATTTATCTGCCTTCTCGACTTTTCGGCAATCCGAAATTCGTCCGACGCGTAAGTCTATCGCTTCAAAACCGGCGAATTCAATATCTTTTTTTAGCGAAACTCCGGCATCGGTATCCCGATTCTTGCCCGCGTCAACGCCATACAATTTTCGATCCATCTCTTCGCTTAATTTTCTGAATTTTTCCAGGCTTTCCTTTTCATCGATACGGGGGAAAAGTGCCGGAATCTTTTTGACTTTTGTCCGAACCGGATAACGGTTTGAATTTTTCGTCATATCCCAGTGTAGAGAGTTATTATTCTGATAAATAAAATCAAGCCCTAAACTCTCTAACATTCTGTCCGCTGTCGAGGGCATAAACGGGGCAATCATGACCGCGATTCTCTCTAACGTATCAGCCAGAACATAGAGCACCTCAGCCAAGCGGACCTGTTTTTCCGGATCTTTCGCCAAAGCCCACGGCATTGTCTGATCAATATATTTATTTAATCTGCCGACAAGCTCCCAAATCGCAGTCAGGGCATCTGAAAGATAGAGCTTGCTGAACTTTTCTTCCACCGTTGTCACAACTTGAAGAGTGAAATCATTAATTTCCGTGTCGAGCGGCTCGCGTACTCTTGACTCCGGTAATCCTTCCGGGAAATACTTGGCGATCATGCTGACGGTTCTGGACAGCAAATTGCCCAGATCATTGGCTAAATCGGAATTAATCCTGCTTTGCATCGCTTCATTGGAGAAAACGCCGTCCTGACCGAAAGTAATTTCGCGCAGCAGGAAATAACGGATCGCGTCTACGCCGTACAGTTCACTTAATACCACAGGATCAACAATATATTTCTCTTCGCTGTTGCTGAGTTTCGATTTTGATAATTTGCCGCCCTTCATCAAGAGCCAGCCATGCCCGAATACCTGCTTCGGCAAAGGAAGATCCAGGGCTAAAAGAATAATCGGCCAGATAATGGTGTGAAAACGGACAATATCTTTTCCGACCAAGTGCACATCTGCCGGCCAGAATTGCTGAACTTCTTCCGTGTTCTCCGGATAACCCAAGGCGGTCAGGTAGTTGCAGACCGCGTCAAACCAAACATAGATGACATGCTTTTGATCGAAAGGAACCGGAATGCCCCAATCGAAGGACGTACGGGAAACCGCTAAATCATCAAGACCCGGCTTCAAAAAATTATTGATCATTTCTTTGGTTCGGCTGGCAGGCTGTATGAAATCAGGATGAGTTTCAATATAATCGAGCAATATATCCTGATATTTGGACATCCGGAAGAAATAGGATTCCTCTTTCATTTTATGGACTTCACGGTTACAATCGGGGCATTTGCCGTCTACCAATTGCGAGTCCGTCCAGAACGCTTCACAGGGCGTACAGTAGTTTCCTTCATATTCGCCAAGATAGATATCGCCTTGATCATAGAGCTTTTGAAAAATCTTTTGTACCGCTGCCATATGATTCGGATCCGTTGTCCTGATAAACTGATCATAGGAGATATTTAAAAGCCGCCATAAATCTTTAATTTCCCCGGCCATATGATCAACGTATTGCTGCGGTTTCAGTCCGGCTTCCTGCGCCGCTAATTGCAGCTTTTGTCCATGCTCATCAGTACCTGTAAGAAACTTGACTTTTTTACCCTGCAGTCGATGATATCTCGCTAAAGCATCCGCCGCTACCGTTGTATAGGAATTTCCGATGGTCAAACGACCGCTCGGATAATAGATCGGTGTCGTAATATAATATGTTTCCTGTTTCACAAAAACCTCCGCTTTCAAATCTTCTCGCAAATAATTATTATAGAATATTTTTCTGAATTATCCTATTTACTTAAAGGGAATTGGCGTTTTAATTCCATGATCGGTTCCATCACAAAATCCCTCTCCCTGAAATAAGGATGAGGTATGATCAGCTCCGGACTGTTAATTTCCAAATCATCAAAGAAAATAATATCGATATCAATTAAACGCGGTCCCCATTTGACTAAGCGCTTTCTGCCCAAATCCGATTCGATTTTCTGACATTGTCTGAGCAGCTTGAACGGCGAGCCCCGATAAATAAGTTCTACTGCCGCGTTGACGAAATTCGGCTGATCTGTTTTCCCCCACGGCATCGTTTGAATAAATTCGGACGCACGCAAATGGCTGACTTCCGGCAGAACTTCTATCCGCTCAATCGCCTGTTTCAGAATCGCTGCCGAATCGCCCAGATTGCTTCCCAGACTCAGATAAACCAGATTATTGCGTTTGCGTTTTTCGCGCACCGCCATATAGGCGAACTGTCCTTCAATCGGTGCTTCGGGCTTCTTCAAGGTAAGATCTGCGGAAACGATGGAAGCATCATAATCAAGGAGCAGATCGATTATTTCCGAACAGGCATACTCCAGCAAATTAACTCTGGACTTGGCAAAATATTCTGTTAGTAATTGATAAATCTCCGCATAATTGCAGGTTTTTTGCAAATCATCCTGATCCGCCGCTTCGATATATCCGAATTCCAGAACCAAATCCAATCTGAATTCCTGTCCCTCTGTTTTTTCAAAATCAAAAACTCCGATATGAGAATAAAAAACTAAATCTTTTAAAATGATTTGATGCATAATGACCTCTTTTCCGGTCTTTCGCCGTGCGGCAAAGCCGGAATAATTAATAATCGCTTTTCACTATAAAAGGACTTATTCCGATAGTCAATGATTACAGCAAACTCGTTTAATTAAGGCAAATAGATATTGATTGTATAAGGATTTTCAATCTTCTCTCCGGCTTTTTCAATAATTAAATCCGGTTTCCCCTTTCGCATTTGTTCGGCCTTCACTTTGAGCCGGGGAATCTCCGCCTCCAAGGATAAATCATCTCCCAGGGCAGGCTGATTTTGATCCGGTTCATTTTGAAAACCGCACGTCAACATGGCATTTCTAAACCTTTCCTGCCAGCCGGAAGAAAGTTCTGCCAGCGCAGCTTCTTTGGTCGACTGATCCAGCTCGCTGACCTGCTTGCCGGACAGCAAACTCAGACCAATCATTGCCAGCGCATAATTCTGATGTTTTTTCGTGAGAAAATCCGATCTGATCGCGGGCGAACAGTATCCCGGGGTAACGCCGATCTGCGCCAGCTCCTGCCAGGGAACAGATGTTTTTGTCGATAAGACAACATGCTCAAAATCGATGAGGCAGATTTGATGATACGGATTGAGCAGCAAATGCTCCGTTTTCAAGTCCATAAAAAACCAGTTCAGACCGCTAATACTCTCCAAATGGTCGATCAGGCTAAGCAATTGGTCTAAAAAGGATTCTACTTCCGGACCGCTATGAACTTTCGCGAACAGAGATTCTCCCTCCAGCCAGTTTTGTATTATCCAACGTTTATCCTGATATTGAGCCGTTCCGATAATATGCGGCAGCCCCGGCATGATCAGAGCATGAAGCAGGCAGACAACCTTTTGATCGACATAATGCTCCGCCGGCTTCAAGACTATTTTTTGCCCGTTTTCCTGCAAATAACCTTGAAATGAATTCCTGCCCAAAGATTTTAAGGCGTATACCTGATAATTTTTTAATTCCATCATCCGCTCCGTTTTTCTTTACATTATAGAAAAACAGGTAAATGCTTATCGAATCAATTTTTGGGAAAAACAGAGAAAAAGGGAGAAACGCTTCTCCCTTTTTCAAATTTTATTTGCTATTGTTCGGTAATCACTATGCGATCGGCTCCTCCTGCTGCTTCTCATAACGCGGCTTATGTCCTTTCAGGACTGTATCCCGATCGATAATCACTTTTTCAATATTCCCTTCAGAGGGCACTTCGTACATAATGTCAAGCATCATGGATTCCATGACAGAACGCAAACCTCTGGCGCCGGTTTTTAATTCAATTGCCTTTTTGGCAATCGCTTTAATCGCTTCATCGGTAAACTCAAGACTCGCTCCGTCATATTTTAATAATTTTTGGTATTGCTTGATCAGCGCGTTTTTCGGTTCCTTGAGAATGCGAATCAGAGCTTCCTCATCAAGCGCGTCCAGTGTAACAATGACAGGAACTCGTCCGACAAATTCCGGAATCAAACCGAATTTTAACAAATCTTCCGGCAGCACCTGCTTTAATATTTTATCTCTGCCTTTGGCTTCAACGTCTTCAATATTGGCGCCGAACCCGATCGATTTTTGATCGATACGATGCAGGATCGTCTTGTCCAGTCCTTCAAAAGCGCCGCCCAAAATAAACAGAATATGCGTTGTGTCGATCTGGATAAATTCCTGATGCGGATGCTTTCTGCCGCCTTGCGGAGGAACATTGGCAATCGTACTTTCCAGGATTTTCAGCAAGGACTGCTGAACCCCCTCGCCGCTGACATCTCTGGTAATGGAAGGATTATCGGCGCGTCTGGTAATTTTATCGATTTCATCAATATAAACAATGCCTTTTTCCGCTCTTTCAATATCAAAATCAGCATTTTGTATTAAGCGCAGAAGAATATTCTCCACATCTTCGCCGACATAGCCGGCCTCTGTCAGAGCCGTCGCGTCAGTTATCGCAAACGGTACATCCAGAATTTTAGCCAATGTCTGTGCCAAAAGAGTTTTGCCGCAGCCGGTCGGTCCCAAAAGCAAAATATTACTCTTGGAAAGCTCGACATCATCATCGATATCCATTGGATTGAACACTCTTTTATAATGATTATATACGGATACAGCCAGCGTTTTTTTAGCGGCCTCCTGACCGATCACATATTTATCGAGCTCTTTTTTGATTTCATCAGGGCTGAGCAAATTATATTCTTCCTGATCTGAATGCTGTTCCTCATCATAGCTGAAAACTTCTTCGCTCAGAATTTCATCGCATAAGCTGACGCATTCATTACAGATAAAAACTCCGGGGCCTGCTATCAAGCGATTGACTTCATGCTCGCTTTTTCCGCAAAAAGAACATCTCAAGCCGGAGAAATTATCACCCTTTGAGTCTGATTTGTTCCCCCCCTGCTTTGCCATGGCTTATCCTCTCTTTTCCATAATTTTATCGACAATGCCGTATTCAACGGCTTCTTTGGCGTCCAGCCAGCGATCGCGATCCGTATCTTTCTCAATCACTTCAAACGGCTGACCGGTTCTTTCCGCAAGAATTTCATTCAATCTTTTGCGCATTTTAATGATATGATTGGCTGTGATTTCAATATCGGCAGCCTGACCCTGCACGCCGCCCAACGGCTGATGGATCATCACTTCGGCATTCGGCAAAATAAAGCGCTTGCCTTTTGTGCCGGCCGCCAATAATACGGCGCCCATACTTGCCGCCATACCCATGCAGATTGTCTGCACGTCCGGTTTAATATACTGGATCGTATCATAGATCATCAAACCGGAAGACACATCGCCGCCCGGGCTGTTGATATAAAACTGAATATCTTTAGACGGATCTTCCGCTTCCAAAAATAACAATTGTGCCATGATTAAACTGGCGGAAGCGGAATCCACCTGATTAGAAAGAATGATAATTCTTTCTTTTAATAATCTGGAAAAAATATCATATGAACGTTCACCGCGATTGGTTTGCTCAATAACCATCGGGACTAAATTATTTCTAAATCTACTAACTGATCTTCTTCTCATTCTAACTAAATCCCTCCTATCAGCTATTATTGACTATTCAGCAGAATCTGCTGAATCTTCCTTATTTTCTATTTCTGTTGTTTCTTCTTTTGAATTTTCTTCCGCAACGGTTTCCTCATGTTCCTGATCGTGATCAGCCTCATGGTCGTGATCATGCTCATGATCGTGATCATGTTCATGTTCAGGCTCAGGTTTTACATCGGTTGCCACCGCATTTTCTTTGATCAGCTCCATCGCTTTTTTCCGTTTAATATCGGAATCCAGCATGGCACGTGAATGTTCGCCTTCGAATGTCTTCTTCAAGTCTTCAAATTCCATCTGATAGGATTCGGCGAACTGTTTGATTTGCTCATCTCTGTCCTCATCAGTAGCTTCAATATTTTCTTGCTCAATTATCGTATCAAGCACCAATTCGGTTTTAATTTTCTCTTCCGCCGGCCCATGCAGCTGCATCATGATCGTTTGTTGATCAAGACCTAACATTTGCATATATTGCTCCATGCTGAAGCCTTGACTCTGCATCTGTCTCGCCTGATCCTGATACATATTTTCCATCTCTTCATGGATCACAACATGCGGTAAATCCATCTCGGCATTTTTGACAACTTCTTTAATCGCATTGTTCATGAACGTTTCATCAGCCATCTTCTCTTTGTTCTCAGATAAACGCTTTTTGATGCTTTCTTTATATTCTTCAACGGTATCGCAGTCTTCTGTCACATCTTTAACAAAGTCTTCGTCCAGTTCAGGAACTTCACGAACCTTAATATCTTTCAGCTTGATAGCGAAGACAACGTCGGCACCGGCAAGTTCTTCGGCATGATATTCTTCCGGGAAGGTAAGATCAATCGAGAATTCCTCACCGACTTCATGGCCGATTAATTTTTCTTCAAAACCGGGAATAAAACTATGACTTCCGATCACGAGGTCATAATTTTCGGCTTTTCCGCCTTCAAACGGAACACCGTCACGAGTTCCTTCATAATCGATGGTAACCGTATCTCCGTCTTCAACCGGTCGATCTTCTACCGGAACCAAACGCGATAATTGTTCTCTGGCGCGTTTAATTTCCCGCTCGATTTCATCTTCCTCGACCGTAGTCTGCGGCTTATAAGCGGTAACTCCTTTATATTCGCCCAAGGTAACTTCCGGTTTAACGGCAAACGTGCAAGTAAAGGTCAAACCCTTATCCGAACCGATTTCAGAAATTTCCATTTGCGGTCTGGAAAAAGGATCAATTTTCAATTCTTCCAGGGCTTTCTCATAAGCCGGTTGAACGGAGATATCTATCGCATCATCATATAAGATAGATTCACCGTAATAATTCGTCACCATTCTCATCGGCGCATGTCCTTTGCGGAAACCCGGAATAGAAAAACGTTTTGCGTTCTTCCGAAAAGACTGATTTAAAGCATTTTTGAAATCTTCTTGCGGAACCTCAACGGTTATTTTTACCATATTGTTTTGTAATTGTTCGATTTGAGCGGCCATATTTCCTCCTGCCAGCTAAACTTGCTTTCTATTTATAAATTATTTTTTACTAAAACCATAGTAATACAGCATCTTGGCGCTATTGTCCGATTAAAAATCCTAACATATCAAACCTTTTTCTGCAATGCGCAAAGCGTTATTTCGCTTTTTCTTCGGATATTTTCCACATTACTTCACGATTGACCGTATCCCCCGAGAAAATCCGGTTTGGCGGAGATGAAAAAATGATTATGTATGCTCCGGATCGGAGTTTCGACAGGATAAAAGGATAAAGGAATATTGATTTACTTTTTATTAGAAGAGGATTATACTATAATAATCAAATGATTGTTTGATTGTTTGATTGTTATGAAACAAACAAGAAGGACGCAAAGGAGCTTTTTATGAAAAAATCATTTAAATTGGAAAATCTGGGTTGCGCCAATTGCGCGGCGAAGATCGAAAGAGAAATGAATAAACTTCCGGGCGTGCATAAAGCAAGCATTAATTTCATGATGTCGAAACTGATTCTGGACGCGGAAGAGGACCAATGGCATGAAATTTTAGAGCAGTCGCAAAAGATCGCGAATAAATATGAGCCGGATCTTAAAATCATAGTGAGATGACATAAGCATATGTTCGCACGCTTTTCCCCAAATGATAAGGCTGTATTGCGGCGCATCGCGGTCACTTTTTCTGCCGCGACCTGTTTGCTTGTGCTCCGTTTCCTGCTGCGGATTGACCCGGAGCATAATCTGACAATCTTTAATTTGCGTGATCCGCTTTATACTGAGAACTTGCTCCTGCTGATCGGCTTTTTTCTGACATATCTCTATATCGGCCGGGATGTTTTGAAAAACGCGCTGCATGATCTCGTTCACGGATTGATTTTCAATGAGAATTTTCTGATGAGTATCGCTACAATCGGCGCCTTTTTGATCGGGGAATATACGGAGGCGGTGGCGGTCATGCTGTTCTATCAGGTCGGCGAATTTTTTCAGTCTTATGCCGTCAATCAGTCGCGAAAATCTATTGCCGATCTGATGCAAATCGCGCCTGATTACGCCAATATTTTAGAAAACGGAAAATTGGTACAGGTTGATCCTTACGAAATCAAGATTCATGATCAGATTATCATTTTAGCCGGTGAAAAAATTCCGCTTGACGGCGTGGTAATCGAGGGCAGCTCCACTCTTGACACCGCCGCTCTAACCGGTGAATCCATGCCGGTTTATGTTGAGAAGGGAGATCCCGTGATCAGCGGATCGGTCAACGGTTCGGGCAGGCTGATCGTCGAAGTCAGCAAAGAATTTGAGGATTCGACGGTCTCGCGTATTCTGGATCTGGTTGAAAACGCAACTGATAAAAAGGCTGATCTGGAAGTCTTTTCAACCAAATTCGCCCGTTACTATACACCTGTCGTTGTGCTTTCAGCTTTGGCCTTGGTGCTGATACCGGTTCTCTTTTTAGGTCAGGATTTTGCCTTCTGGCTGAATAAAGCCTTGATTTTTTTGGTTGTCTCCTGCCCCTGCGCTTTGGTTGTATCGATTCCTCTGGTTTATTTTTGCGGAATCGGTGTTTCTTCCAAAAAAGGGGTTCTGGTCAAGGGAAGCAATTATTTGGAATATCTTGCCAACGTCAAGACCATTATTTTTGACAAAACCGGTACTTTAACCCGCGGCAAGTTCAGCGTTCAGGATATCATCGCCCTGAATGGCAATAAAGAAGATCTGCTCAAGAAAGCCGCGTACGCCGAATTCTATTCGAATCACCCGATCGCCAAAAGCGTGATCAAGGAATACGATCAGGAGTTGAATCCCGATTTGATCGGGCAGGCGGAAGAAATTCCCGGCAAAGGCATGAAAATTCTGCTGGACGGCAAGCGAATTTTAGCCGGCAACAGGAAGCTGCTCGCGCAATATCAAATTGCCTGTCCGGAGATCAAGGCAAACGGAACCATCATTTACATCGCTGAAGAGGAGCAGTATTCAGGTTATCTTCTGATCGCCGACAAGCTCAAAGACGATGCTGTAAAAAGCCTTCAGATTCTGCGCGAAATGGGAATTTCAGAACAGATCATGCTGACCGGCGACAGGGAAGCGATCGCTGCGGGAACCGCCGAACAGCTGGGAATCAATCAATATCTATCCGGCTTGCTTCCGGATCAAAAGTTTGAACAGCTGGAAAAACTGCTGTCCGAAAAAGAAAATGAAAATCAGCTGATCGCTTTTGTCGGCGACGGCGTGAATGACGCACCGGCCTTGGCTCTGGCTGATGTGGGAATCGCCATGGGCGGCTTGGGATCCGACGCCGCTATTGAATCAGCGGATATTGTTTTGCTGAACGATCAGCTTTCCGGCATCATCGAAGCCATCAAAATCAGCAAAAAGACACTGGCAATAGCCAAACAGAATATTGTACTGTCACTCTTTGTCAAAATCGCGATTCTGATTTTGGCAAGTTTCGGCTTTGCCGATTTATGGCTGGCCGTGTTCGGAGACGTCGGCGTGACAATACTGGCCGTTTTTAACGCTCTGCGTGTTTTTCGTATGACCTGAGCCCTCTTTTCAGGTCGAAACCCCGCGCACATTTTATCTTATTCGATCTGCGTTCACGCCCATCTTTAGCTGTCAATGCTAATCTTCGTCTTCTATTTCATCACTCGGGCAGATCTTCGAGAAATAGCTCTCAATCGTTTTATGAATCAGGGCGGTCAGTTCACTATCCGCTAATTTATAGTAGACTTCTTTGCCTTTCCGCCGGCTGACAATCAAACTGTTCAATTTCAGACTTTTCAAATGATGCGATACGGCAGCCTGACTCATGCCGACCGCCGCGGCGATATTAATACCGCATTCCTCGGTATGACAGAGAAACCAGAGTATTTTGAGCCTGCTGCCGTCAGCTAATTGCTTAAATAAATTTGCCGCGTCGATAAAATCCTCTTCCGGAGGCATCTTCTCCAAAATTTTCTCGGTTTTCCGGCTATGTTGATGTGGTAAATGCTGTTCCATATGAATCTCTTCTCTTTCACGTTGTTTTGCCGCAAATTGTCCTCCGCCGAAACAAAATAAAATGCGGATGATCAGGCGAACGTTAAATCATAAAAATGCTCCTTGACAATATAACTGTATTCTCATAGAATTGTTAAGCAATCACAGCCACGCTGTCTGAATTTTGTACCCTTAGCTCAACTGGATAGAGCGTCTGACTACGGATCAGAAGGTTGGGGGTTCAAGTCCTCTAGGGTACGCCATAAAGCATTGAATTCGTTCAATGCTTTTTTATTCTCATTTTTCGCCCTGCACAATCAACAACAATTCAACGGCTTTTCTGCTTAACAGTTAGACTCCGTAAGGGGCTGTTCGGATCAAAAGCAGCGGGCTTTTGCGGCTCGTCGTTTTTTTACTATTATCGGGTTCTGCTGTCATATACCGCTCGCAAAATGATATTTTTGACATTTTGACTATCGACCTGTACAATCATCTCCATTTTCTCGTCCTGATCATTCCCTTGAATGATGAAATCCGCTTCGGGAGAAAAAGGATATTGCTTGTAAAAATCGAGAACCGGCATATTATAATAAATTGAATTTTCAGAAGCCAAGGAATTGCCGAGCGAAATATTTTTTGAATTCTCATTAATTTCAATCCGTTCGATCCGACCCTGCCAGTTTTTGGTCAGATTATTGCCCTCGCCTTTAATCAAAAATGAAACCTCCGGATAGGTAATCCGATAAAAATCCGAACCTTCGCTGAGCGGATCCTGTAAATTAGATTTGATGATCAGGGGTTCGCCCAAAATACTGTTCAAAACCTTGCCGTAATAGATCTGGCGAATACCGTTGCTGGACCAGGACAAAAGGAAATTATCTTTATAATAGATATTGAGATGCTGCTTTTTCAATTTTTGCGGATAGGGATCAGTCACCGAGATGTTTTGATTATTTTGACGAAAAGTACAGTTGCGCTGTGAATAGCTGAGATCTTCCGAATTTTCCAGCTCCTGCAAATAGACAATTTTATTCGGCAATAAAGCCAGAGGAATACTGGCAAGCGGATCGGTTTTTACCTCCAAACGATAATAATCGATCAGCAGGGTCGCTTTATTAGCTTCAATGCTGCGAATTTTATCGTCAGCTTCTTCGCCGTCGCCCTGAGCCAGAAGCCAAGACAGCATTTCCTGATCGTGATTATCAAGTGCCTCAAAATATAATTTTGAAAATTCCAAGATTTTATTTAAGAGACGCATCCATTCACCGGATAAATAAGCATTGCCTTCCGCATCATGCTGAATCGCCAGCGTCCTTGAAAAAGATTCTTGCGGATTTTCATTATTCTCATAATAGAGCTCGTAATATTCGCTGTTTTCCGCCAGGGTTAAGAGATTCGGCTGATCTTTGACAATCTCCAGAACCAAAGCACTTTTAAGTTTCCCTGAAACTCTATTGAATTTAGTCAGATGATAATTTTGCGGAGCATATAACGAATTCGCGAAAATAGTAAAATCATGCAGAGAAATATCCTCTTTGATCGACTGCGGGATCGCCGAACAGACTTCTTCTATCGTGGCATTTTGATTGGCGACATCTAAGAAAGCAAGGATCAGAGAAATATCCGTTATTTTATTATTCTGATCTTTTTTCAAAACATATTCGGACTCTTCATGCTGAAAAATTGATTTGTGATTATTCATTGATATACCGAAATTAGAGCAGGATGACATGAGCAAACATAGAAGTATGCTTAAACTAATCACTAAATAGGATTTTTTGCTTTGTCCGGTCAATTCAGATCCCTTTGCCCTAACTGATCAAGTACGCCTTGACGGCAACCGCCCTGCTGACAGACTGATTATCATTGCTGCTGATTGCGAAAGGCAGTAATTTTTCGTCTTGTTCTCTGCAGAGCTCCATCCACGCTTTTATAGGAAACGCCCAAACTCTCTGCTATTTCATTATACTTTTTTCCCTGCAAATATAAAGTCGTAACTTTTTTTTCATAATCACTCAATTCGTTCTCAATAAACGAGGACAGAGCTTGTATGCGCTCATTGTGCAGGAGAGAATCCTCCGGGTCGGGATTATCGTCGTCCGAGATCAATTCGGATAGTGAGGTTTTTTCCTGATCAATCGGAAAATCAAGAGATAGGCTTTGATTGAGCGGATCGTGTTTTTTCCGTGCAGCTGTCCGGATCGCATCATAAAGTCTGGAATTGACTACTTGACCCGCGAAACCGGCAAAAGAGTCACTTTTTTGAAAATCAAAGAGAGAGATTGCCTGATACAGGCCGATCATCCCTTCCTGAATCAGATCCTCCTGATCGCCGCCCTGCAAATACAGACGTCTGGCTTTGGCCGCGACCATATTCTTATATTTCTCGAGAATCTTTTCCATGGCACGATCATCGCCATTTCTGACTTTTTCAAGCAGTTCTCTGTCCTGCTGATCTGATGATGTGTTATTCTTCATATCCATTTCCGGAGTTTTCGCTTGATCGAGCTTACGTCTTGAGCTGAAAGCGTTTCATTCACCTTGTTCATCCGTCGACTGACGAATTTCAATCTTGTCTTTGGCTATTTCTTTGTTTGACGGCTTCAAAAACCAAAATTCCGGTAGCCACCGCGGCATTTAAAGAATTAATTTCACCCTGCATCGGAATCGTAATCAAAAAATCGCATCGCTTTTTAATATTTTCAGTCATGCCATGTCCTTCATTGCCGATCACAAGAGCGATTGAGCCTTGATAATTAACCTTGTCATAGGCTTCAGCCTGCGCCACTTCCGTGCCGAAAACCCAGAAGTTTTGTTCTTTAATGCGATCGATGAAGGTTGCCAAATTGGTCACCCGAGCAATCGGCACAAACTCCACCGCACCCGCGGACGCCTTGGCTACATGAGCGTCAAGAGCTACGGAGCGACGATCCGGAATGACAATTAAATCAAGATCCGCAGCTTCTGCGATCCGGATGATCGAGCCGAAATTATAGCCGTCCTGCAAATGATCAAGTATGAGAATAAAAGGATTCTTGCCCTGCTCCCGCAAATTTTCCAAATAGGGATAAGGATCGATATAATCTTTGGCGGCGACCTGCGCGACAATACCCTGATGATTGGTCGGAGTTTCTACCATCTGATCAAGATAGTCTTTCTCGACCTCCATAACAACCGCTCCGGCGGCTTTGCAGTCGCAGATCAGTTTTTCAAGGCGCTGATCTCTATTCTGCTGATTTTTGACAATCCAGATTTTATTTATTGTCCGTCCGGCGCGCAGGGCTTCATTAATCGGATTTCTGCCCGCGATACGGTCGAGATAAGTATTATTCTTTTTCAATGGTCACCTCACGGATCCTCAAATTGTAAAGTCGGTTCCGCTTTCATTAACAATTCATAAAGCCGAGTGCGCTCCTCGCTCAGATAAAGGAATCCGAGTAAAGCCTCAAAGCCCGTCGCCCTGCGGTATTCTGCCGGATCGACCTGTCTCGCCGCCGGCACGGAATGATTGCTGGCCCGCTTGACCAGATTGCGCTCTGTTTCGCTCAATTCGGACTCGATTCTGTTCAAAGCCTGTGCTTGAGCGGAAGCGTTGACCAGATGAATAACTTCACTGTGCATCGACCCTGATTTTGCTGTCAGGGTTCTCAGAACCGCTCTGCGAATCGCCAGTTCATAAACGGCGTCACCGATATAAGCTAAAGTGGAAATGGGTAATTCTTGAAATTTCAATTTTCCGGCTCTTCTCTGATAACTTTTGGTCCCTGCGCCGTGTCTTCGATACGGTAGCCCGCTTGCTGAATTTCTTCTCGCAGCTGATCCGCTTTGGCAAAATCCCGCTCGGCTTTCGCCCGGCTGCGCAATTCCACTTTTTTCAGAATTTCTTCAGGGATTGCCAATTCTTCTTGATCTACCGGATCCAGTCCTAAAACTGAACAGAGATGGACAATGCAATCCAGAGTTTTGCTGAGACTTTGCCTTGTCAGCTCCTGTTCCGCCGTCAAGGTATTGACATAGCGAACAAGATTAAAAATCGCAGCAAAGGCATCCGGCGTATTGAGATCATCATCCATCGCCAGCTCAAAATCTTTTACGGTCTGTTCGCAGAATTTTTCTAATTCCTGAGAGGATTCAATGCTCACATCCTGCTCTTTCTTACTTAAGAGGAAATCCAAGTTCTGCGTACAGTTTTTAATCCGCTGCCAGCCGTTGCTGGCCGCTTCCAGCGGTTCTTCCTCAAAGTTTATAGGCATGCGATAATGAGCCTGCAGCATAAAGAAACGCAAGATATCATAGCTGTAGTCAGCGGCTAATTCGCGAACGAGAAAGAAGTTCCCGCCGGATTTCGCCATTTTGACATTATCCACATTGACAAATCCGTTATGCATCCAGTAGCGCACGAACTGCTCTCCGTTGGCGGCTTCACTTTGCGCTATTTCATTTTCATGGTGGGGGAAAATTAAATCCATACCGCCGGCATGAATATCGACTGTATTGCCCAGATATTTTTTGCTCATGGCTGAACATTCGATATGCCATCCGGGTCTGCCGTCACCCCATGGGGACGGCCAAAACGGCTCATTCTCTTTTTTAAATTTCCATAATACAAAGTCGCTGATATTGTGCTTTTCAATATCTAAATCTATTCTGGCAGAAGCTCCGGCTTCCTGCTCTTCCAAATCCCGCTTCGATAATTTCCCATAATCTTTAAACTTCGACGTATCATAGTAGACACCGTCTTCTAAGGTATAGGTATAGCCTTTTTCCTCCAACGTCTTGATCATGTCGATAATCTCATTTATCGTTTCGGTTGCTCTGGGATGATTATCCGCCCGCATGATATGCAGCTGATCGGCATCATGATAATATTCCGCGATCATTTCCTCGGCCAGATCCTGCACCGAAATATTTCTGGATTGAGCACGATTAATCATTTTGTCATCTATATCCGTGAAATTCTGCACATAGGTCACTTTGTAGCCTTTATAGAGCAAATATCTGCGTAAAGTATCATAGATAATGAAAGGTCTGGCATTCCCCAAATGAAATAAATCATAGACGGTCGGGCCGCAGACATAGATGGTAAAATGATTGTCTTTTAATGGAATCAGTTCTTCTTTTTTTCTGCTTAAATCATTATAAACACGCATTGAGTGCCTCCTGCCGGCGTGATGGCATTAAAAAATACCCCTGAAAAAGCACTTCGTTTGATACCTAGCACTGTCGACTAGGTGGGTGCCCTGCGGCGGTCTTTGATTGTCCATTTAAGGCCTAATCGTATTCCACTTCGACTCCGGGCTCCCCTAAATATCATGAAGGTTCAAATTGAAGCGTCTGACAATCCAAGGGCATCTATACTATACAAAAAAGTTTTCAATATCTCAAGATAACATTTATCAATGCAGGAACATTTATTTTTGGGTTAATTGCCGAAGAAAACATTACATTCAAGAGTTAAAAACAAATTGTTGCCGACTCTTATAGTTTCATTTGCAGCTTCTGATTTTTTCCGTAAGTTCATTGTCAAAGACCGCCGGGAATCACTCTCAGCGGTCTTTTTTATCTTGCCGAAACTCCGCGGTCTCGGGTTATTTTATTTACTTCTTCTACGCCAACCCTTATTGCACACAGGATTCGTGAATCAGTTTGACTCTGCCGTTCTCATAGAATCGGTAATAAGAGGATTTCGCTCCTAAGTCGACCGCGTAGATTTTCGCCCCTTTCGCTTTCGTCCCGATGACTTTGACGCCGTTGTCATAATAACGGTAATAATTTCCTATCCAGACACCGTAAATTCTTTCACCGGGATATTTGCCTGCTCAATGGTATAGATTCCCTGCGGCTTCACCAATGCTTGAGCATTCGCAATATGCAGAGTAACATCAAAGTTCCTGTCTTGCCTTGCTTGATAATGATAGGTCACTGTGCCAACCAAGGTAGAATCAAGGGTCAGGGTTGTGCCGTTGACTGTTCCGCCGACCCAATTACTTGCCTTAACAGGATCAAAGCTGCCGGGCAAGTTGTTGAGATCAAAAGTCAAGTCGGCTTGATTAACGTTGATATCGTAATTTTGGTCATCTCCTTCAAAGCTAAACAATTCGGAATTGTTGCTCAAATCCAAACTGGTCAGCCGGTTCCCATTGCACGACAAGGTTACAAGATACAAAATATTACTCACATCTAATGTGGTCAGATTGTTGTTAGAACACTCAAGACCTAATAAATCTGAATTCCGGCTCAAATCTAATGAGCTCAACAGATTCTCAGAACAATCAAAATTGGATATTCCGTATTCCGCCTCACATTTAACGAAGTCAGAGAGTTATTGTGACAATTAAGCTTCTCGAGTTTCGAAAAATACTCCACACCTTTTAGACTGCAGATACCCGGATCCGAATCATCATGAATTTGTTCCCTCTCAACATCAATTTCCGTTACAGCCTCCCGTTCTGCTAAAGAGAGCAAACCATTACCATCGGCATCAAAGTTTTCCCGCACATAGTTTCTAAAAATCTCGTCCGGGAAATTGGTTTCATTGATTGCAACATCTCCTGCTTAGGCAGAGACAATTCCCATGGGAAAAGCCCCTAAGATCAGCAAAAGTCCCAAAAAGAGGGCAACGAGTTTGCCTGTTTTTCTCATAATTCATATCTCCTTAATTTCCAGTTCATAAAACAAAAAAGCTGTTATAACGAAACTCTCTGTTCAAAAATCATAAATCACGATTGATCGAACGGGAATTCCTCAACTTTAACTTGATAAAATAAGCAATCAGATTAATCTGAACACCGGTTAAAATTTGTGATTTATGCTGCACTATTATGCTAATTTATATGTGCCCCTCTATTTTTTGTCCATTATATTCCGTTATCATATAAATTACGAGCAACTATTTTGTTTATTTATTGTTAGAAAGTATCATTTCTTTTGCCGCCGTAAAGCAGGAAACCTCTATGCCCTGCCTTAATAATGGCAGAGCCGCTTCTTTTAATGTCATGCCGGAGGTTGTCACATCGTCAATCAAGAAAACTTTCTGATGTTCGGCTTTGATTTGGCAAAGCAGTTCGTTTGCCGTATCGGAGTTTTTTACAAGAGAAAAGGCATTTTGCACATTTCTGACGCGTTCCGCCCGGTTTTTGGTTTCTGTCTGGCGCTTCGTGTCTCTGCCACGCTGTAAAAGATCACTGCGGCAGGTAAAGGAGAGATTGTCCGCGAGGCGCTGCGCGATCAGTTCCGCCTGATTATAGCCCCGTTCTTTCTTTCTACCGGCAGCCAGAGGTACGGGTATCAGGATCGGCTGCAGTCGGCAGACAGAGTCCGCCGGCAAAAATTCCTTCGCTAAAACAAGATACATTAAATCAGCAAGAATTTCGGCATAATGGCATTTTTGTTGAAATTTCAAAGCTCTGATCAGAAAATCAATCGGATGACTGAAAGCGAAAGCGGATTTAATTTCTACCGTCGGATTTTCAACCCGACGGGCTTCTTCCCTGAATAATACGGGCAGCCGGATCAGGCATTTACGGCATAAATAGCGGTTGATCCGCAGAGGACCGGCGGTAGGATCAAGCACACCCTGCCTTAACAAAAAAGCCTGCCGCATCAAATTGTTCTCAGTCGGTTTCTGACAGATCAGACAAATATTACTACGTAAAAACTCCCCGCCAAATATCATCTCAGCCACCTCTCGCTTTAAGCTATGTTTATTGAAAATGTCCGGAAATGATATTAGTGAATTTGAGTTGAATAAAAATTAGCACAGCCAAAAGTTCAAGTCAAAAATTATTCATCACGGTTCTATCGCCGCTATGCCGGTTTTACAGTCTTTCAGTTCTCCCCGAATATTGTTTTCTTATTTTTATCTGTTTTTCAAAATTAAAGTCCAAAAATCATTGGCTAAAAACAATAAGCTGTCAATACAAGAATTTTTTGCCGGACGTACAGATTCATCCGGCGCCGTAGAATCATGATGACGAGAAATGCGAGGACCAAAATCATGAAACAAGTTTTGCTGGTCGATCCGAATACCGACTACTCAAAAAGGATTGAAAATTATCTTAACACTTTGCCGAAGCCATTATTCCAAATCAGCAGCATAAGGAATTTTGACCGGCTTCATTCCGGCTTCGATTTATTTATTATTCATGAAAGTTTTGTGAAAGATATCGCCCAGTTGAAAAATTCTTCTGCCGTTCGTCTGTTATCCGAGAGCTCGCTGAGTTCTGCGGATGATTTTTCGCGTCTGGATTCTCCGGCTGAATGGCGAAAAAAAATAATCGTCGCTTTACATGCCGACAGTTCTGACAATAATAGAACGGAGCATCGTCTTTTGCTCTACTATTGCTTTCAAGATCAAAACGAAACAGATTTTCGGCAAATCATAAACCGACAGAAAAAATCAGGCAAAAGAATTTTTATATTACCCTTAAAGCCCCTTTATCAGTGGCGTTATGAAGCCGTATTCCATCAAGGAGTCAGCTTATCCGACTGTTTATTAGAACTCGAAGCGGGGATTGAACCCGTGCTGAAAGAATTCGGTCATCTCTTTGAAAAGCAAAAAGCCGGCTATTTTTTGCCGCGGCCGGGTAAAAACAGTGACGATATTGCAAATTGTTCCGCCGAGACAATAGATCATCTCGTCGCAACATTTAGAAACTTCCTCGAATACAGCGGCTCGGATGCTCAGGGTATCATTGACGCCGCCACCTTGCCGTTTCAAATGATAAAAAATATCTCTTTTCAGACAGATAGCTGCTATATGCGCATCCCCGAAGAAAAAACATTTGCCGATCGAAAGATCAAAGAATTGATCGCCGAGTGGTTGGCGGAAAAACCGGATAGCACCGCTTTTATTGCTCTCCACAGTTAATTGACAAACCGGATAAAATATTTGATTCAGGTGATAGGAATGAAGAAAAATCATATGTATAAACAAAATAATATCTCATACCCTGCAAATCAACGAAAAATGCTTTCCCATCGAGAACGGCAGAATTTTATCGAACATCTCGTTTCCCGCTATGAAAATATTGACGCTTTGAGTGATCAGGAGCTGAAACAGTTGTTGACCAAATTATTAGCGGAATATCATGATTTGGCGGAACTCAGTTTGCCGGAACGCAGAAATCTGGTCAATCAATTGTTTAATTCCATGCGCGGTTTGGATTTGCTTCAGCCTTTATTAAACGATGATTCCATCACAGAAATCATGGTCAACGGCTTTGATCATGTCTTTATTGAACGCGAGGGCAAAATCTATAAAACGCCGATTGTCTTTGATCATGCCGAGCATCTGACTTATATCATCACCAGATTTTTCGGCAAAGCGAATCGTCTGATCAATGAACAGAATCCGATTAACGGTATGCGTCTGCCGGACGGCTCGCGGATTCACGCAATCTTGCCTCCGTCTGCGCCGGAAGGTCCGATCATGAGTATCAGAAGGTTTACCGGGATTAAGCCGCGCCTCGATTCTTTGATTGAACATCAGACTTTAAGTGAACAAGCCGCCGAATTTTTGATCGAGATGGTGCGACAAAAGAAGAATATTTTTATTTCAGGTGGTACAGGTACAGGCAAGACCACTTTTCTCAACGCATTATCATCCTTTATCGCCAAGGATGAACGCATTGTGACGATAGAGGATTCTCTGGAACTGGATCTGCAGGGCATTGATAATCTGGTGCGTCTTGAATCAAGAGAGGCGGGGCCGGACGGGCAAGGTGCTATCACTTTGGAACGCTTAATCCGCTCTTCCCTGCGTTTGCGCCCGGATCGCATCATCGTGGGAGAAATCCGGGGCGAAGAGGCTTTTGAGATGATTCAGGCGATGAGCACCGGCCACCCCGGCTCCATGTCGACCGGTCACGGTAACAACAGTTTAGAAATGCTGGATCGCATTTGTCTGATGATTCTGATGGCTTCCAGTTTGCCGTGGGAGGCTATTCGCAGATTAGTCGCCTCCGCTCTTGATTTGAATATTCATTTAATTCGTCTGCCCGACGGCAAAAGAGTAGTAGATGAAATTGTCAGGATCATCGGATATCAAGAGCAAAAATTTATCACCAAAGTACTATTCAAAAGAGAGGGAGAAGAATTACGATGTCATTTATAAAAAATTTCAGTAAAAATATCATCCCCTCATTTCTTTTTATCTACCTGACCTATTTAACATGGCTGGATCTGGACCATTATAGTCTGATGATTCTGATTCTCTGCACGATCTTGATCAATTTAGCTTTTACAAAATATATGGCAGGTCGTCAGAACTCCGCCAAAATTGAACAATATCGAATCTTTTTAGAATATTTGAGCAGCCGTTTATCTGCCGGTCATACTCTGGAATCCATATTGCTGGAATCCTTTTCAAGATTGAAAAATGAACTGGGTTACAAAAGCGTTTTGGCAAAATCGTTAAAACAGTTAGAACAATCTATGCAGGCACATCTTGATCTGGATCGCTCTCTAAAAATGCTCAAAGATAAATTTAATTGTCAGACCAGCAATGCCTTCTTTGACGTATTGCCTTACTTGAATCATTATGGCGGACGATTGGATATTTTTGTCAAACAGACTTATCGTACTTTAAATTCAGAAATTCAAATGCAAAAGGATATTGAATCAGAACAGAACGCGCAAAAAAGCGAAGCCCTGATCTTGCTCTTTTTACCGTTTCTGTTTTCCTTTGTCCTGATCAGGCAGGATACGGTATATTCCGAATCTTTGCTCACCGCACCATGGAGTTTGTTCCTCCTGGCAATCATCTTTGTACTGTCGCATTTTTCGATTTTCTTAGTACTTCTGATCATGTCCAAAAATCCTTTGCAGCTGAACAAAAGAGATATCTATATTACCTTGCCGAAGCGTATCCCGCAGAGCAAGCTGCTGGTTTTTATCAGTCAATTTCTGATCAGCCATTTACCCGTAAAATTCGGTTATAATCTTTCTGAAAGCGTGCGGATTCTAAGCAAAAATCAGCCTCAGGCATGGCTCATTTATATTCGCCGCAAACTTCTGCTGACACTTTTCAGCGCAATAATCTGCGCAATTCTGATCGCTTTGCGAATCATTAGCTGGAAGATCTTTATACTGCCGCTGCTTTTCATTTGGCTGATTCAGGATTTCGATATTATTCAAAGAGAAAATAAATTAAAACAGCAAATCCGAATCGAGTATCCAAACTTTCTTAATTCCATGGTCATTTTATTAAGAAGCGGTTTAAGTTTGGAAAAAAGTCTGCGTTTGATGATCAGCTCCTATCAGGGAAATTTACATTCTCAGTTAAAAAACGACTTATCCAAAATAAATCATGCACTCAGCGTCGGCGAAAGCGCGGCTTTTGCTTTACTCAATATCACTGAAAATTTACCTCAGGAAGAGATCGCTTCTATTTTGCAGCTGATGGCAAGATATGATCGCGACGGCGGTCAGGAAATTTTAGACATTTTAGATATTCAGGCTAATGCTAGTTGGCAATTATGCAGAAACGCCATGCGTAAAAGACTACAGGCAAAAAATCTGATTCTGCTATTTCCTATGACGATTGATTTGTTTTTAGTCATTATCATGGCCATGTTACCTGCCGTCGCTAGTTTAGGAAATATTACTATTTAAAAATTAAGGAGGCTTACGATGAACAACGAAAAATTCAAAAGAAAAATCAATGATGAAAGCGGCTTGGGAACATTGGAGATCGTATTGATTATCGCAGTATTAGTGGCAGTAGCTTTGATATTCAGAGCGGAATTGACAAGTTTTGCCAACAGCTTAATCAACAAGGTCTTTGATCATTCGATTATTGACGGTATTTCATATTAGGAGTCAAAATGGGAAAGCTGCGGCGAGTAGAAATCAACAAATTGAGCGATATGCAGAAGTTGGAGCTTCTGCATATCATTCAACATCCATTTCCTTTTTCAAGAAAATATTCCGCTTTTTATGATGAAACGAGCGATCAGTTTTATTTGCTTTTGGTTCAAACAGAAAATCAAACAAGTTTAAGTGACTGGCTGGAAAACGCGGCTGAGAAAAATTTGAATTCAGGAAGTGAAAACAATGATTTTATCAAAATATTATTGATCCTGTACCGCCAGTTATTATATTTAGAAGAGAATCTTTTTTCTCTCAATTTTTCTTTCCTAACAACTGAATACCTTGAAGTTTCCCGAGATTTGCAAGAATTGTTAAATGCTTTTTCTCTTGAGCAGATCATCAGGGGTAAAAATTCATCGGAAATATCTGCTTGTCTAAGATGGTTTACGATTCCGCAATTTATAGAAAAGAGAGAAAAATCGGATGACGAAGAAAACTCATTGATTTGGCATGAATTTTCAAAGCTTGATCCGGATCACAAAACATTCTATGAAAGGTTTGGCACATTGATCACACAGGCAAAATTTGCAGAAATTCCGGAACTCTTGCAACATCAAAGAGATTTACTCAATACTTCGGAAATAAGCGAACAAAAATCTTCTCAGGATTCAGAACAGAGAGAGCAGGAAAAAGAAGACTCCGTTCGATCAACATCTTCCGGAACAAATCAAGCTGTTTACAAGCGGGATAAAACAAGTTTAAGTGATAAAATCAAATCCTTTTTTTACAGAAAAAAGACTGCTAAAGATGAGACTACCGTTCCCTTATCGCCGCAAGATGAATTATATCGTCTGGCTATGATTTCAGAAGGACAACCCGGCACCTTGGAAGAAAATGAGGGGCTGCGGGTATTTATTCTGATCGATGAATTTTTGATCGGTCGCGATAAGGCGATCTGCGATTTAATTTTAAATGAAAAATCCATAGGCAGAGTCCATGCCAGGATTTCAAGACATGGCAGCCATTATTTCATTCAGGATTTAGGATCCGCGAACGGCACTTTTGTCGATGGAAAAAAGCTCAACAAGCATCAAACTTATCCCTTAAAGGATTTTTGCCGTTTGAAGTTTGCCGAGCTTCCGTTTTACTTTACAGTTGATTAAAATTCAGCCTTATTACAGGAAAAGGATTGAAATCCTTCAGCAAATAAAATCCGCTTAATCAGAACTGTTATTTGGTACCGAATAAACGATCCCCCGCGTCTCCGAGTCCCGGAACTATGTACGCATGATCATTTAAGCCTTGATCTTTCGCAGCACAGAAAATCGGAACGTCAGGATGCTCTCTGTGTAAATTCTCAATACCTTCCGGCGCAGCGATAATGCACATAAATTTTATTGAAGTGATTTTTCTCTTCTTTAATTGATTGACCGCGTCAATGGCTGAAACACCGGTCGCCAGCATCGGATCCAGTAAAATAACGTCGCGATCTTCAACATCTGCCGGCAATTTACAATAATATTCGACCGCTTCTAAGGTTTCAGGATCTCTGTATAGACCGATATGTCCTACCTTTGCCATCGGAATTAAATCCAACATCCCGTCAACCATTCCCAAACCTGCTCTTAAGATCGGGACTAAAGCAAGACTTCTGCCCGCGATCACTTTCGCGTGAGCCATGGCAACAGGGGTTTCTACATCAACGTCCTGCAGCGGCAAGTCGCGCGTAACTTCATACGCCATCAGGCGGGATACTTCTCGTACCAGTTCCCTGAAGTCCTTTGTCGTTGCGTTCTTATCGCGCATTAACGTAATTTTGTGCTGAATTAACGGGTGATCAAAAATAAAAACGTTGTCCATTTTCGCCTCCTAAATTTTACTTTTTTTATTCTACAGAATTTACTATATTCAAACAATAAGTATTTTGAATTAAATTTATCTCCAAATTGATAATATTTTATGCATAATTCGCGAAGAAGCCTTGTACTCAGCTCTTTCAAGTGCTTATCCACAGAAATGTGAATAATGTTAATAACTTTGTGTATAACTATCATGACAACCTTTACAGGAATTGAGCTTGCTTAAAGCCTTGTTTGATAGTCAATTATTTTATACATATAGATTTTCTGAAAACAAACATATATTCAAAATAACTCTAAACACCCGTGTTTCCAACGTTTACCAGATTCTCTCATTTATTATTTAATTTATATGTACACAGCTCACGGACAATACAGAATTAAAAATAATTACATACAAACCGAAAAGTGATATCGTCCTTGACAAATTCTCCAAATGAAAGGTTGAAAGTAAAAAACCGTGAACAGAGATTTACTGCTTATCGCGAAAAAAGTGATATAAAGTACAACGCAAGCCGCCATTATATAATTTACGGTGCTTATCCGCCCGCTGATTAATATTTTTTTCAAAATCCCGATCGGAAGTCAGGACGGAAAGCCGAATTCCTTGGCATAAGTTATTCTTTGCAAAGCAACAGCGTTTGATTTCCTTTTCCAACATTCTTGTCTGCTCAGCATCAGCCAGTCTTTCGCCATAAGGCGGATTTGTCACGATCAGCAAGCGGTCGATACCGGCTCTTTTGACCATCTGAGCATGGCTCAAATTTCGAATGTCTTGTACCTGAAAGTCAATCATTTCCAGAACCCCTGCCCGCGCCGCGTTCTTTTGCGCCGCTTCAACAGATTCATGGTCAATATCCGTACCAAAAATCCGGGGCGAGTGATCCGGTAAGATATAAGGCGGCTTCAGCATGAAATGATTATTTGCCCTTTGTTCCGGCTTGAATTGACGCGCTCTTTCAGGAAAATAAAGTAAAGATTTATTTTTCGCCAATTCGCGTTCACGATCAAAAAAAGTTTTTCCGATAAGCTGATACTTTTCCGCAAGGAAATGGCGCAGAAGCCCCGGCGCCGTACCGGTTGCCATGAGCGCAGCCTCGATCAAAAAAGTTCCGCTGCCGCAAAAAGGATCCCAGAGCGACTCCCCGTTTTTTATATTCCGCTGATAGAAAGAAAGAATCAAAATCGCCGCCGCTAAGGTTTCTCGTAAAGGAGCCTCATGAACAGTCGGGCGATAGCCGCGCTTATGCAGCGGATCTCCTGTTGTATCCAGCATCAAACGGATCCGATCATCAACAATCGAAAAACGAATGGTATTGACGCCTTGTCGGCGTTGTTCCGGGACTTGACCATCTTGATAATGATAAATTGAATTGAGCTGCCCCGTAATCGCCTTCTTAATGATACTCTGGCAGGCGGGAATGCTGGTCAGCCGCGACTTGCGGCTGTATCCTGTAATTTCGATAAAATAACCCTTATCCAACCATTGATGCCACGGTAAAGCCTGAACCTGATCAAACAGTTCGTCAAAGCTAGCTACCTGAAACTCCGCCAACTCGAGCAGAACTCGTTCGGCTGTTCTCAGCCCGAAGTTTAATCTGGCAATAAATGTCGGAATTTCTTTCGGATCAGCAACATGTAAAATCACTTCCGCGTCTTTGACCGTGATCGAAGATTTGGCAAATCCCAACTCCTTCAGTTCCTGCGCGGTGACCGATTCGACCCCGAAGAGAGTGGGAAGAATAATGTTTTGAAATTGATTCCCCGTCATCACGCTTCAACCATGTTTGGCAAATTTAGGTTTAACTTCACGATGATCTTTGCTGGTGTCATGAAAGACGAATGCTTCTTCCTCCACTTCATAGCGATACCATAAACGTTTGCTCGAAAGATAATAATCCCAGAAGCCATTCGGCAAAGGCTGGTGATTTTTCGGATCCTCCTGTGCCGTATAGGAAATAACATCTCCGTTTTTAAAAATGAAATCATCTGAATAGAGGGTAAACGTCTTGCCTTCCGGCTGCAGAAAATGCGGAGCTTCGCTTTTCAGGTGATCTGAATAATCCTGATGATTTTTAATAGATGCAAAAGCTTTATCGATCGGCAATCGGGCTATGCTTTTTATGAATTCAAACAAGGTCATTATTTCACACTCCTCAGCTAAGAACCGTTCAATGCTTTCTTTAATAAGCGGAACAATCAACAAAATCTGAATTCAATTTTAGCATAAAATTTGTCTTGACTGAATTTAATCTGTCTCCTGATCAGACTCATTTTCCTGATCAGACTCATTTTCCTGATCAGACTCATTGAGATTAACCGCTTCAGTTTCGTCTGTTTCAGATAAATTTTCGAGATTGAGTGTACAAAGCACACCTTTATCGGTGACATAGAGAACTGTTCCTTGAGCATTGTCGCCGAATTTGTCATATAGTCTGCCGGCACTGTAACTTTCACCGAGAACGGTATAGGGACTGTTCGCGACATAGCCGATTAGACCAAGCCCCGGCAATTCTACTTTTATGGCTTCCTTATCAGCTTCATTGTCAGGTTCCTTAACCAGACAAACCTGCATCTTCGGTTCCAAAAATTCCGCTCCATAATAATGGCAAGTACCCGCGATTGTAAAATAAATCATATCCATTGGCTTACACTCCTTTACTCTTTGATACTTTTATTATAGAGGAGCATTAGTCCCAAAAAACAGACTTAATGAGTGGGCAGCAAAAGCTGAAATATACATAGGAATATGGCATTTTATATAGGAAAAATCCGGTATTTGCGAGATTATATTTGATAAAGCTGCGCAAGTTTTTGCAATTCGGAACGCATACTTTGAACAACTTTTTCCGGACCGATAATTTTCATGCCCTCGCCTAAAGCTAAAATCCAACCCAAGAATTGATTGCTCAGAAAAACATGAACGACTGTTTGAAAATAATTTTCATCAACAGGCATGATGAGAATATCTTTGCCGAAGCGGTCGATCATGACCCCGATCAATTCATTTTTGACCCGCAATGTGACATTCGTTTCTTCGCCACCGTACATGCCGAAAAGGCGATTGGTATAGCGGGGCATATCGAAGGTCTTGATCTGTTCCAGCCCTTCTCTCTTTTGCTTCAGAACCGAGATTTGCAGCATTTTATCGACACGATAATGTTTGATTTTATCATCTCTGCTGTCATAGGCGATCAGATAATAATTTTCATCTTCCCACATCAGCGCCCAAGGACTGACTTCATAAAATGCGCCTTTGCGGCGCAATTGCATTTCTTTTTTGAGATTCCACTGAAAATAGCGGAAACGAATTTTGGCATCGGATCCGATCGCCTCATGAATCCTATCGACATTATAATAAATGCTCTCATTCATCGATTTGATACGGCCGGAAATCACGACCTGACGCTGTAATTGTTTAGCTTCATGCTTGCTTACCAAAGACTCCAACTTTTTAATTAATTCTTTAGATTTTTTATTTGTGATAAATTTGGAAGATTGGACGGAATCGACTAAGAGTTTGAGCTCAGGCAGTTCAAAACGACGGCCGACAAGCGAGTAGTAGCAATTTCTCCCCTCTTTTTCAGCGACAATATCCAAACCGAAATTTCTGAGTTCCGCAAAATCAAGATATAAGGTTTTTCGGTCTGCGCTGACACCATAGCTTTCCAGCTTTTCGATGATTTCCTTCATTGTCAGAGCATGCTGATCATCCGTTTCTTCAAGAAAAATCTTGACCAGATACAGCATCTTCAGCTTTTGATTCTCACCTTTACGCTCTTTGGCTGCCATACGAGTCCCCCTTTGTCTTTGAAATCCCGGAGTTTCGACATTATACAAATTGATGAAAGCGGATCGCTCTTATATTAAGTAATCAATCAGATTATCATGATCAGGAACAGGATCCTTTCGGAAAGCAGAATACGGCGTTTTCTAATTTCAAGAATGGAGCAAAACCGCAAGGAAAAGATCAAAAGTCTGAGTTGACATGTTCTGATCAGTTTTACAGGACTGATTTCCTTGCAAATTCTGCTCCATCACGGCATTTTTTATTTTGAACTTCAGTTACCACCCTTAAGAGAAGTAATGTTTCGTTCGGGTTGCTGTTTATTCAATTATGGATTTTTTTACTTATTTAATCAATGTAAACTTACTGATGATCGGAGCTAAGGTATTAGCGACCGTAGACATCGTTTTTATAAAGATATCAAGCGCCACGCCGACCACATCTTTTCTCGTATCGCCAACGGTATCTCCCGTAACGGAAGCCTTATGAGCGGGTGAGCCTTTGCCTTGTCCCTCGATATTCTCAGCTTCTATATATTTCTTGGCGTTATCAAAAGCACCTCCGGAATTGCCCATAAAGATCGCTCTCGGGATAGCGACAATGGTCGCGCCGATTAATAATCCGCCCACAAATTCGACGCCGAATAGGAATCCTCCGACGATCGGGATAAAGATGGCTAAAACTGAGGGTAACAGCATCTTGCGCAGGGCTTGTTTTGCCGCCATTTCAATCGCTTTATTGTAATCCGGTTTGACCGTTCCTTCCAAAACACCAGGCACGGACATCATTTCATCTCCCTGATCCGCCATCAGACGTGCCGATTCAATCGTATTATCGGTCAGCAATGCTGAGAAATATTCAATCAGAGCGCCGCCGATAATACCACCTGCGATGACTACGAAAGAAGCGATATTCAAAACCGGCATTTCACCTATCGTCGTATAGTTTCCGACATAAGCGACAATTAATGAAACCGTGGCAAAAGCCGCTGAACCGATAGCGAAACCTTTGCCGATCGCGGCAGTAGTATTGCCTACCGCGTCGAGTTTATCAGTAATCTCACGAACTTCTTCAGATAAATGACAAGACTCCGCGATTCCGCCGGCATTATCGGCAATCGGACCGAAAGCATCGATTGTAACCGTTACGCCGACAAATGACAGCATACCTAAAGCTGAAATAGCGATTCCATACGTACCGCAAATTTTACCGGAAATAAACAGAGCCACACCGATCACAAGAACCGGTAACAGTGCGGATCTTGAACCGATCGCGTCACCCTTCGTAACAATAAAAGCCTCGCCTTCATGCGCGATTTCCGCCAATTCTCTGGTCGGTTTATAGTCGCTGCTGGTGTAGTATTCCGTAATAACGCCAATCGCGATACCGCTGATAATACCCATCACAGCGGACAGCCAAGGGCTGATCCAGCCAAGAATAAACTCATCATAGAGCGGAACATCTTTGAAGAAAATATATGATACAAAACATCCGATAATAATGGTTAAGCCCGCCGAAACCCAATTAGCGAAATCCAGGTTTCGGGAAGGATTATTGCTCATTTTTCTTTGTAGCGAAATAAAGAGCCCGATCAAGCAGCTGAGTAAGCCGGCTCCCGCCAATACTACCGGGAATAGGATGGTCGCGTTAAAAGTAGCTTCTGTAATCTTGGCGACTGATCCGCTATAGATCGTGACCGCGATCATCATGCTTGCGGAAATAGTGGCCACAAAGCTTTCCAGCAAATCAGAACAGTTGCCTGCCACATCATTTACATTGTCACCGATAAAATCAGCGACAACATTCGGAATACGGCTATCGTCTTCCGGCAGGTCATGTCGGATTTTCGCCAAAATGTCAGACGAAATATCCGCTGCTTTGGTATAGTTGCCGCCTGCTACACGATTGAACATGGCAACTACTGAACAGCCTAAGGAATAAGTTGTAATGCGCATCAAATCCGGGTTGCAGGTTAAATTGGAAATAAAACCCGTGCCTCTTGCTTCAGGGTCTACGCCTGTGACTAATAAGATGATGACCACGCCCAAAATACCGAACGCCTGCACACCCAAGCCACAAATACTGCCGCCGCGCAAAGCGACTCGAACAGTCTCCGCAACAGACAAAGTCTTTTTGGCTTGATTGGCAGTTCGCACATTGGCATAGGTAGCACTGCTCATGCCTATAATACAAGCCGCACTGCTCATTAATGCGCCGAATAAAAAAGTTAAGCCGCTGCTTTTTTCAATAAACAAAGAAAAAACGACGGCTAATACCAGAGTGACAATAAAAATCACCCTGTATTCCGTTTTCATGAAAGTTATAGCGCCATCACGAATGATCTGTGCCATTTCTTTCATCTCTTCCGTACCTTCTTCTAATTTTTTAGTACGAAAATAATTGTAGATAATATAGATGACAGTTAATACAACCACACCTAAGACAATATAAAATTCCATTATAAACCTCCTCATACAATGGATCTACACATATTTACGCTCTTTTGAGCGCAGCTTGTTTATTTTAAGATAAATCATCAATGGATTCATACCATTTTTACCACAAGCAAACATAAGTTAGTATATCAAGAAAGCCAAAAATCACAAACTTATATAACAATTTTTTCTTGCTGTAAAAACCATCCCATAATCAAAAAATCCACAGTGAAAAACAGTAGATTTACATAAAGTTTTGCAATCTGACTAAGGTAGATAAAATGCACTATCCAAGACTTAATTAACAAAAAAATTTATCAAAAAGATAATTGACCACCTGGTCTATTTGTCCTAAATTCGTTCAGGATTAACTTAGTGGTCTATTTTATAGGAGGGAAAAATATGGAACGTTCTGAAAAAAGTCAAAAAATGAAACGAAAAATTATGGACAGTGCTCTGGCTGAGTTTTCGAGCCGGGGTTACGGAGCGAGCTCAATCAATACAATCTGCACTGCTCAGAATCTTTCCAAGGGCATTGTCTATCACTATTTCGAAACGAAAGATGCCTTGTATCTGGCCTGTGTGGACGAATGCTTTCATCGGCTGACAGAATATATACAAAATAATATTTCCGACACAGATACTTCCATTGAAAATCAGTTGAAAAATTATTTTAGACTGCGCACATCTTTTTTCCGGGAATCACCCGTATATAGAAGGATTTTCTGCGAAGCGGTCATTTCTCCTCCATCTCATCTGAGCACCGCAATTCAGACAAGCAAACAGAAATTTGATCAACTGAACATTCAAATATTGCGCAATCTGCTATCTTCCGCGTCGCTGCGTCCTGACATGTCAATTGAAGAAGTGATTGAAGTTTTTCGTCAGTTTCAGGATTTTATCAACGCCCGTTGGCACATGACGGATCCGGACGGTCATGCTTTTGCTGAAAGGGAGGAAAGCAGTTTGAAAGCATTAAATATATTACTCTATGGTGTCATTCAAGGAGGATATGAGTATGAAAGCAAAAAATAGCGAAAATCAAGAGCAATTTGTACTTGCGGACGCTGCACCCGCTAAGGCTGTTGTAAAGCTTGCCATACCTTATCGTGTAACGTTTTTGTAGGTTATAGTGTAGCAAATTCGCTCAAGAGTTGCTTTTTAAATTCCTTGCTCATAACAACTGTATCCAATGCAATCAAAATTGAAACAAAATCCTGCACAGACTGATTCTTTAATCTATCTCGTATTGTTCCTAATCTTAGCCCTGGTACAAGAACTTGTACTTTAGATACAACTTCTTTTTTATAATAACCACTCTTATCAAGAAAATTGTGAATAATACAGTTATTATGAGCAGCAGCATTACGAATATCACGAACACTATATAGAATTTTATAATCCAAAGAGCCACAGTTATATGTTTCACAATAAAATCTATAAAAGTTAACAAATTCACCAAAAGAAATTACTTCAAGAAATACCCAAATCGGATAATCCGGGTGTGGATATTTAGATAATAAATTCTTCACATAGCTACTATTCCGTCTTTCATTTAGTACATCTAGAACCCTGTTAAACCGAGATAAATAATCACGAACCAGCTGAAACTCATCTATGTTTCTTTCTTGAATATCTTTAAGAACGTTCACTTTGAGAGAATGTTCAATGCCTAGTGTGGCCTTCAAAATTAGATGCTTTAAATGCATATCAATAGTAGATAAATCTTTCAAAGATAGAAAGTCTAAGCCTACATATTGATTATTATGTTTACTGAAATTCGATCTATAAGCAGTTAACTTTACCTAATAGTTGTGATAATTTATAAAATCAATCGCATCCTCTTCTGAATACAATTCAAATTTTACACCTTTGCTTTTGAGCTTTTCAATTAACTGTTCAGGTAAGAGTATATTTATCACCCCAATCTATTGTCTTTTTCATTATTCTCTTATTGTTCCATAAAACAACCTTTAGTATACGCACCATTTCAGAAAAACCAGTTTTTTAATAAGCTCTGAATTACTTACTTGTCGTTCAATCAATAAATGTAAAAGTTTATCATAGGAAACTCCCATGCTATTCCTTTTAGTCCTTGAAAACTGAGGCTGTTTTATCATCCCTGCGTGAAATCATCCATACAAACGAAATCACATTTTCCATTCCGGACAAAAATAGAATCAAAACAAAAAAAGCAGTTATCGATACACGAAATTGTATCAATAACCGCTTTCCGGCTTGGTACCCCCTGCGAGAATCGAACTCACAACTAACCCTTAGGAGGGGTTTGTTATATCCATTTAACTAAGGAGGCGTCTTTTTTTCTTTTCAGTGTCGGCAGTTCGTACCTTTTATTCTGTCGAAACTCCGGCATTCTGATAAAGCGCTGTTACGAGCTGCAACGCCCGAAAACCGCTTTGACCATCCGCCAACGGAATTTCATCATATAAAATTGCCTGCGTTAAGTCAAAATAAATTGCACTGTGCGGATTGCCGATTTGCTTGAGATAAGAAAGTCCGCATTCCCGGATCAAAGCTGTAAAATAGCGGCGAAAGTATTTATTTTTAAGCTCATTGCCGGCTTGATCACGAATTGAGAAACTGATTTTTTTATTGATAATTGACGCTCTGATTTCAGCCTTCTCATATTTTACGAAAAAACTCGCTTCCTGACGCTTCGGATTCGTATTGGTCGTACCCTCAAGGCTCAGCCAGATATTGTCCGCAAATTCAAAAATTCCAAAACCCAAATCCTCGGCTTCCATCTCATGCAGCTGTCTTGTCACAGACCCTTTTGCCGAGCGAAATTCCGGTGTTCCGAGAAGCCAATGCATCAAATCCAGCCCGTGAATGCTCTGATTCATAATCGCGCCGCCATCCATGTTCCGGGTACCGCGCCAAGCCGCCGAGTCATAATAAGCCTGATCATGTCCCCAGCGAATGACCACATTGCCATACAGCGCTTTGCCGAATTGTCCGGCTGACAATTCCCGCTCCAATAATGAAACGACCGGAAAATACCGGTAAATATGCCCTACTGCGATCTTAAGATGCTTGGTCGAAGCCAGCTCCAGCAACTCCTTTGCCTGTTTCAGGCAAAGCGTGATCGGTTTTTCCACGAAAACATGACAATCATTTCGCAGAGCCTCAAGGACCTGCTCATAATGCAAACCGGACGGAGTCGTAATCGCCACGATATCCGGTTTTTCGATCGTTCCCTCACGCACAGCGGCGTAGAAGATGTCCGTAGCAGGAAAAATCCGGACCGGAGTTTCGCTATCGGAAAGAGAGTAATCCGCCAACAAGCCTTCTGCCGCCTTCTGATTCGGATCGATCAGGGCGGATAAAGACAATCTAAAGTCCGCATTTTTCCGTTTACGGCTATAATAACGAATCGCTTTCAGGTGCTTTCTCGAAACCACACCGCAGCCGATAAGAGCTATTTTTAATGTTCGCATATTTCCCTCTAACCTACTCGCAAAAAGATCTGAATCATTCAGCTTTCCTGATCGATATATTTATTATAGCGATTTTTATCCGCGTTTGTATTGCTATATTTTTCATTGTAAACTAATAGAAAATAAATATGCTTTATCATAGACTTTCGAGGTAATAAAATGGCAATTTTAAATTTAAAGGCTGCCGCCGAAAACGGAAAATTATCGCAGGGAACGGTTTTGATCAATACCCCGCCCAATATACGCTCCGGCAAAAAGAATGATTATATGGTCGGTAAATTTTTGCAGCTGGATGAGGAATTTGAATTCAAAATTTGGGAAGAAGAAATCTTTTCCATCGTACAGGCGAACGGCACCGGCTTATATGATGCCGAAGTCATCGGCGCTGAATTTAACGGCTTCTATTTCACGGTGAAAAATATTGAGCCCAGCCGCGATACCTCCATCTCAAAAGCTGATTTTTTACCTCGCATTCCGAGAGATTATATCAACAAACAATGGCGGGATGTAACCCTGAAATTGAAAGAAAGAGGCGTGAGCGATCAATGCTGGCAATTGGTGCAGAAAATTCTCGCTGACGAAGAGGTTAACGGCCGTTTCAGCGTTGAGGGAGCCGCTGTTTTTTACCATGACAATAAAATCGGCGGGCTGGTCAATCACACCAGCAAAATGCTGAACATACTCGCCGCAATGCTGGAAAACAATAAAGAACTATCGGAATGCGCTGATCTGCTTGCTTTCTCAATCGTTGTACACGATATCGGCAAAGTCTTTGAATATGATAATTTAGCTCCCGCCGAATTCTGGTACGCTAATCATCGGGTCAGGGGCATTGAGTTGATCGCCAAATATTATGACGAAATCGTCGATTTATACGGCGAAACTTTTTATCGTCATGTGCAAAGCGTGATCGCCGGACATCACGGCGACTACGCCGATCGTCCGACCACGGTCACCGCGGCGATTGTGCATTATATTGATACGTTGGAAAGTCAGACTACCGGCTTGATTCAAGCCGTGCTGACAACCAGAGACGAGCAGATCCGCTTTAAGGACTGGGGCTTTTTAGCGCCTTTGCCGATCAAACAATTTAAACCGCTGCCGGAAGATTCACTGGAAGCTCTGGAAAATTATTTTACCGATAATTAAGCTGAAAAAATGTCCGAAACTCTAAACAATCCACTTTTCGAACGCTCTCTGCCTTTACTCAAAGAGAGCGGAATCAGAGCGCTGAAAAACGCCAAGGTCGCCATTTTCGGACTCGGCGGAGTCGGTTCCTACGCAGCCGAAGCATTAGCCCGCGCGGGCATCGGCCATTTAGAATTAATTGACAAGGACATCGTGGAAGCCTCCAATTTGAACCGCCAGCTATGCGCGCTTCACTCCACAATCGGGCAACCGAAAGTCGACGTAATCTCCGCTCGCCTGAAAGATATCAATCCGGAAGCCGCCGTAATCAGTCACCATTTGCTCTATCAGGCAAATTCAGGACTTTCTTTTCTGGTAGAAACTCCGACCTTTATTGTCGATGCGATTGACGACGTCAACGCCAAAGTCGACTTAATCGTCAACGCGCAGGCAGAAAACATTCCGATCGTCTCGGCGATGGGTGCGGGAAATAAATATGATCCGACCGCTTTTCAGATCACGGACATTTTCAAAACCTGCAATGATCCTCTCGCCAAAGTTATGCGCGGCCGCTTAAAAAAGGCAAATATCAAGAAGCATACAGTCGTTTTTTCGCCCGAAAAACCTGCCTTCAAAAGTCCGGGCATGATTTCATCCCTGTCCTATGTGCCGTCCGTCTGCGGATTGCTTTGCGCTTATCATGTAGTCAAATGTTTAGTCGAGGAAGCCGATTCCCATGTACAATGTCACGCCCCTAATCAATCCTGATCTGATTCCTGAACCCGTTTACGAAATCCTCCGCCGACTCGAACAGGCAGGCTTCGCCGCTTATTTGGTGGGCGGCTCCGTACGCGATTTGCTGATGGGAAATGCGGCGCATGATTTCGATATCACGACAGCCGCGAAACCGGAACAAGTCCTTCGTATTTTCAAGGATCAAACGGTTATTCCGACCGGAATCAAGTACGGTACGGTCAGCGTCCTTTTTGACAGAGTACCTTTCGAAGTTACGACTTTTCGCAGGGATCAGGAATATCTTGACGGGCGCAGACCCAGTGCTGTCACCTTCTCGTCTGAGATCGAGGAAGATTTGGCGCGCCGCGATTTCACAATCAATGCACTGGCCTGGCATCCGCAAAGAGGCCTGATCGATCTTTACGGCGGCTTAGCCGATATCCGTAACAAGATCATTCGCTGCGTCGGCAATCCCGATCAGCGCTTTTCAGAAGACGCTCTGCGCATCCTGCGCGCTCTACGTTTCGCCGCCGTGCTGGGCTTCGCAATCGAACCGGAAACCGGAGCCTCTATTCTGAGGAAAGCTGAAAACTTAAATAAAATTGCTCCGGAACGGATCAATCAGGAATTTTCCCGTCTCATAACCGGTAATTTTGTCAAACCGGTTCTGTTGGATTATCGTGAGATCTTTGCCGTTTTTATCCCGGAAATCGCCGCCTCCTTCGATTTTGATCAGCATTGTTCCTTTCATATCTATGACGTCTACCGCCATACCGCGGAAGTCGTCGCCCGATCGCCCGGGCAGCTGACTTTAAGACTCGCCGCCCTTTATCATGACATCGCCAAGCCTTTAACCTTTCATTTAGATGAAAATAAGCAGGGACATTTTTACGGACATGCTCCGCTATCCGCTGAAATCGCCAAACAAAGTTTGGAAAATTTACGTTTTGATAAAAAAACTATTGAGCGAGTGTATCAATTAGTCAAATATCATATCGAGCCTCTGAAAGCCGAAAAGAAATTTCTGCGCAGGCGCATTTCCAAAATCGGCCTGAGTACAGTCAAAGAGCTGGTGGAATTACAGCTTGCCGACAGTCTGGGACAGAATCCGGACTTATTTGAAGAGCGCTTAACCTATACTCAAACAATCCGGGCATTGCTTGCCGAAATCGAGGCGGAAAAACCGGCTTTTACCGTACGTGATTTGGAAATAAACGGCTATGATGCCATGGCCATAGGTCTAAAAAAGGAACAAATCGGCCTTGCTCTGACTCGGATTTTCAGCCTCGTCCTGGAAGAAAAAATAAAAAATCAGCGGTCAATGCTTCTGCCCGAGCTGAAAAAAATCGCCGCTGAAATCAAACTATCCGATACGGAATAAAACAATTTTATGAGATATCAGGCGCCCAGATACGCCGCTTTAACATCAGGGTCATTTAATAATTCTTTGGCAGACCCCTCTTTAACGATTTTACCGGTTTCCAGAACATAAGCCCTGTCTGCTATATCCAGCGCGATACTGGCGTTTTGCTCAACCAGCAAAATGGTCACGCCGTCTTGATGCAGCTTGCTGATAACATCAAAAATCTTCTCCACATAAATGGGCGACAAACCCATAGAGGGCTCATCCAGCAGCAACAAGGAAGGCCGGCTCATCAAGGCTCTGCCGATGGCCAGCATCTGCTGTTCCCCGCCGGACAAAGTTCCTGCTCTTTGCTCGGAACGCTCTTTGAGAATCGGGAAACGTTCATAAATGCGTTCTATCTCTTTTTGTTTATTTTGCACGGAATCCTTAACCGCATAGGAACCGAGACGCAGATTATCGAGAACGCTGAGATTGGTGAATACACGTCTGCCTTCCGGTACTTGTGCGATGCCGGACTTGGTAATCAGATGAGGTTTGCCCTTTTGAATTTTATGACCACGAAATAACACCTCGCCGGAACGAATCGGAATTAAACCGGAAATGCTTTGTAAAGTGGTTGTTTTACCGGCTCCGTTCGCTCCGATCAGGCAAACCGTTTCACCCTCGTCTACTTCAACGCTCAAATCTTTGATGGCATGAATATTATCATAATAAACATTTAGATTTTTTACTTCTAAAAGCATCCTTTTCTCCTTTTTGCAATCGAGCAGAATCCTCATTCGTGGGCAGCGGATTGCGCTTAAAAAAGTGATTTTTTAATCCGATCTTCAGGATTTCTGTTTACCCTTTCCGAGATACGCTTCGATAACTTTGGCGTCATTGATGATAGTATGAGGATTGCCTTCCGCCAGAATTTCTCCGTAATTAAGGACAGTTAAGCGTTCGCAGATACCTAAAACAAGCCGCATATCATGTTCGATTAATAAGGTTGTGATGCCGAATTCATTGCGGATATTCATAATCGTATCCATTAATTCATCTGTTTCGGTCGGGTTCATGCCTGCTGCCGGCTCGTCAAGTAACAGCAGTTTGGGCTTCGTAGCCATCGCTCTGGCGATTTCCAGCTTGCGCTGCGCGCCGTAAGGCAGCGAGGCAGCTCTGTGATAGGCGAATTTTGCCATATCGAAAATATCCAATATCTCAATGGCCTTATCCGTTTCCTCCGCCTCTTCTTTCCAGTAGCGGCCCAAACGGAACATACCGCTGAAAATGGAATAGTTCATATCCTTATTCTGAGCAACTTTGAGATTTTCCAGAACAGTTAAATGATCAAACAGGCGAATATTCTGAAATGTTCTGGCAATGCCCTGCTTCACAATCTGATGCGGCTTTTGCCCGTTAATCGGGATGCCGGCGAGCTTAATTTGTCCTTCTGTCGGCGTGTAAACGCCTGTGATCAAGTTGAAGACCGTTGTTTTGCCGGCTCCGTTCGGACCGATCAAACCGATCAATTCTCCCTCATCAATTGTCAAATTGAAATTATGAACCGCCTTCAATCCGCCAAAAGAGATTCCGACATTTTCACAGGATAATACATGTTTTGCCATCAGACACCTCTTTTCTTCGATTTCGCGGATGATCTGTTTTTAAACCAGTCCAATACTTTGCTGATCTGAAATTCTTTTCTGCCTAAAAGTCCTTCCGGTCTGAAAATCATGATGATGATTAATAATAAAGAATAAATGATCATGCGATAATCAGCAAATCCTCTTAACAATTCCGGCACGATGGTCAGGACTGTCGTCGCCAAAATTGCCCCGGTAAAGGAACCCATGCCGCCCAGAACAACCATGACCAGAATGTCAAAGGATCGGTTGTAACCGAAATCACCGGCTCCGATCGTGCCGATATTATGAGCGTGCATAGCGCCGGCTATGCCGGCAAAGAAAGAGGATAAAGTAAAAGCGAAAGTTTTATAATAGGTGACGTTGATACCGGAACTCTGAGCCGCGATCTCATCTTCACGAATCGCAAGAACCGCCCTGCCGTGCCTTGAAGTCATCACTGAATACATCAAGGTAATGCAGACGACGGCGATGAGAAACATAATGCTGAAATTCTGCATTCTGGGAATCCCGTTTAAGCCCTGCGCTCCGCCCGTAAAATCAAAATACTCGATCAATACCCGGATAATTTCGCCGAATGCCAAAGTGACGATGGCCAAATAATCGCCTTTCAGACGGAGAACCGGAATACCGATCGCAACGCCGAAAATCGCGGCGCAAATGCCGGCCAGCAATAAGCCGATAAAATAACCGCCGATCGTCGCCCCGGGATTAAAAGATTTCGCGAATAAGGCCGCTGTATAAGCCCCGATCGACATAAAACCGGCATGGCCCAAAGTAATCTGGCCTAAGTTGCCCACTGTGATATTAAGGCTGGTTGCCAGAATCACATTGATACAGACCAGACGCAAGACCGACATAGAATAACCGGTAAAGACACCGGCGGCTTCCAGAATGGTCAACAGGGCAAAGAGAACGATCAGCAAGCCGAGATTAATCAAATAAATAATTCTTTTTTCTCGTGGCATAGATAACCTACACTTTCTCTTTGCGATCCTCACCGAGCAATCCGCCCGGTTTAATCAACAAGACCAAAATCAGTAAGCCGAAGACGATCGCGTCTGTCAAACGACTTGAAATATAGGCTTTGGTCAAAACTTCGACAATTCCTAAAACAAGACCGCCCAGCACTGCTCCGGGAATTAAGCCGATACCTCCCACAACAGCCGCCGTAAATGCTTTGATGCCGAGCATGGAACCCATCAGAGGCTGCGCCTGCGGATAGGAAGAAACATAAAGAATCGACGCGACACCTGCCAAAGCGGATCCGATCGCGAAAGTCATAGTCAGCGTACTGTTGACATTGATTCCGACCAAAGCGGCCGCGCCATAATCTTCGCTGGTCGCTACCATCGCTTTGCCATATTTTGTCTTTTTAATAAAGAAATGTAATGAAATGGTCAAAACAGTCGTCACAATAATCGTTACGACTGTTGTCACAGCGATGTTGGCACCAAAAAAGTTTAATGGCTTCGCGTCAAAAATTTTAGGTACGGATCTTGGCTGTGCGCCAAAAATTTTCATCATCAAATTCTGCAATAATAATGAAACACCGATTGCTGTAATTAAATTGGAAATACGGGGACTGTTGCGGAGCGGCTTGTAAGCCAGACGCTCAATCAGTATGCCGACCAGCGTACAGATGATAATGGTGGGAATAATGGCAAGAATATAGGGCAAATCCGAATTTGCCAAAAGCAGTTGAATCGTAAACACCGTGGTATAGGCGCCGATCATTATAATCTCACCGTGAGCAAAATTAATCAACAAGGCGATCCCGTATACCATCGTATATCCGAGTGCCACCAGAGCATAAATTGAACCGATTTGCAGTCCGTTTAATAATTGAAGTATAAAGTTCAAATCGACGCTCCCCTAATAATAGTTTTAGTAGCAGGTATAAACCTGCTACTAATATTGAATGATAATAGGTTAAATTAATTATATTAAAGATTTCTTGTAAATTTTATGTAATTTATTGGCTGTAATCTAATTATTAATTATTCAACCGCAATACTATCATAGAATTTATAAGCGCCATTTTCAATAACGATGATTGAGGATGTCTTAATCGGATTGTTATTCTCACCAAAAGTCAGATTACCGGTAACACCTTGAACATCAATATCCTTTAAAGCCGCGATCGTCGCAGCATAATCTGTCGTTCCGGCCTTTTCCCAGGCGGCTTTCAGAAGATAAACCGTATCGTAGCCCAAAGCGGCGAAAGCGGACGGATTCGCATCATATTCATCATGATAGTTTTTCACAAAATTTTGTACGATTTCAGACTTGTCGTCGATCGCATAGTGATTCGCAAAATAAACGCCTTCGAGACAGTTCAGCGAATCTTCATTGACGATATCCAGAACGCCGTCCCAGCCGTCAGGACCGATGATCTGCACGTCCATACCCAAATCCTTTACCTGTTTGGCGATCAAAAGATCTTTTTCATAATATTCCGGAACTAACAGCAGCTCAGGATTTTTTTGTGAAATATTGGTTAATTGAGCGGAGAAATCAACGTCATTCGCGCCATAACCTTCATCCGCCACGATTTCGATGCCTAATTCCTTGGCCTTTGCGATAAAAGCGTCAGCAACGCCGTTCGAATAGTCGTCAGACGTATTTCTTACGACCGCCGCGGTTTTGACGCCTAATTTATCAGCCGCAAAAGCTGCCAGAACCTTGCCCTGATAAGGATCGATATAGCAAGTGCGGAAAACATTCTCTTTACCTTCCGTGATAGCCGCCATCGTTCCTGTCGGGGTAATGATCGGAATGCCGTCTTCTGTCGAATTGGTAGCAACGGCGTCCGTCGGCTTCGAGGTAATAGAGCCGATAATTGCAGCAACATTTTCATTTTTTAAGCGATTATAAACTGTCACAGCTTCTGACGGATCAGCTTTATCATCTTCCGCAATAAGTTCCAGTTTTTTATCCAAAACACCTCCGGCTGCATTAATCTCTTTAATGGCCAATTCAATTCCCTGTAAAGTAGTTAAACCATATACCGCAACTTCACCGGTTTGCGGCCCGATCTCGCCGATCTTAATGGTGTCTCCGCTTGTCGCTTCCTCACCTTTACTTGTTTCGGAATTATTTGAATTGCCACAAGCCACGAGTGAGAAGAGCATGAAACAGACTAATAGAATACTTAATACTTTCTTTTTCATAGTTACTCCTCCAAAGTTCGGATTTTTTATATCCTTATGTCATATTTGACCAATATAAAATAAGGAATTTTTATAATTATACCACTTTGATGAATAATTAAAACTGACAAAAACGCCAAGAAAATGTTGCAAATCAATTAATCTGACTACAATTTTCACGATTTAGAAGTTCCGCTCCGCTCTAAAATCGTTTTTTCCTGAGATAGAGATAAATTTTTAAAGAGAAAGTATACGCATGAGATCATCCATGCTTAAGGCAAGATCTGCCGCCGCACGTTTTTTGGCTTCCTGATAAGGGATCGCGACCCGATTGATGCTATATACAGCCGAAACTCCGACCTCATAAACATCTTCAATCCGATCAGCGATATCGCCCACCACAGCGATGACCGGAACATTGTGTTTTTTGGCTCTGCGGGCAATACCCACAACCACTTTGCCGCTTAAAGATTGAGCGTCAAGCCTGCCTTCGCCGGTAAAGACCAGCCCGGCATCCTGCAGCAAATCATCAAAACTGACCGTATCGAGCAGTATTTCAATGCCTGCTTCAAGTTTACCGCCAAGCAGAGCGTAAAGACCGCCGCCCATTCCGCCTGCCGCGCCGGATCCGGGAATGTCTAAAATCTCAATCCCCAGATCTTGTTTAATCACTTCGGCAAAATGATAAAGACCTGCATCGAGCAAAGCGATCTCCTTCTCGCCGGCTCCCTTTTGCGGACCGAAAACGGCCGCCGCTCCGGAGTTTCCGCATAAAGGATTGGTCACGTCACACATCAATCTGATGTTCGCTTCTTTGATCGCGGGATGAATATTGTCTAAATTAATCTGTTCAATATCTTTTAGTGTTTTTCCGACCGGGACAAAGCTCTCTCCGGCTTGATTGATAAATTCGATACCTAAGGCGGCACAAGCTCCGGCTCCGCCATCATTTGTCGCGCTGCCGCCGAGTCCGATAATAAAATTACGATAACCTTTGTCCAAAGCGTCTTTGATCAACTCGCCCACACCATAAGTGGAGGCGTCCATGACCGCCAGATGATCAAGTAAGGGAAGTCCCGCGGCCGCCGACATCTCAATGGCTACCACATCGTTATCCAGGATCGCATAATAACTTTTAATTTGCCGGCCCAGGGGGTCTTGCACCGCCAATTCTATTCTTTCCCCTCCGATACCCTGCAGCAAAGCCTCTACCGTACCTTCACCGCCGTCCGCGATAGGGATCGCGGAAATTTTTTCATCCGCTAAATTTGGCAAAAACTTTTTGATTGATTTGCGCATGATTTCACAGATTTCAGATGATGACATCGTACCTTTAAAGGAATCCGGAATTAGAATGATCCTGTCTGCTTTATTCAGTTTCATACTGCCCCCTCTTAATTAGTCCCTTTCTCCGCAATTGACTTGTGCCTTACCATAGCTGCAATCTTCAAACATTTTCCCCAAATGATTTCAGGATTTCTTGGCTTCGCGATCGGTCCAGATCAAATTATTACGTTTATCATAGCATAAGCGCATTCTGTCCGATTCCATATTGTCCGGAAACTTATTGTTATATAAAACAAATCCGCAGGCCTTGAATTAAGTGTCATCCTTATTACTTTTGCTTGCCATTCACGCTTAAAAATTCTTTTACAAAAAAATATAGTTCACAAGATGTACTTATGATATGATAAAATTCAATTATACAGAAAATGCATAAAATTTCTTTGAATCATGGAGTGGGTTATGGTCGATTTTTTGTCCAATTTGAGCAAAAAAGCTAAAATGGCGAGAAGCATTCGCTCAATCTGTTTTTTAGTATTCGGCTCTTTTGTCGCCGCATTTTCAATCAATGTTTTCTTTACGCCGTCAATGCTGACGATGGGCGGCCTTTCCGGTGTCGGCTCAATCATTTATCAGTTGACCGGCCAGGGTGATTTTCTGCCTTTAGGTGTGATCATCGCCATTTTGAACGTTCCTCTTCTGCTATGGGCCTGGATTCGCATCGGCTGGAAATTTGTTTATAAGAGCATTATCGGTTCCACGCTATATTCTCTCTGCATCGCTATTACCGAAAAACCGATGGCGCAATGGTTCGACAAATACTTTAACAACCCGATTCACGGTCAAACGCCGGATCCGTTAATTTTCTGTCTTTTCGGCGGTATTCTGTTCGGTCTTTCAACAGGTCTCATCCTGCGCGGCGGCTATACGACAGGCGGCACGGATATTATCGCGGTCATCGTACATCGCCGTTTTCCGAACCTGTCTATCGGCAGGGTCATTTTGATGATCGATGTCGGAATTGTCTCCTCCAGTTTGTTTTTTTACTTCAAAATTCAACCGAATGTATTGGTTATTACCATGTATTCCTTTATCGCCATGTATTTGACCGGCAGATTCACGGATATTGCACTGGAAGGTTTGCAGGTCAGCAAGGTCGCCTATATTATTTCCGATAAACAAGATGAGATTTCCGCTCAAATATTTGAAACGCTGGATCGCGGCGCGACCGGCTTAAAAGCCAGAGGCATGTACAGCAATACGGAGCGGGATATGCTGTTCTGCGTACTCTCCGCCAGGCAAGTTCCCAAGCTCAAGGAATTTGTCAAATTGATTGATCCGGCCGCATTTATCATTGTGACCGATGCCAGAGAAGTATTAGGAGAAGGTTTTGAAAAGGATTCAGAATATTTCAGCTAACAGGGAACAGCCATTTATTGTATTTTCTGCTCTCGAAACTCCGGGATCAGCTCAGGCCAATCAACTTCCCCCCACTTTGCTCAGCCGTCAGGTCGATGAGTCTTTGTATCCATTGCTCGAAAAGGGGAAAATTGGAGCCGAACTGAAGATCAGAGCCGCAGCTAAAATCAATTTGAATTTGAAAATCTTAGGCAAGAGAAAAGATGGTTTTCACGAACTGGAAACGGTCATGCAAAGTATTGCCCTGTCTGATCTTCTAAAAATTTCAATCGCTCCGGCAGAAAAATCAGAAATCAAATTATCCTCAAATATCCTGATCGGGGATCAGATCGAAGATAATATCGCTTATCGGGCAGCTAAGCTCTTTTTAGATAAATTTCAATTGACAGCTAAAGTCATCATACAGCTGCAAAAAAATATTCCGCTCGCCGCCGGTTTGGCAGGCGGCAGCACAGATGCCGCAGGTGTTCTGGCCGGTTTAGCCCGTCTTTATAATAACCATCTCGCACGGCGGATTTTCAAAAGCAAAAACGGAAGGAAACAAAAAGGCCGGATTGATTTCGCGGATCTCTTGCCTTTAGCGGAGGAACTCGGCGCCGACGTACCCTTCTGTCTGCATGGCGGAACGGCAATTTGTCAGGGCAAAGGGGAGCTGATTACCCCTTTAAATGATTTTGAAAATCAACCTTTATTGCTTTATAATCCCGGACTGCCGATCTATACCAGAGAGGCCTTTGCCGCTTTAAATGCCAAAGATCACAATGCTGCGGAGCGGTCTGATAACTCGGTTCAAGCGAAGATCAAAATGTATAATCAAAAAATGACGGATTGTCCGGAAAAAGCGAAATGGCATAATGATTTTACAGATTATATTCTCGATACCTATCCTCAGCTGATCGCTGCACGAGAAAAATTATTTCATTCCGGCGCCTGTTTTGTCGGTTTTACCGGCAGCGGACCGACATTATACGCTTTTTATAAAAGTTTTGAGCGGAGGGATCAGGCATTGCAGTCGCTCAGCGATCAGCTGACCGGTCAATTGATCGCCAGTTATAGCATTTCCTCTCAGAATTGCGATTTATTACAATCATAAATGAGGATCACAAATAGTTATTTCAGCTTCAGCTTCAAGGCAGTCAAGGCAGATGCTTTAGGCAAAACCGTCCAAACCGTCTTAGCTGCGCAGTGAATAAGTGCTGGGTGTGAACAAGATTAAGAGCGGATAAATTTCCAATCTGCCGGCGATCATCGCGAAGCTCAGAAGAATTTTTGAAAAAACGGAAAAATCCGCCATATTTGCGCCGGGTGTACCTGTCGCAAAGCCGGCTCCGATATTATTAAAAGTCGTCATCGTTGATGAAAAGGCTGTCCGAAAATCGAGATTATCTTCTAAGGAAATCAAAAAGAAAATCACGATCACACAAATCATATAGATAATAAAGTAATTACGGATTTTCGTAACCTGTTTCTCATCAATCGGTTTGCCGTTAAAAGACAGAACTCCGATCCGGCGCGGGTTTTTTATTGACTTCAGCTCGGATTTCGCAGTTTTACCAAGAACCCCGACCCGGGCAACTTTAATGCCGCCGCCGGTCGAACCCGCCATACCGCCGACAAACATAACAAACATAAAGATGACCGCTGTGCCCAGCCCCCATTTGGAAAAATCTTCCGCAACAAATCCCGATGTTGTCATCAGAGAAACAATTGCGAAATAGCTATGTCTGAGATTTTCAAGGAAGGTATAATTTTCATTGAAAGCATTGATCAGCATTACCAAAGCGGTTGTCACGCCAATGATAGACAGGTAAATCTTTAACTCCTCATTTTTAATCGCCTCTACAAAATGGCCGGCAACAATCAGATAAAAGAGATTAAAATTCATTCCGAAGAACATCATCATCAGAGCGGAAACCCATTCGATATAAGGGCTGTGAAAATGAGCCATACTGGCATTGTAGGTGCTGAAACCGCCGGTTCCGGCGATGCCGAAAGCATGACAGGAAGCATCAAATAAATCCATTCCGCCAAAGAGCAGCAATACGATCGTAATCGCTGTCATCACCAGATAAATTTCATATAAGATCATGGCTGTATTGCGAATCCTTGAAACCAACTTGTCAAAAATCGGTCCCGGCACTTCAGCCCGCATCAAATAGACAGATTCAGAAGAACCTTTGGGAAAGACCGCCAGCGCAAAAACCAATACACCCATACCGCCGATCAGATGGGTAAACGAACGCCAAAAAAGATGAGCGCGACTCATTATTTCAACATCTTTCAAAATGGTGGCACCGGTAGTCGTAAATCCGCTACACATTTCAAAAAAAGCATCGACAAAGCCGGGAATCTCTCCGGCAAACACAAAGGGCAAAGCGCCGAAAACAGACCACAAAATCCAGGTTAGCGAGACAATAACCATGCCTTCCTTGGTATGCAGGGTTTCTTTTCTTTCGGACTTCATACCAATTAAAAAGCTGAATAGAAGAATAATCGCCATCGTGATGAGGAAGCTGCCGAGAATGCGGAAAGACTCTCGATAAAGCAAACCGACAATGAGCGGAACAAGCATCACCGCTGACTCCAACAATAATAATTTGCTGATCTTGCGTCGAACAATATTAAAATTCATGATCGATCCTCATTATCACATGCTGGCTGATTTCTGTTCCGGCTGTTTTTTGTTTAATAAAATATCATCCACATCGTCAAATTGTTTTTGTTTTGAAATAATGACAATATGATCTTCCGCCTGAATAGAATCACTGCCGGATGGGAAAATAACCTGATTTTGTCTTTGGATAAAAACAATCAGAGTATCTTTCTTTAACTGCAAATCTTTCAGCGGCGTATTCAGGACTTTACTGTCTTTGTTCACCGTAAATTCCAGAATTTCAACTTCATTGTCAAAAATCCGATATAGGGCCTCCACTTTGGATCCGATCGCGTTCTCATGAGATCTGGCAAGTCTGATCAACAGATCGGAAACGATGGACTTCGGCGTAATGACCGTCTGCAGACGATTTTTCTTGATGATCGGCAAAATTTCCGTTCGATTTACTTTGGTTATAATCTTGGGAATATTATGCTGTGCAGCGAGGAGGCCTACCATGATATTTTCCTCATCGACGCCGGTTAACGAAATAACCGCGTCATAGAGGTCAAAATTAATGTCTTCCAAGACATGATGATCCGTGCCATCCCCTTTGAGAACGGTAATCCCCGGGAATGCCGCAGCCAATTCGCGGGCAATTCGCTCACTCCGCTCGATCACGGTAAAATTAAGTTGAAAAACCTGTGACTTAAAAATACGGCAGAGATAGTTCGTGATCTCACTGCCGCCGATAATTAAAATATTTTTGATTTTTTTCTTGAATTTGCCGATGGAAGTATAAAACTGATCCAAATCTTTGATAAAGCCTGTAATTTGCAGAATGTCGCCTTCCTGCAGAATAAAGTCACCGCTCGGAATAATAACCTCCCGCTCTCTGGAAACAGCGCAAACCAAGATGGAAGTAAAGCGGTTTCTGAATTCAGTCAATCTCATATTGATCAGCTGGCTGCCGGGCTCGATCACCACCTCATGCATATTGACCCGATTGTTGGCAAAACTTTCAACCGACACGGAGGATGGTGCACTGATATTTCTGGCAATTTCTCTGGCAGCTTCTAATTTCGGATTGATCAGAAAAGATACGCCGAGCGCACGGCGCATGATATTCATATGTGTTCCGTATTGCGGATCACCGACTCTGGCTACCGTATAGGCGGCGCCTAATCTTGCCGCCAGAACTGCAGAGATCAGATTGATTTCATCATTGCCGGTCACGCTGATAAACAGATCGCAATCTTCAACATCTGCCTCAAGGAGTACGTCATAATCAACCGCACTCCCGGAAATTCCCGTGACATCGGTTCTCTCAATCAACCTTTCGATCAGATCCTCATCTTTTTCGATGACGATCAGGTCATGTCCCTCATTCGCCAACTCCAGACAGATCGCCGTTCCGATCTTGCCCGCTCCGGCAACAACTATTCGCATAAAGCCCTCTTCAACGTCCGCATTCTAAATGCATAAATTTTGATAATGTGACTATTATGTATAATAATTTTTAATAAGGCAATGAAACAAAAGAAAGTTTTGTCTGTTTTCCCTGTACCTGCCGTTCGGCACCGAATCACACCGTGTTCAGCTAATTCGTCCGTTCAGCCGGTTTAAGCCGCGGATCATCCGAACCGATAGGCAAAAGCTGATCAGGATAAATTATTTCTCCGGTCCGCGTTGCAAATATTTCTTGCCGATGAATAAGCCCAAATAGCCGATGCCGGCATTGATCAAAATTCCGATCAGCAATAACAAATAATTCAGCCAGTCAAACGCCGATATGCTGATGCCGCTCAGAATAAATAAAACCATGCTCGGTGCTATGAAAACAAATGTGATCACAAAGAGCAGGAACATACTCAAAGCCGAACGTATCTCGCCAAAGATCTGAAACACCACAATCTGGGCTGTATTCATAATCAGGATGATACTCAGTGTCATTAAAATTCCGACCGGAATCAAGAGCGGATTAAAACGGGCGTAAACAGCAACAAAAAGATAAGCCGGAATCACATTGACAATCATGATAAGAACGGAGAAAGCTCCGCTGTAAAATACTTTTGACAAGGCTTTGCCGGGCAAGAGATAGAATTGGTATTCATTCAGAGAGCGGATCGTGGAAGATTCGAAGGAACCGATAAAAACAAACACGATCGAGATGCCCCAATAAACGATCGGACTAAGGTTCTCTCCCGCTTTTTTCGTGCCGATAGCGACAGCCCCCAGGACAATCAGCATAAAGCACATCAGCGGTGTGACAAAGAAGCGGTTCATTCTTCTGTACTCCAGCCACCGCCTGTAAAAAATGGTCGATTCGCCGCAACCTTTGCCAATCCCGGTCTTTCTGACCTTCACCCGCGACAGCTCTTTTTTCTTAGTGGCATCGGCAATCGCTTTTTTATCATCTTCATTAATCAAGTTGGACTGCACCATACTTAACGCGTCCTCATAAAAATCGATCTGAATATGATAGAGAATCAGCAAAAACAAAGTCGGTACAATGAAGAATAAAGCTCCCGCCAGTACGCGCAGCCAGGAAAATCCGAATAAAAATAAATCAAGCAGTCCTTTCGTCCAGCCGGCAACCGGTATGAAATATAAAATATCTGTCGCATATAAGGCTTCCAAAACGCCGCTGAAAGATTTCTCCCGTAGATATAACAAGAACAAAATGATGATAACAGACAGCAGAATGGCATAATTAATAATTAATGAGATTATCTTTTTGCGTTCCGAGCCGAAACTCATAGCGTAGACAAAGGCGGAAAGAATGCTGCCGAAGAAAGTCAGTAAAATCCAGATCGCAAATATAATAGCAATTTTTCCTGCGCTGAATCCCCAGTTTTTTAAGTTCGGAATCTGATAGATCAGAAAAATAGAGCTCAGGATTGAAGCCTGCAATTGTCCGAGCATACCGTACATGAGGATGGTCGCTTGCTTAAAAGGAGCGGTAAACAGCATTTGCGTATCCGCCAGCTGAAAAATCCGCATGCCGTTTTTGGTGCCGCTGTGCCAGGAAATAGTCGTAATCAGCAAGACGATTGCAAAGAAAATCAAAGAGAGAATGTGCATACTTTGTTCTGAAGCAACATGCGATTCACTTTCCCCGCCATTGCCCAGATTTAAAAATGCTATCCCCAAAAAACCGAGATAAAACAATACGGAGATAAATTTGCTCGGCTTTTCTTTTAGCTGTTTGAGAGAATTAATAAAGGTCCGATATTTCAGATAAAGCAATGCTTTCATTTTGATCTACTACCCAGTTTGATCCGGAGAAAAGTTCTCTTTCTCAGGAATGTACGGATTCGGCTGCAGAGTCTGCTTTGAATATTCCGTCACGTCAAAGAAGAAATCCTCTAAGGTCTTACCCAGCTGATCCAGCTCCGTTTTTCTGCCGGTCGCTACGATACGCCCTTTATCCATAATAAAAACCTGATCCCATAATTCATCCACCGTATCTAAAATATGGGTGCTGATGAGCAGGGAATGTCCTTTTTCCGCCAGATCCCGAAAGACTGATTTGAGTTGTTTGATGGCATAAGGATCGAGTCCGACCAACGGCTCATCAAAAATAACAAATTCCGGATCAGGCAGCAGAGCATTGCAGATACTGAGCTTCTGCTGCATCCCCTTAGACAGCGCGCCGCCCAGCTTATCCTTCTTATCATCCATCTCAAACATTTTCAGCAACTGATCCGAACGCTCTTTAGACTCTTTGCCCAGCTTATAGACCCTCGCCGTAAATTCCAGATGTTCAGCCACCGTCAGCAAGGGATACAGATGAGGGATTTCCGGAACATAGCCGATGACGCGCTTCGCCTCAACAGATTTGTTCGGAAAATCCGCAATCGTAATTTCTCCCTCATAACGAGCCAGACCGGTTATGCATTTAAGCAGAGTAGATTTGCCGGCGCCGTTCGGCCCGACCAGCAATGCCACGGACTTTGCCGGAATTTCTAAACTGATATGATCGTTGGCTACTAATTTGCCATAACGTTTGGTCACTTGATTTACTTTTAACATTTCAGATCCTTTTCTTCACAATAAATTTGTCGATGACGTATTGACTCAATCTATACAAAATATAATGCAACAGCACGATGCCGATTACAAAACATAACACATATTTCAGGGAAGCGAGAGAAAGTCTTTCTAAAAACAGGAGGTCCGGAATAACCAAAAAACCGAATAAGATGATGCCGAAGGAAAATAACCAAACGGCTAATCGATACTTGGTAAAGGGCATACAGGCTCTGGACAGAACAATCATACTGACCGTCAAAAGCAGGATCAGAACGATTGTATTATTCTGGCTTTGCCGAATGTCGAAACCCCGGGCCAGCAGCTGATGAACCATCACGGCGACAACCGCCGTCAAGCCGGAAGGAATCGCCATGCCGAGCGTTTTTTCCAAAAATCTGCCGCTCACTCTGTTTTTATTGGGAATCAAAGACAGGAAGAAGCCCGGAATGCCGATAGTTCCCGAACCGATCAAGCTCATCTGAATCGGGAACAGCGGAAAATTATCCGCCATGAAAATATAAATAAATGCCAAGATGGACATATAAACCGTCTTTGTTAAAAACAGGCAGGCTACCCGCTCAATATTATTGATAATCCGTCTGCCCTCATAAACTGCCGGGATCATCGCCGATAAATCATTTTTCATCAAAACCAGATCTGCGGAAACCCTGGCAGCGTCGCTACCCTCGACCATAGCCACGCTGCAATCCGCCGCCTTGAATGCGGGAACATCATTGATCCCGTCACCGGTCATCGCCACAACATGATTATTCATTTGCAAATGGCGAATAATTTCTTTTTTCTGAAAAGGCGTCACTCTGCCGAAAAGCTGATAGTTTTCAACCAATTCGGCATAATCGATCGCTGCTCCGCTCGCTTCTAAGCTGCTTAAATCTACCGCTTTTTCCAAACCGCTGATCTTGGCTTTTCGGGCAATGCCCTGCACGGTAAGGGGATTATCACCGGAGATGATTTTGACATCCACATTTTGGGCGGCGAAATAATTAAACAATTGACCGGCATTTTCACGAATCGTATCTTCAATCTCAAAAAAACCGATCGGCTGCAGCTGTTGAGGTAAAGTATCCTTATCCGGCAATTTTTCGGGCGTAAACGTGATGCATAATAAACGAATACCCCGGCTCGTCGTTTCGGCAAGATAAGCCTGCTCAGCGTCTAACTGCCGGGCGGACAGGAGGATTTCCGGTGCGCCGAAAAGCCATGTACCCTGCTTTTCAAAGGCAACTCCCGCCCATTTGTTCTCGGATTTGAAAGAATAATGCTCGCTGACCACAAAGTCCTGCGCCTCCGCCAAATCAGCATAATGCTTGAGAATAGCGCGGCTCGTGGCATTATCGTCATCGAGTGCTCGGAAAGCCGTCACGATCGCGGACTCCTGCTCAGCGGTCAGGGGCGCGTCGCTGTGAATTCCCAGAACCTGCATCTCGCCCGTGGTAATGGTGCCGGTTTTATCCATGCACATGGTATCGACTCTGGCCAGAGTTTCGATCGTATTCATGCGTTGCACCAGAATATGATGTCGGGCCAGATTAATCACCCCGACAATGAAAGCGACCGTATTCAACAGCACAAGCCCTTCCGGAATCATGCCGACCATCGCCGCCACGGTCGTGGTTAAAATATTAGGATAATCCGCGAAAGGTCGTGCGGAAAATTTGCTGATCAGCATCGCTGTTCCGATCAGAATAATCGCGATGCCGAGGAATCTTGAGATTTGATCAAGGGCAATCTTGATTTCCGAATCCGGTTTTTTGATAACCGAGGCTTCTGCCGTCAGTTTAGCGGAGTATGTCGCCGTACCCGTTTTTTCAACAATCGCTTTAGCTTTGCCGGAAATAACAAAACTACCGGAAAGAAGAGGATCACCTTTTGCTTTGAAAACCGGAACCGACTCCCCGCTTAAATGAGATTCGTCAACCTGAAAATTCAGGCCTTCAAGATAAATGGCATCAACAGCAATCTGATTTTGCGGATAGAGCTCGATCAAATCACCGACAACCAGATCAGAAACGGAAATTTTTTCCTTCTCGGCATCACGAATCACATAAACATAGGGCTGATTGATAATGGAAAGGCGCAAAACTTCTTTTCTCGCCTTCAGTTCCTGAATAATGCCGCCTGCCGTGTTGACGAGGGCAACCCCGAAAAAGAAACCGTTCAATAAATATTTCGGATTTTTCAGAGAAACAAAAATAATGATTAAAAATAAAATTAAGTTCAATAAATTAAACGGAGTCAAAACGTGTTCAGCGATAATTTTTCGAATCGGTTTGACTGAGAGTTGACTGGCTTCATTGCCCAGACCGTCCGCTCTGCGCCGCATGACTTCGGTCGCCGTCAGACCTGTAGCCGGGGTATTCAGCAAATCCTGTGCGGACTCGCTGCTCTTTTTTTCTTTGTTTTCCGCTTTTTGCATTCTAAAACTCAAATTGCTCTAATTTCCTTCGCACATAGTCTAACAAAAACAGAGCTTTTCCCAACCCTGAAAAGATAAATTCTTTATTAAGATTTGATTAAAGCAGCATCAAAAGTACGAAACAAATTTCGCTAAATCTTTCGTTCTCGATGATTATTCGTACCGGATCAATAAATCATCGCCCGATCAGAGAGCAAGATTGTTCATTCTCTGATCATTTGCCGCCAAAACTCAGGGATCCCCTGCTCCAACTGCTCTTTTGTCATATCCGCCAATTCCTGATAGCCTGAACTGAAAAAAGCAGTGAGAAATTTCAATTCCCGCAAAGTCAAAAGATGAGTTCCCTTTTCCGCGATGACGGCACGAATATTTTCAGCTTCTTCAAGATCCCGCATCCGCTTCATAAATTCCTCCAGCAGATGGCAGGGAATCAACGGATCCGGCTTCGCCTGCCAATAATAAATCGGACGATAAGCAATGGCCTCCGGCTCAAGGCTCAAATCATAAAACTTGAGCTGCGGCATCAGTTCCCTGATTTGATTGGACTCTTTGGCAATGATCCCGTCAAGCATCCGCTCGTCCGGCAAGGCGCGATCAGGATAGAAGAAAGAAGAAGCCTCCACAAGATTATCCAGACCGATTAAGGAAACCCAATCGGCATAGTCTTGGAGCATGGCGGTTCCCATCATCGAAGCGGCCATTTTGACGGACGGATAGTTTCGCAATATAGCATTGGTAATAAGGCCGCCCATTGAAACACCGGCAACAGCGATAAAGTCTTTGGCTATCAGATTTTGCTCTGAAAAATACCTGCTCAATTCAGCGAATTCATCCGTGGCGCTCATCACGCTGAGAAAAATATAATGAGCATCCCACATCCTGAGTCGGATCGGATAACGCTCCCCGTGAAATGCTACATCCGGGAAAATAATGCGGAAACCGGACTTTACCAGAATACGGGCGAAGTTCTCCATCTCCTCTTTGCAGGAGGTCCAGCCATGATAGAAAATTAAAAGCGGAGCGGGTTTATCGGACAGGTCTTTCGACGATATTTCCAAAACCGGAATTTTTCCGATTTGATATGTTTTTGAAAAATACAAAATTAATCCTCGATTCCATTCTTGAGTGTTTTTTCAGAAATTCCTAAAAAAATCTTAATGAACATTATAGCAACAAAAGTTAATTTGTTTTAGCATAGTAATAATGAAACAGATGGAGAACATTATGTCCGAAACAAAAACAATTTTAATTTGCGATGATGAAAGAGATATCGTCAACGCCCTGAAAATCTATTTGACTGCCGAAGGCTATCAGGTTCTGGCAGCCTATAACGGCGTCGAGGCGATCGAAATGATAAAAAACAATGATGTGCATTTGCTCCTGCTCGATCTGATGATGCCGGTTATGGACGGGATTGAAGCGACCAAGAAGATTCGCGAATTTTCGAATATTCCGATCATTCACCTGACAGCGAAAAGTGAGGACTATGATAAAATTCTGGGTTTGAATATCGGAGCAGATGATTATATTGTCAAACCTTTCAATCCGATAGAAGTTGTCGCCCGAATTCGCTCTCAATTACGCCGCTATACCAAACTGGGAAGCCTCGAACAGAGTGAAACCGTAATCAGTTCAGGTCCTTTGAGCATGAATTTAGAAACCCGGGAAGTTTTCGCGGACGGCAAAATGATCTCTTTGACGCCGATTGAATTTCTCATCTTGAAATTATTGCTGGAAAACGCCGGAAAGGTTTTTTCCTCAACCGAGATTTATGAAAGAGTCTGGAATTCACCGGCCTATGGAGCCGACGGAACGGTCGCCGTACACATTCGGCATCTGCGTGAGAAGATTGAGACCGATCCCGCCGACCCGCATCTCATCACCGTGATCTGGGGTCAGGGTTACCGTTTGGAGAAACTTTAAGCATCGCATATTCCTGTTGAGAGCTTCCGCTCAACGGGCTTTGCCCTAATAAATCAGCAATTCAAAATTTGTAATCGAAAAAATGCGCCGTAGTCTATCTTTAAAAATTATTACTTTTATTCTGTCATGCATCGCTTTTTTCTATGCCGCTTTTCTTGCCGTCAGTTATTTCTCGGCGGATTATAGGCCTTTGACCGAGCATTCATATGGCAGCGGCAGCTTTCAAGTCGAAGACTCGGCAAGCAGCAATTCCTACGATATATTCAATAACCGGAAGAACAATCCGGATCCGCGTCTGCCGGGCAGCGAGCTGAAGAAGAAAGGAGCCGAAGCTCCGCTGCCGGAAAATCAGCAGTCGGTGAGCGAACCGACCCCGGCAGAGCTGAATTTTCTTGAAAGCCCCGCCGGCAGTTTTCTCTGGATCGTTTTGGCATTTTTAATTATTCTCAGCGGATTTATCTATCAGGCGATCAGTCTGGGCTGGCAGAAAAATGCAGACCGGCCTTCCTTTATGATCATCCATCTTCTGCCGCTTGATCTAATGACCGTCATCACGGGTCTTCTGATCTACAGTATAGCCGCTCTCGGCTACAGCTTGGGATCCGTTCTCTCTGTCTATCAAAGTATGGCGTTTCCCAATCTGCAATTATTTTATGCTCTGTTTTGGACTGTGGATTTTATTATTTTCTATGGATTGCTCTTAACGTTCGTGGCTCAAATAAAATCAAAAACTCTGTTTACCTCCGGTCTGCTTTACAGATTTTTACGCTTTTGCACTAAAGCCCTCAAGAAATTCCTGCATACAGCAAAATTATTTTTTATAAAACTGCCGCTTGTTTACCGGGAATTACTGATTATGATCATCTACTTCCTGCTGAACGCTTTTTTAATTTACCGGCTGATCAGTGCTAAAACCTCTGCCGTACGAATCCTTATGATCGTATTATTGGTCTTGATCAACGCGGCCGTTATTTTTTTGGTATTACGCTTTTGCATTCATTATCAGAAAATAAAAAAGACGGTGATCGCTTTATCTGAAGGTCGGCCGGTTGATTCAGTCGATGCAGAAAACATCTCTTCCGATTTTTATGAAATCAGCAAAGCTGTTAATCAGTTAAAAAGCGGAATCGACAAAGCCATTGAAGAGAAAAATAAAAGTAATTTATTCAAAACGGAACTGATTACCAATGTGTCACATGATATCAAAACACCCCTGACTTCCATTATCATGTACGCGGATTTGCTTTCCCGTGAAGAAATAAACAATGAGAACGCGAGCCAATATATCGCCGTCATCACCAAGCAGTCAAATCGTCTGAAAAAACTGATCGAGGATTTAATCGAAGCCTCCAAGATTTCAACCGGGAATATCGCGGCGAATCTGATACCGCTTGACATCAAAGAGTTTTTAAGCCAAATCTATGCCGATTACACGGATAAATTCGCCGAGCAAAATCTGAAACTTGTTCTGACCTTTCCGGAAACATCTCCTAAAATTTTGGCCGATCCCAAGTATCTGATTCGGGTGTTTGAAAATCTCTTTCAAAACATTCAAAAATACGCCCTCCCCGATACCCGCGTCTATATCGACGTCTTAGCCCAGAAAAAGGACAAAATCGGCATCCGCATCAGAAATGTTTCGGCTGATACCCTGCATGTAAGCTCCGAACAATTATTGGAGCGCTTTGTTCAAGGTGATACGTCCCGCTCCAAGGGCGGCAGCGGAATCGGATTGTCGATCGCTAAAAGTCTGATGGAGGCACAGCAAGGTTCGCTCAGACTGGACGTTGAGAATGATTTATTCACCGTGGATCTGACATTAAAACGGTTCAATGAGCAATCGAATTTATAATCATTCCGTCTATAAAAAATTCAGATATAGGAAATGACCCGGCAAAGTTATAGCTTTGCCGGGTCGGTATTTTGATAAAAGATAAAATAAATTTACTTGCCTTTGATGATATCCATGCCGTTCATAAACGGTCTCAACACTTCCGGCACCACAACGGAACCGTCCGCCTGCTGATATTGCTCAATGATAGCCGGGAAAATACGGCTGGTAGCAAGTCCCGAGGCATTCAGCGTATGCACAAACTCATTCTTGCCGGTCTGTTCATTTTTATAGCGTATATTGCCCCGTCTGGCCTGATAATCACCGGCATTGGAAGCGGAAGAAACTTCTTTATAATCGTTCATGCTGGGTATCCAAACTTCGATGTCGTAGGTTTCGCGCATCGAGGCCGAACAATCCTCAGCGGCCAATTTAGACACTCGATAATGCAATCCGAGACCCTGCACCAGCTGCTCCGCCTTGCGCACCAACTCATCTAAAGCAGCGTCCGAACCCTCCGGTAAGGTGTATTGGAACATTTCAATTTTATTGAACTGATGCCCCCGGATCATGCCTCTTTCCTCCGCCCGATAGCTGCCTGCCTCCATTCGGTAGCAAGGCGTATAGGCGAAATATTTGAAAGGCAATTCCGAAGCGTTGAGAATTTCATCACGATGCAGATTGACCAGTGCCGTCTCGGCTGTCGGCAGCAGGAAACGCTTGAAACCATGCTCTTCGTCCTGCTCTTTTTCACCTAACGTATAGACTTCATCAATAAATTTGGGGAATTGCCCGGCCGTGTATCCGCATTCATAATTCAGCATATGCGGAGGCAAAATCATTTCATAATGATCGAGAAGATGATTTTGAATAAAATAATTGAGCAGTGCCCATTCCAGCAAAGCGCCATTGCCCCGATAAACCCAATGACCGGCACCGCTGAGCTTAGCCCCTCTGGCATAGTCAATAATGCCGAGATGCTCGACGATGTCCACATGATGCTTCGGCTCGAAATCAAAAGTCGGCTTTTCGCCATAGGTGCGAATCACTTTATTATTTTCTTTGCCGCCCGGCAAAACGGAATCCGCCGGCAAATTCGGCAGGCTGATGATAAATTCATGCTGCTCCTGATTCAGTTTTGCCAGCGCTTCATCATTTTGTTTGATTTGATCGCCGATTTCGCGCATTCTCGCCAATAAATCCGTCACATCTTTGCCTTCCTTTTTCAGCTTGGGCACCTGTGCCGAGGATTTATTGCGTTCGGCTTTTAACTGCTCCGTCGCGTGGATCAACTCCCGCCGCTTCGCATCCTGCTCCAGAAACGCGCTGAAATCGACATGGCATCCTCTGATCGCCAGTCTTTCCCGGACAAATTTCGGATCTCGACGAATTAAATTTATATCTAACATAAAGCCTCCCCATTCATAAAAATCATATCTTGAACCCTATTATCATCAACCCTGCCCGATTCGTCAATTCGGCAAAGACAAAAATAACCGCCAAATCAATGCAACTCAGCGGTTATTCTTTATTATTTTACAAAAACTCCGCAACGGGGGTTAACTGTTCCCCTCCGCTCAAAGCCCAAGCTTACTCTTCCTCGGCTTTTGCGGCGGCAATCACTTTTTCGGCTACTTCATGCGGCGCTTCATCATAGCGGGCAAATTTCATCGTGAACCAACCGCGACCCTGCGTCATGGATCTCAGCTCCGTTGCGTATTTGCTCAATTCGGACATCGGTGCTTCGGCATCAACACTTTGGAAACCCGGATTTGAATCCGCACCCATGCCCAGAATACGACCGCGCCTTTTGCTGATATCGCCCATAATATCACCCAAATTATCATCCGGAATCGTAACTTTGAGGGAAGCAATCGGTTCGAGGAGAACCGGATCGGCTTTCGGCAGGCCGTTCTTATAAGCTAAACGGGCAGCTAACTTAAAGGACATTTCATTCGAGTCCACTTCATGATAAGAACCGTCGTACAATGTCGCTTTCAAATTAACTACCGGATAACCGGCGAGTACGCCTTCCTGACAAGCTTCTTCCAAACCTTTTTGTACTGCAGGATGATAGTTCTTCGGTACGGAACCGCCGAAAATCTCCTGATTAAATTCCAGCTCTTCCTGTGTACCCGGTTCAAAACGAATCCAAACGTCGCCGAACTGACCGTGACCACCCGATTGCTTTTTATGTCGGCCCTGAACTTCAACTTTTTTACGAATAGTTTCTCTGTAAGCAACTTTCGGCTCAGATAATTTTGCCTCGGTTCCGTAATTGGCTTTCAGCTTCTGGCAAAGCACATCCAACTGAATCTCGCCCATACCGGAAATCAACATCTGTTTGGTTTCAGGATCATTGTAAATATTGAACGATAGATCTTCATCACGTAAACGGGTCATCCCCTGCATGACTTTATCTTCTTCACCGTTCTTAAGCGGCATAATCGCCAAGGTTAAACCCGGCTCCGGCAATGCGACTTCCTCGATCTTTAAAGGATTCTCTTTGCTTGATAAGGTGTGATTGGTCTGCGTTTCATTCAATTTGGTCAACGCTCCGATATCGCCGGCAACAATTTCATCGCAGTTAATCTGTTTTTTGCCCTGCAGGAAACAGATACCGTTGACTCTTTCTTCCTTTTCCGTGTCATAGTTATAGACCGGAACGCCGTCTTTAATTTTGCCCGAATAAACGCGGAACATGGAAATACGGCCGACAAACGGATCGACCACGGTCTTGAATACATAAGCCGCCAAAGGGCCGTCCGGATCACAGGCAAGTTCAATTTCCGATCCGTCGGCTTTTTTGGCCTCAATATGATCCTGCATATCGGCTGAGGGGAAATATTCGGCAATCATATCCATCAGGTGAACAACGCCAAAATTATTGGTTGCGGAAGTAGCGAAAACCGGATAAATCGATTCGGTCTGAATCGCTTTTCTTAACCCATCCTGTTTTTCACTATTTGTAAATTCTTCGCCTGAGAAATATTTTTCCATCAAATCATCATCAGCCATGGCAATCTGCTCAAGCAGCGCCTCATTGGCCGTTTCGACCTGATCTTCCAACTCGGCAGGCATATCAATCGGCACATTTTTGCCATTGTCAAAACGATAGGCTTTTTTCTCCATGACATCAACCAGACCGGTCAATGTTTCGTTTTCAATGATCGGGATAGCAATCGGTACGACTTTTGTACCATAACGCTCCTGGAATTTTTCCAATGTTTCAGAAAATCTGGCATTCTGCTCATCGACAGCATTGATCGCGATCGCCAGAGGTTGATTTCTCTTTTCCGCGAGACGGATCGCCTTTTCAGCGCCGACTGAAACGCCGTCTTTAGCTGTCGCCACGAGTAAAACCACGTCGCCGACCCGCATGCCGAGCATCTGTTCGCCTAAGAAGTCGAAGTCACCGGGAGTATCAACCAAATTAAATTTATGATTCTTCCATTCGCAGGCTGCGTAGGCTGTATTGGTTGACATGCCACGACGTTTTTCTTCGGCATCGAAATCCGTTACGGTATTACCACTTTCAACCTTGCCCATCCTGTTGATCGCGCCGGCATTGAAAAGTACGGCTTCAATTAACGACGTTTTACCGGAGCTGCCATGGCCCATGAAAGTAATATTCTTAATTTTGTTCGCAGGATAATTTTTCATATCCGATCCCCCTTGTTATCTATTTTGCAGAATATCTATGTTCAAGCTTTAGCAAAATAGATATTCTTATTTATGATTGAATCCGCTTTCTGATTGAATCCGCGGTTAGCCGGTAGAAAATTCTGTAAATTCTCTGAAAAAATCAAGTAAACCTGTTGAAAACCGCAACAATCATTATACAATGCAGTATGACAATATTTCAACCTTAAAAATCAGCCTTTTCAGCGGAAAACAGCTGATTTCAGGTGACTTTCCGAGGAAGATTCAGCTGCAGACGCTTGATAGGATTATCAACAAAATTCCGCACTCCTAAAAACGGCCATCACTTCTGCTTTGCTCGTGCAGTGCATAATTTGATCGCGCAGGAAGGCGGCATTTCTTTTGCCTTTCAGATAAGCGGCAAATTGCGAACGCATTTTTACGATCGCTGTTTTTTCCGTTTTTTCACGCATCCTTATTCCATCAATATGCTGCTCAATGAGATCAAGCCATTCCGCTTTATCCGGTTTGAACTCCTCACCCATTAATATTTCTCTGAAAATAAAGGGATTGCCTTGTGCCGCTCTGCCGATCGCGAAACCGTCGCAGCCGGTCTGTTCGTACATCTGATAAAGCGAAGCAAAATCTGTCAAATCACCGTTCCCGAAAACCGGCACATCGACGACCTGCTTAACCTTTCGGATCACGGACCAATCCGCCTTGCCGGCGTACATCTGTTCTCTGGTGCGGGCGTGGACCGTAATCAGGCTTGCTCCCGCACGTGCCAGAGTTTCGGCAAAGTCCGGGGCGTTTATACTTTGCTCATCCCAGCCGGCTCTGATTTTTACGCTGACCGGCTTTTGAAAATCCGAGGCCACAAGGGACACCGCTTTGACGATCTCAGCCGCCAAAGCAGGAGTTTTCATCAGAGCGGAACCGGAACCTTCACGCACCACTTTTTTGACCGGGCAGCCCATATTGATGTCAAGCATGAGGCATTGACAGAGCAGCGGATGCTCTAAAATGATCTGCGCCGCTCTCGCGAAATCTCGGGGATCATGGCCGAACAGCTGAATCGCCACACGGGGTTCCCGCGACGGCTGAATCTCAAGATAGGAGAAATTCTTTTTCAATTCCGGATCATGACAAATGCCGCGTGCACTGACCAGTTCGGTCGTCACGAAAGCGGCACCCATTTCACTGCAGAGCGAACGAAAAACCGTTTCTGTCGTACCTGCGAGCGGCGCCAGAGCCAAGCGATTGATAAGCGAAACCCCGGCGAAAGGCAAAGTTTTTTTGATCATGTTATCTCTGAAAATATGTGGAAACTCATCATTCTGCATACCGGAATTTTAGCATATATTGACAATAAAACAAGATCATCACCAGCATTTCTTATACAGATTTTCATTAAAATTTAACACATATTGCATAAAACAATTATTTTTCCGAGCTTATTTTTTGACTATTTGTAGTCTTTGTGGCACAATTTTAAAAATATCTTGTATTTTGTCATTTGCGACAAAAGCAGGAGAAGGAGGCATTATGAAAGAACAAAAACGAGTACGTTTAGGTGAGGAAGCGATTTATTCGATGAATCAGATTTCCAAACCGCAAGCAGTCATTCTTGGTCTGCAACACACTTTTGCCATGTTTGGCGCAACAGTATTAGTCCCAATCCTTACCGGTTTGCCGATTTCAACAGCACTTCTGATGGCAGGAATCGGTACATTATTATTCCATGTAATAACAGGCTTCAAGGTGCCTGTATTCTTAGGCTCCTCTTTCGCCTTTATCGCCGGTTATAATACCGTAGCCCCTTTAGAAAACGGAGTTGCTGATCCGGCTGCTCTGGGCAGGGCGAGCGGAGGTATTGTGGTTGCCGGTCTGGTCTATTTAGTTCTTGCCGGTTTAATCAAATTGATCGGCATCAAACGCGTTATGCGTTTCTTCCCGCCGATTGTCACAGGTCCGATTATCATTTCAATCGGTTTGATTTTATCCCCGAGCGCTATCGGCAATGCCAGCACAAACTGGCTCTTGGCCTTTGTGGCGATTGCGATCGTAGTTGTCTGCAATATCTGGGGCAAAGGCATGATCAAGATCATTCCGATCATTCTCGGTATTGTCGGCGCTTATATTGTTGCCTTAATCATGAAAGAAGTAGATTTCAGCAATGTACATCAAATCGCTGAGTCGGGAAAAATTATCGAACTTCCGATCTATCGTGAATATTTCGCCACATTTGACATCTCCGCCATCTTAACTATCGCCCCGATCGCTTTGGCAACCATGATGGAACATGTCGGTGACATTTCCGCTATCAGCGCAACCTGCGAAAAAAATTATGTCGCGAATCCCGGTCTGCACAGAACTTTAGCCGGCGACGGTTTAGCCACATCGCTTTCAGCTTTCTTCGGCGGCCCCGCCAATACAACCTATGGTGAAAATACCGGCGTTTTAGCTTTAACCAAAGTTTACGCTCCGGGCGTCATGAGAGTCGCAGCTTGCTTTGCGATCTTCTTATCCCTGTTCCCCTTATTCAGCGGTGTCATCAGCAGTATTCCCACTGCCATCATCGGCGGTATCTCGCTGGTTCTCTACGGTATGATTTCCGCTATCGGCGTCAGAAATTTAGTTGAAAACAGCGTTGACTTAACCAAGAGCCGCAACTTAATTATTGCCGCTTTAATTCTGACCACCGCATTAGGTTTCAGCACTGTCGGCGGCATTACATTCTCCGTTGGCGAAACCAGCATCAACCTGTCCGGTTTGGCAATCGCTTCCATTATCGGTATTCTGCTGAACGCTATCCTTCCCGGAAAAGACTATATCTTTGAAGTTGATGAGCCGCAGGCTACCGGCGTAGATTTCTCAGCGACTGATACAACACTGGAAGGCCATGAAGAAGATGAAGAGAAATAATAGATCAGATCGATAATTCATCTGCTTATGTCATTAAAACAAAAAACCGGTTCATTGCTTGGGCCGGTTTTTTGTATATGCAAATCGAATAATTTTCACTTGATTCAGTTATTCAGGTTTCTCTATTGGTCTATTTCAGCGAATCGCTGATCGCGTCTGCCAGCCGGCTCAGCTCAGTCATTTGTTCCGAAGCGAGCGAACTCTTAATTTTAAAGACTTCACCCACCATCTCTAAATTCTCAGACTTTTCAAATATGGCTTGAGCGATGGTAGCGGCACGTCCTCCCCAGCTCTGATTTTCCAAATAAGAAATTTTGCGATTGGCATAATTGAGCATGGTTAATTCCCGAAGCAGGGCATCCATCGGGGGATACAGCTCCGTATTGTAAGTCAGGCAGGTGAATACCGCATTGGAAAAACGGAACAGATCCGCGATAATCTCCGAAGCCGGTGTTTTGGAAATATCATAAACCCTGATATTCTTTACGCCGCGATCGGCTAACATCGCCGCCAGAATATCGTTCAGATTCTGCGAGTTGCCATACATTGAAGCCGCAACCAAAACCACGCCTTTTTCTTCCGGCTGATAACTCGCCCAAAACTTATACTTCTCTAAGATCATTTCGATCATTTTTTCATCTCTGAAAATCAGACCGTGCAGCGGACAAATCGTTTTGATCGTCACGCCTAACTCATCTATTTTCTTGAATACACGCAAGACCGAAGCGCCTTGGCGACCGACAATATTAATATAGTAGCGGCGTGCGGCGGCCAACCAGTCTCTTTCATAATTCACCTGATCGGCAAACAGATGTCCCGAGATAGCATCGAAGGAACCGAAAGCGTCGGCTGAGAATAAGATGTCATCCGTTAAATCATAGGTCATCATAACTTCCGGCCAGTGTACATTAGGCGCCATAATAAACTGTAGGGTATGCCTGCCAAGTTCCAGTCGGTCCCCCTCGCCCGCTACCTGAACTCGATCCTCGTAATCTAAATGATAAAATTGATTCATTAAATCGACGCCTTTTTTTGTGAGAATCATTTTACAATTCGGATATTCCCGCAAGATGCCGTTAATGCTGCTGCAATGATCCGGCTCTACATGATTGACGATCAAATAATCCAGATCTCTGCCGGCCAGAACAGCCCGTACATTTTCATAATAGCGTTCGGCTACCGCTTCATCGATACCATCCAAAAGCGCAGTTTTCTCATCCAAAATAAGGTAGGAATTATAAGCTACGCCTCGCGGCAGCTCAAACATATTTTCAAAGAGCTCCAAACGGCGATCGCTCTCCCCCACATAATAAATATCGTCCTTGATTAGCCTTTTGTAATACATGAAATCCTCCATCACTCAATGTTTATATTCGAAAACTTTCTTTTTTGAATAGACAAGCATTTTTTATGCGGAAAGTTTTTTTTCAACCAAAAACATTGTAACAGCGAATCAAGAAATATTGAAACGATATCTGCAGATATTTGTTCGAATATTTTACTTATCAAATAAGTCGGTGTTTTTATTATTCATTCCGAATGTCAAATGAAAATATTCACGATTTGATTAAATAAAAATGTGATCACAATGCCGGAAAGTACCGGAACTAAAAACGAGACCAAAGTCCATTTGAAACTCTGCGTTTCTTTTCTGATCGTTAAAAGAGTCGTCGCGCACGGCCAATGCATAACGGTAAACAGCAAGACGCTGATCGCTGTCACCCAGGTCCAGCCATTTGCGGCTAAAAGCCGGCCTAAAGCGGCGCCCTCCAATTCAACCAGACCGCCTCCCGCCTGTGCGAGATAGATCATGATGATAATCGGCATAACAATTTCATTAGCGGGCAAGCCCAAAATAAAACCGGTAATAATTACGCCGTCCATGCCCAAAGCCTTGCCGAAAGGATCTAAAAAATCGGTAATCGCGTAGAGCAGGACAGAATCACCATAGGATATATTGCTCAGAAGCCAGAGGATTAAACCTGTCGGAGCAGCTGTCATCACGGCTCTGCCCAGTACTTTGACAGTGCGGTCGATGATGCTGCGCACGATCACTTTGCCGATTTGCGGTTTTCGGTAGGGCGGAAGCTCCAATGTAAAAGAAGAGGGAATCCCCTTGAGAACTGTCTTTGACAAAATCTTGGATGTTAACAGAGTCATGCCCACACTGAATAAAATCACGGCAACCAAGGACAAAGCTCCTAAAACCGAATTCAGGATTCCCGTCGTTCCTCCGATAACAAAAATACTGATAATCGAGATTAAGATAGGAAAACGTCCATTACAGGGCGAAAAATTATTCGTGATAATCGCGATCAATCTTTCGCGCGGAGAATCAATGATCCTTGCTCCGGTTACACCGACAGCATTGCAACCATAGCCCATACACATGGTCAAAGCCTGTTTGCCGCAGGCATCACAATTTCTGAAAAGACGATCCAAATTAAAAGCGACTCTCGGCAAATAACCGAAATCTTCCAAAAGAGTGAAGAGCGGAAAGAAAATAGCCATCGGCGGCAGCATCACGCTGACAACCCATGCCATGACATTAAAAACGCCATGGATCAACATATCGATCAGGAGTGCCGGAACGCCGATCGAGGCAGCTCCTTTAGCCAGCCATTCCTCGAATCCGAATAAAACTTTGGCAAGCAGCGTGGAAGGATAGTTCGCGCCGCTGATCGTAATCCAGAGAATCAAAAATAAGATCAGAAGCATGATCGGGAAACCGGTTTTTTTACTCGTGAAAATTTTATCCAATTTACGATCGCGCTGATCGCTCGGCACAGACGGCTCCTTGACCACTTCCTGCGCGATCAGCACGGAATACTGTACCACCATGGCGACGATTCCGTCCTGAACTTCAATCATCTCCCGTCCCTGCTCGCTCAGATAATCCTGATATTGCTGAAGTCCGGCGACGATTTCAGCTTTTTTCGTGAGATCAAAACCCAAATATTCCTCTAATGATTTTTGGAAATTTTGATCGCCGTCAAGAATTTTAATGGCCAGCCAGCGCGCGTTTAATTTCTCGCCGATAATATCTTTCACCAGCGGTTCGAGGATTGAAATCCCTTTTTCAATAAAATCAGGATAGGAAATAAAATTATTCGGAATCGGCTTCTCAACCGCACTTTCGACCGCTTGAACCAATTCCGTCAAGCCGATATTCGATCTGGCAGCCGTCCCGACCACCGGAACGCCTAATTTTTGTTCCAAGGCATCCAAATCAATAACGATATTCCGTTTTTTTGCCTCATCAAATAAATTGACACAAACAACCAATTTCTTGCCGGTTTCAATAACCTGTAAAACAAGATTTAAATTTCTGGAAAGACTGGTCGCGTCACAAACCACAAGAACGGCATCGGGATCGCCGAAACAAATAAAATCCCTCGCCACCTCTTCTTCGGCTGATCTCGCTATCAGAGAATAGCTGCCCGGCACATCGACCAGAATATAGCCCTGCTCATTATAATCATAATAGCCCTGAGCATTCTCAACCGTTTTTCCGGGCCAATTCCCCGTATGTTGTTTAAGACCTGTCAAAGCATTGAAGACGGTTGATTTGCCGACATTGGGGTTACCGGCTAAAGCTATTATCCGATCTGTCTCTGATTTTTTACGGACAAAAAATCGGTCAGTTGTACTTTTTCCCGCTTCATCTACCTGTGCCATTGAGCGCAACTTCTTCGACAAAAATAGTATCCGCGTCTTGCTTGCGCAGCGCGATAATCGTGTCATTGACCCGATAAGCCGTCGGATCGCCTAAAGAGCTGACATTCACAGAATCCACCTTATTGCCTTCAATAAAGCCTAAATCCTGAAGTCTGCGGCGCATCCCGCCGATCGCGGTTATTCTCGAGATAATTGCGGAGTTCCCGATATCTATATCGGATAAAGTTTTGCTGACCATAATTGATAACACTTTCTAAAAAGCTAAGCTGATCTTTTTCTTCTGATTATATAATCCGATATATAGCGACCATTTGTCAAGTGCGCCTAACAAATTTGTGAAAATGTCGGAAAATTAATTTTTTATCTGTTAACACTTCGTCATTTCGTATTCAAAATTTCAGTCAGGATTCAGTAATATTTAATTCTAAGCAGGCAGGAAAATCTCAGGAAACAATCCGAATCGGCAAATTGAGTAGGGGAGATTTTCTCTCCCCTCTCACACCACCGTACGTGCCGTTCGGCATACGGCGGTTTAACATAACTTCAAAGCATGGCGTTCGTTGTAATAATCTAAGCAACTTACAATCCCCGCTCGTATAACCCAGTTCAGTCCTTTTACTCTTTCATCGAAACTCTTGGAGTATTTGCGGATTGTCAGTCTTTTTAGTGCTTGCTTAAATTTCTTCACCGAATCCTGATGTGGTCGGTATTTCCATTCTTTTGCTTTTGCGTCCTTGCAGAATCCGAAACCGAGATATTTTAGCTTGCTCGGTCTTGTGATCCTATTTTTGGTCGCTTTCACCTTTAACCCTAATTTCTGCTCTATCCAGTTCGTTGAGCATTATGTTTGACATTAGCGGTGATATATTTCCGCCTTGTGGCGTTCCTTTATCCGTCCGCTCGTATCTTCTCTCCGTCAGGCTACGATTTCGCTATCCCTTCTTCTCGCCCACACCTCACGATGTAAACCTTGGGAGTCGCTTTGGGGTTCGTCGAGAGCTGCGCCCCTCGTGGACTTGCACCACAGATTGACGGCATGCCCGTCATACTAAAAAACTGCCTCAGAACAATCAAGTCCCAAGGCAGTCCCTCAAAAATAATTAAAATTATTTAAAATGAATTGACCAAAACTTATTCGATAATGTCTGTAACAGAACCGGAACCAACAGTACGTCCACCTTCACGAATAGCGAATTTCAAACCTTTTTCAATCGCGATCGGAGTAATAAGTTCAACGGTCATTGAGGTATGGTCGCCCGGCATGCACATTTCTGTGCCTTCCTCTAATTCAGCAATACCGGTAACATCGGTCGTACGGAAGTAGAATTGGGGACGATAACCGGAGAAGAACGGTTTATGACGGCCGCCCTCGTCTTTGGTTAATACGTATACCTGACCTACAAATTTTGTATGCGGATGAATTGTACCGGGATGAGCAAGAACCTGTCCACGTTCAATTTCATCACGCTGAACACCACGCAGCAGACAACCAACGTTATCACCGGCTTCGCCGAGATCCATCATCTTATGGAACATCTCAATGCCTGTAACAACCGTGCTGGTCGGTTTTTCCTGCATACCAACAATCTCAACAGCTTCATTTAATTTGATCGTACCACGTTCAATACGACCGGTAGCAACAGTACCGCGACCGGTGATTGTGAAAACGTCTTCAACCGGCATAGCGAAAGGTTGCTCTGTAGCACGCTGAGGTGTCGGAATATAATCGTCAACCGCTTCCATCAATTCAAGGATCGGAGCGTATACAGGATCATTGATATCTGTGGAATCGCTCTCCAGTGCAAGCAAAGCGGAACCGCGGATAATCGGAGCATTGTCACCGTCAAAATCATATTCGGATAACAGATCACGAATTTCCATCTCAACCAAGTCTAATAATTCTTCATCATCAACCTGATCCGTTTTATTCATGAATACAACGATAGCCGGAACACCAACTTGGCGGGCTAATAAAATGTGTTCACGTGTTTGCGGCATCGGACCGTCAGCTGCGGAAACAACTAAGATAGCGCCGTCCATCTGGGCAGCACCGGTAATCATGTTTTTGATATAGTCAGCATGGCCCGGGCAGTCAACGTGCGCATAGTGGCGTTTTTCTGTTTCATATTCAACATGGGATGTGTTGATCGTAATACCACGCTCTCTCTCTTCCGGAGCTTTGTCGATATTCGCATAATCTGTAAAGCTTGCTTCACCTTTGAAAGCCAAAACTTTGGTAATCGCTGCTGTCAATGTGGTTTTACCATGGTCTACGTGGCCGAGTGTACCAACATTAACGTGTTCCTTATTTCTCTCAAATTTCTCTTTAGCCATTAAAAAGATCCTCCTTATTGATACAGTCTTTGCTGATCTTCTTTTTTCATAAATTTATCTCTTTATATTTTACACAAATATTGTACTTTGGCAATGATACAATATATTTGGTCGAAACTCCGGTATTCTATGTGTGAAACCATTACGCGTTTCGACGCCTGAATTCTTCCATCATGGAATTCGGAACTTTTTCATAATGATCAATTTGCATGACAAAGGTTCCTCTTCCCTGGGTTATAGAACGTAAATTTGTTGCATAGCCGAACATTTCCGATAACGGTACAAATGCGGTAATCGCAACGGCAGTCATTTTGATTTCATTACCGGTAATCTGGCCGCGCCTGGAACTGATATCGCCCATCACATCGCCCATATATTCTTCCGGTACGGTAATATCTACCTTCATCATCGGTTCAAGCAGAACGGAATCACCCTTGCGCATAGCCTCTTTCAAAGCTAAGGATCCGGCAATCTTAAATGCCATCTCCGAAGAGTCAACATCATGATAAGAACCGTCGACCAAAGTGGCTTTGATTCCTACCACCGGATAGCCGGCTATTTCTCCCGCACACAAGGCTTCCTGAATGCCGGCATTCACTGCGCCGATAAATTCTTTCGGAATCACGCCGCCGACAATTTTATCAACAAACTCATAGGGCTGATCCGACGGTATAGGCTCGAATTGAACCACGCAGTGACCATACTGACCATGTCCGCCGGTTTGTCTGACAAATCTTCCCTCCGCTTCAACCGCTTTGGTAATCGTTTCACGATAGGCAACCTGCGGTTCTCCGACATTCGCCTCAACCTTAAACTCGCGGAATAATCGATCGACAATAATATCTAAATGCAATTCGCCCATTCCGGAAATCAGGGTCTGACCGGTTTCCGAATCCGTTCTGGTTTTAAACGTCGGATCTTCTTCAGCAAGCTTGGCCAGTGCGACAACCAATTTTTCCTGTGACGCTTTCGATTTCGGCTCGATCGCAACAGACAATACCGGTTCCGGAAAATCCATTGATTCGAGAATGATCGGTGCCTTCTCATCGCAGAGCGTATCTCCTGTCGAGGTGTTCTTTAAACCAACTACAGCCGCGATATCTCCGGAATAAACCTCCGAAACATCCTCACGGTGGTTGGCATGCATCAGCAAAATTCTGCCAATCCGTTCGCGTTTATTCTTGGTCGAATTATAAACATAGGAACCGGATTCTAAAACACCTGAATATACTCTGAAGAAACAAAGCTTCCCGACATAGGGATCGGTCATTATCTTAAAAGCCAGAGCAGAGAACGGTTCTTCATCACTGGAATGACGCTCTTCGACTTGTTCCGTTTCCGGATTGATTCCGTCAATAGCCGGAATATCCAGCGGCGACGGCATATAGTCGACAATCGCGTCCAAGAGCAACTGAACGCCCTTGTTCTTATAGGAAGTACCGCAAACGACCGGAACAATAGCGGCTGAAATTGTCGCTTTTCGTAAAGCGGCTTTCAACTCGGCAACACTGATTTCTTCGTCCGACAAAAACTTATCGGCAATGCTGTCATCCGTTTCCGCGATCGACTCGATCATCTGATCGCGATATAACTGTGCGTCTTCCTGCATGTCGTCCGGAATAGGAATTCCATGGATTTTCGTGCCCAGATCATCTTCATAGTCATAAGCGGTCATTTCCATCAGGTCAACAATTCCGCGGAAAGTTTCTTCTTTGCCTATCGGTAATTGGATAGCTACCGGATTTGCTCCTAAACGATTTTTGATCATCTCTATGACATTGAAAAAATCGGCGCCCATGATATCCATCTTATTGATATAGGCCATACGCGGTACGCCGTAAGTATCGGCCTGACGCCAGACGGTTTCAGTCTGGGGTTCAACACCGCTTTTGGCACAGAAAACCGTGACGGCACCGTCCAAAACACGTAAAGAGCGTTCTACTTCAACCGTAAAATCCACATGGCCCGGAGTATCGATAATATTGATTCTCTTGCCTTTCCACTGGGCCGTAGTAGCGGCGGAGGTTATGGTAATTCCCCGTTCCTGCTCCTGATCCATCCAGTCCATCGTTGCTCCGCCCTCATGGGTTTCACCGATTTTATGGATTTTACCCGAATAGTATAGAATACGTTCCGTTGTCGTAGTTTTGCCGGCATCGATATGTGCCATAATGCCTATATTTCTTGTGTTTTCTAACGAGAAATCTCTTGGCATGCGGTTAAACTCCTTCCTGCTTGCGATGATTGTTTATCGAATCGTCGATTTGTTCTTTGCTGTTATCTGTTAACTTACCCTCATCAGGATAATGTTTTGTTTTTTATCTTGGAAACCTTACCATCTGTAATGGGCAAAAGCTCTGTTCGCTTCCGCCATACGATGCATTTCTTCTTTCTTTCTGAATGCTTGACCGGTACTGTTTTTGGCATCTAAAATTTCATTTGCTAAACGCTCGGAAATTCCGCGTTCATTTCTGGAACGAGCTGCGGCAACAATCCATCTTAAAGCTAAGGTTTGACGTCTGTCAGGTCTGACTTCAATCGGCACCTGATAGTTGGAACCGCCAACCCGTCTGGCTTTTACTTCCAGCATCGGCATTACGTTTTCCAGTGCTTGATAAAATACTTCCAATGGCTCCTCGTCTGTGCGCTCATGAATTTTATCAAAAGCACTATATACGATGTTTTGAGCCAATGCTTTTTTGCCGTCCAACATAACCATATTAATAAGTTTTGCAACTTTTAAGTCATGATAGTGCGGATCCGGCAAGATTTCTCTTTTAGGGGCGTGGCCTTTTCTTGGCATCTTACTTCCCTCCTTTCATGATTATACGTTTTACCGAAATCATAGGTACTCACGGTTTGGATCGTGTCCTGCAAGAAAGACCTGATTTTTTGAGACTATCCGGCTGATACGCCGGCAATATATAGATCAGGAAAAAAACAGAGCCTTCTCTAAGACATAAATTGTCCAACCGATCGATCGTCCGCAACTATTTAGCGGATTTCGGTCTTTTCGCTCCATATTTGGAACGACCTTGTTTACGGTCTGTAACTCCGGCGGTATCGAGCGTTCCACGAATAATGTGATAACGAACACCGGGCAAGTCTCTGACACGTCCGCCACGAATCAGAACAACACTATGTTCCTGCAAATTATGGCCGATACCCGGAATATAAGCGGATACTTCCATTTGATTCGTCAGACGAACCCTCGCTACTTTACGCAAGGCTGAGTTCGGCTTCTTCGGCGTAGTGGTCTTAACGGATGTGCAAACGCCCCGTTTTTGAGGTGACTCATAAGTCGAAACACGGTTGCGAAGCGAGTTCAATCCATAACCCAGCGCCGGTGAGGCTGACTTGTCAGTTTTGACCGAACGACCTTTTCTGACCAGCTGGTTAAATGTAGGCATCTATCTTCCCCCTTTCATTAGAATTTTGAGCATGTGAATTTTGTCTGTGCAAAAATCACAGCAACTCATTGTAGCATTAGCGTAAATGAAAGTAAAGCAAGCGAATCGCCGTTATTCTGAGCATTTCACCTGCTTTATCTATACTGTTTATACAAAATTGAATTTGCTTAAAAACTTATACAAATACTAAATGCTGTTACTGAATTCTGTTTCAGCTCACAACTTATATTTCCATGCTTTATTATGCTTTTGCCAAATCAAGAACTTTCCGCACATCTTCCATTTCAGCATGACCTTCATGAACCTTTTCGCCGTCAATATAGAAAGTCGGCACATAATAATAGTCATATTGATCCGCTATTTCCGGATTCTCTTTCTCATTGATCTTTTCGATTTCAATTCCTTTGTATTTGTCTTCTGTCAGAAGTTGATCCAGAAGCCTTAAGGCTAATTGACAATGCGGACATTCGTTAAACATAAACATTTTTATTTTTTTCATAAGTAAATACCTCGCTCTTCATTGATTAAATTTATCTTCGCACGGTCCGGATCACAAAGCAAGATTCCGATAAATAAGTAGCCTGTGATACCTGACAGCATTTTTTGACCCGGCTGCAGCTTGATCCGTTTATTGCTTCTTGACCCAGACGGAAAGAGAACCGGCGGGACAGGCGAAGGTCGCTTTTCGGTCAGCATCCAAAACGACTTCTTCAGGGCGTTGTCCGGTTAAGTCGTAAAAAGCAGTGCCCGGAGTTTCGGCAGCAAAAGTTACTTCCTTAAAACCCTCATCCCCATTGCTCATCAGGCAGAGCAGGCCCGAACCCTGATGTTCGGCATCGCCCATGCGCTGAATGGCAATGCAGTTCGGATGGTCGAGATGGAGGAACTCCTCGCCGTAGGCGTAATTTTTTCTGGCTTCGAGCAGACAATCCAAAATCTCCTGATGCGAAGTCGTCGGATTTTCGCCCTGACAGCCGTAATAATCCCCATAAAAAAGGCAGGGATAGCCATCTTTTCGCAATAAGATCAGAGCATAGGCAAGCGGTTTGAACCAATCGTCGATCCAGGATTCGAGAGATTGACCCGGCTGAGAATCGTGATTATCGACAAAAGTTATCGCGCGCAGCGGGTCGCTTGAGAGAATCGTATTGTCAAATATCGTACGCATATCATATTGATTGCCCTCTTTGGCGGCATGATAAAAATTGAAATGGAGCGGCACGTCAAACAGCGTCAGATCGGGATTTGTCATTTCCAGCACCTGCTGAATCACCTCGATATCGCCATTCCAGTACTCCCCGACAAAGAAGAGATCCTTGGGAATTTGCTCCTGCAGATGAGACAACAGATGATTGACAAATTCCAGATCTATATGTTTTAAGGCATCAAGGCGCAGACCGTCCGCTTCGATTTCATTGACGAACCAGATCGCCCAGCGGTTTAATTCCTCGACAACATCGGGATTGTTAAGATCGATATCGGCATGCATCAGATAATCGAAATTTCCCTTTTCCTCTTCCGACACATGGTCAGAAAAATCTTTGGATTGTCCTAAAATCTTGAAAATCCCATGCTGATTTCTTTTATTGTCATAATCGACGGCGGTAAAATGCTGATTAAACCATTTGAAAGCAGAATATTTATCCCCGCGCCCGGGAAAATTAAATTTGGTCCAGCCCTCAATATCATAGGGATCGGAGATGACCTTTTCCCGATCCTCGGGATCGACCTGAACAACCGAAAAAAGTTCTTTTTCATCGGCACCGGCCTTATGATTGATGACCGTATCGGCGTAAACCTGAATATTCTTTTCATGCAAGGCATGGATCATTTCAAGCAATTCCGCTTTTGTACCGTATTTTGTCCTGACAGTGCCTTTCTGATTGAATTCACCCAGATCATAAAGATCATAGGTGCCATAGCCGACATCATTTGAGCTCAATCCCTTATAACAGGGCGGAATCCAGACAGCCGTGATCCCTTTATCGGTCAGATGAGGAATATCCGCTTTGAGTTTGTTCCAAAGTTGTCCGTCATCCGGTAAATACCATTCAAAATATTGCATCAAGAGTCCGTCCATATTTTCCTCCGGAGCTTCGTTTTCTGTTTATCTCGGTTATCTATTAAGAAGATTGTCTATTTAAATTCTCGCCGCGCCGCTCTTTTTTGCCGCCAAGGCGACTTCTTCGGCCACTTTGGCGGAAACTTTCAGGTCAAACGCGTCCGGCATAATATGATCCGCCGACAGCTCTTCCTCACTCACCGCGCCGGCAATCGCATGTGCCGCGGCTACTTTCATCTCTTCATTGATTTCTGAAGCCCGAACATCGAGCGTGCCGCGGAATATGCCGGGGAACGCCGATACATTGTTTATTTGATTGGGAAAATCCGAGCGCCCTGTGGCCACGATTTTAGCGCCCGCCGCCTTCGCTTCATCCGGGAAAATCTCCGGGGTCGGATTGGCACAGGCGAACACGATCGCGTCCTCAGCCATCTCGGCAACCATTTCCCGCGTCACCGTTCCGGGTACCGAAACACCGATAAAGACATCCGCTCCGCTCAGCGCATCCCGCAAGCTGCCCTGACGGCGCCGCGGATTGATTTTTCTGCAAATTTCCTCTTTATATTTGTTCATGCCTTCCGGCCGTCCCTGATAAAGAATGCCCCGTGTATCACACATCAAAATATTCTCGCCTTTCGCACCCGCGGAAAGCAAAAGTTTACAAATCGATATCGATGCTGCTCCGGCGCCGTTCATCGCTATCTTAACCTGTGAAAGATCTTTCCCCACCACTTTCAGCGCATTGATCAAGCCCGCCAGCGTCACCACCGCCGTGCCATGCTGGTCATCATGGAAAATCGGAATATCACATTTCGCTTTTAATTTTTCTTCTATTTCAAAACACCGGGGTGCGGCGATATCCTCTAAATTAACCCCGCCAAAACTTCCGGAAATATTGTAAATCGTCCGCACTATCTCATCGACATCATGCGATTTGATGCAGAGCGGAAAAGCGTCCACATCGGCAAATGCTTTAAACAGAGCACATTTTCCCTCCATCACCGGCATGGCGGCCTCCGGTCCGATATCACCTAAACCTAAAACCGCTGAACCGTCTGTCACAACCAAGACTAAATTATGGCGTCTGGTATAGAGATAGGATTTATCAGGATCTTTTTGAATTTCCAGACAAGGTTCGGCGACACCCGGCGAATAAGCTATCGCCAATTCTTCCTTATTGCCGACCGGAGCCGTCGCGATAACTTCAATTTTCCCCTGCCATTCGGCATGCTTCGCCAGAGTGATTCGTTTTCTTTCTTGTTCCGTCATTCTCCTTTACCTCCATCGCAGTTCAAAGTACATTCTTTCTTAATTTGCGGCTGCACCCAACGTCCCTATAACGAAAAAGAATGTCGGAGTTTCTACATAATCGAACACAAATTAAGCTATTCTATTGTGCCAAAAAAGTGCGGAGATGGAAACAATTCGCTCAATCATTACTCTTCCTGAACAAGAAATTATTGTGCGGCCACGTTTTTTTTGCTAAAGTTATTGTAGGGAAATTTGATTTCCTATTTAGTTTTTAACAATATTTAATTAATAGTATTGCTTTTAAAAAGAAAGGACATACTTATGACAAAAAACAAAGAATTATTAGCTTGGGTAGATGAAGTTTCCGCTTTGACAAAACCCGACAATATCGTCTGGATTGACGGCAGCGAAGAACAAAATCAGGGTTTTTTTGATGCGATGGTCGAAAAAGGCATGGCCATCAAGTTAAACGAAGAAAAACGTCCCGGTTGCTATCTCTTCCGCAGCGATCCGTCTGACGTGGCTCGTGTTGAAGAACGCACCTATATTGCCAGCAGAAAAAAAGAGGATGCCGGTCCGACTAATAACTGGATTGATCCTGTTGAATTAAAGAAAACCATGACCGAATTATATGACGGCTCGATGAAAGGTCGCACCATGTATGTCATTCCTTTCTCCATGGGCCCGATCGGTTCTCCGATTGCCAAAATCGGCGTTGAAATTACCGACAGCCTTTATGTTGTCACCAATATGAGAATTATGACACGTGTGGGCGATGCCGTACTTGACGTTCTCGGCGATGACGGCGAATTTGTCCGCTGCCTGCACTCTGTCGGTTATCCTTTGGAAGAAGGACAAGAAGATGTCGTATGGCCCTGCGCCGATATGGAACATAAATATATCAGCCATTTCCCGGAAGAAAGATTGATTTGGTCCTATGGTTCCGGTTATGGCGGAAACGCTCTGTTAGGTAAAAAGTGCTTCGCTCTGCGTATTGCATCCGCTCAAGCCAAAGATGAAGGCTGGATGGCAGAGCATATGCTGATTCTCAAATTGACCAATCCTGAAGGCGAAGTTCATTATGTAACAGGCGCTTTCCCCTCCGCCTGCGGCAAAACCAACCTGGCCATGTTAGTTCCTACCATCCCCGGCTGGAAAGTTGAAACAGTCGGCGACGATATTGCCTGGCTTAAATTCGGTGCAGACGGACGTCTTTACGCGATCAATCCGGAGGCCGGCTTCTTCGGCGTTGCTCCGGGTACATCCTACAAATCCAATCCGAACGCCATGGATACCATCAGAAAAAATACCATTTTCACCAATGTCGCTTTAACCGATGACGGAGATGTTTGGTGGGAAGGTATTGACGGTGAAACACCGGATCATTTAATCGACTGGCAGGGTAATGACTGGACACCGGACTGCGGCAGAAAAGCAGCTCATCCGAACTCCCGTTTCACCACACCGGCTGCGCAATGTCCTTGCATCGCTGACAACTGGGAAGATCCCGCAGGCGTTCCGATCGACGCTTTCCTGATCGGCGGTCGCCGTGCTTCAGTCGTGCCTTTAGTACATGAAAGCATTGATTGGAATCACGGCGTCTTTATGGGTTCCATCATGGGTTCCGAAATCACCGCTGCCGTTATCTCCGACAAGATCGGTCAGGTTCGTCGTGACCCGTTCGCCATGTTACCTTTCATCGGCTATAACGTCGGCGATTATTTACAACATTGGATCGAGATCGGTGAAAAAGGCGACAGCGACAAATTACCGAGATTGTTCTATGTCAACTGGTTCCGTAAAGATGAAAACGGCAACTTCATGTGGCCCGGCTTCGGCGATAACAGCCGCGTCCTGAAATGGATTGTCGAGCGCTGTGCCGGAAAGATCGAAGCACGCGAAGAAGCAATCGGCAGAATGCCATACGCCAAAGACTTTTATACAGAGGGTCTGGACTTAAGCGATCAAACATTAGAAGAGCTGCTCTCTGTTGACGTTGAAGGCTGGAAATCCGAAGTTGATTCAATCCGCGCGCACTATGAGAACCTCGACTCCAAAGGCGGTAAATTACCCAAAGAGCTCTATCATCAGTTAGACGCCTTAAAAGAACGCTTGGATCAGGCAAAATAGTAAACGCTAACCGGTTTCGGCAAAGCAAATATTGATTTTGTCGAAACTCCGTGCAAACTTTAAACCAACCATCCTTTGGCTTCACGCCGTTGAGCTGCTGCCAAGGGATGGTTTTTCATTGGCTAAAGTACAAAATCTACTTCTAATTGCGATCTGAACTCGAAAAATCAACTGCACAATTGACCGTTTTCCTTTTGCTTAGAATATTGATGTTGCTTGCAAAATTCTATTTTTGTAAACTATGTTTAGTTTTTAGTTTCAACGAATGAAACTTCCTGTTTATAAAAATTTTACTTTGGGAAGATTTCGCGCTAACTTGAAACAGATGATTGTCACATCTGTTTCAAATTCAAATTGAATTTCTTGATGCGCTTATGAGGTATGTTTATGTCTGATGTTAAAGATAAAATGGCTCAAGTCAAAGAATTATTACAAAACAAGGATTACCGTTCCGCTTTGCAGCTAACAGAGGAACTGAGCCAAGTGAAATTAAATAAGAATCAGCGTTTTGAGAATACCTTGAATAAAGGAGTTGCCAAGATGAACCTGAGCCTTTATCAGCAGGCCAAGCCGGATCTTGAGGCAGCTCTGGCTCTGGGCGAAAAAAATGAGGATCGTTATCAGCAGGCTTTGGCTCTGCATCAACTGGGAATTATTACTAAGCTGTTAGGCGATTATCCCAAAGCGACAGAATTGTTTCGCGAGGAATTGAGAAGATGCAGCTCGCTGATTCCCTCTTATTATTCGGATTTATCTTATAACTTTTTTGAGCAGGGTGATGTGAAAATGTTATCCGGCGAATTTGAAGATGCCGATATGTATTTCCATCATGCCGCAACTTTTGCCGAAACAGAACATAATTATCACGGGGTGGGATTAGCCATGCAGGCTCTCGGAAATCTGCAGATTAAAATGCAGAATAGCGAACAGGCTCTGTCTTATTTCGAAACCAGCAAAGAAAACTTTGAATTGGCTAACAGCACCGAAGAAGCAAACTTTGTCAATAATCAAATCCAAAAACTAAAAGCGCAATTAGGAAAATAGACTTCCTCTTCCTTTTGACCGGTCAAATTTGACGGTTTTGCATGGGTGCGGCATTGCTATATCTTAGTGCGCTAACTGTCAGTCGTGCAAAATCGCAATTTTTGTCCACCGACCGGTCAAATTTAACGGTTTTGCATGGATACAGGGTCGCA
>CAYFVK010000001.1:205310-218314 GCA_964346695.1 uncultured Mageeibacillus sp. | reverse complement strand
CAGAAAAGAACGACGACGGATAACAGGTCGGGTCGTTCTTTTTTTTAAGGAAAACTTATAATTTTTTTCATCCAAAAAGAAAAAAATTATGATACTATAAACAAAAGTTCTGAATTGTTGTGAAAAAGGAGATCGGAAGAATGAGAAAGCCTAAATTTTTTGTTTTTATAACTTTTGTTTTGGCGTTCAGCCTCTGCTTAACGTCCTGTCAGTTAGTTAAAAAATCCCTTAAAGAGGAGAGTAGATCAGCGAGAATAACAGAAACTGATTATGAAGATGATCAGACATCTGCGGATACGGAAAAGCCGTCTGAAAACAAAAAGAGCGGACAAAAAAAGGCAGTTTTGGTCAAAAAAAATGATTCGACGGAAACAGAATCAACTCAGGACAATGCGGAAAAAACTCCCGCCGTCAATTCTGAAGAGGAAGGGACGGGCGGCAATGTTCTATCTGATGAAGAAATGGCTCAGGCCTATGTCAAAGGCGCGACTCCGGGATCGTCAAGATCTGATTATATAAAAGACCGGGAAGTTTGGAGAGGTATTTATCCTGAAAAATTTCATAAAGACGCTGAGAGATCTATCGGCGGAGTTCATATTCCTGAATTTTTATTGGATTCGGAAGATGCCCGAACGGCAAATGCTGAGATAGAAGAAATCATTTCCGAATTAAAAAAGAATTATGACGAATTCACTAATAACGGAACAGAAGAATTCGCGCAGGATTATTTAGGTGTCGAAGGGAAATTCTCTGTTTACCAAAATAAAGACCTGTTGAGCGTGCATCTGTATGTTATGGACATTTCCCAAGGATATGCACCGATCCATAGAATTTATAATTTTTCATTGCCCGATGGCAGAGCATTAAATAATGCCGAGATTTTAAGCTATTTCGGTATTGCCGAATCAGATATTCCGAATCTGATGGAAAATACGATCGACCGTGAATATGAGCGTATCAGCTCAATTTATCAGGTCAATGCCGAACCTGATGAATATTATTATCGGATGGACAATATGGAGGGCTTGGCGCTGAAAGATTTGTGGGAGAATGATGCGGATAATCTCAATTCAATCTATATCAGTGAAACAGGAACGCCACATTTTATTTATTTACAATATACGGTTGCGGGATCCGGTGTCTTTGTAGCGGATGTTCCGCTGATCAATGAAGCGAGCCTGAAATATGATCAATATTCGGAACAATTTATCAAAATGGCGAAAGAACTGAATCTTGACCTCGATGATGAAAACATTAAAGGTATCATGGTTTATTTGGGAAATGGCTATGATGAAAATAGTCTGAAAGAGATATTGACGAAACTTTTCCCCTGGCAAATCGCTTTCGAGGATTATGAAGATCCCAAGATGCTCTTGATGCTGGAAGAAAATCCGGAAGGTTACAGACCCAAACTGTACGGCCAGGAATTTTATTTGGTGATTCCCAAAATGAAAAATGCGGTCTTATCTTTAGAAGAACTTAAGATGAACGATTCAGGTAAATCGGAAAAGGTTGATAACTACTATTTAGACGTAACTGCGCCAACAGGGCCGGTATTACTTTGTGTTAATGAGAGCGAGCTGTTCCCGAACGCAGAATTAACAATTCAATACAGAGATGACAAACTTCAATTCAGTCCATATATCAGCCAGGAGAACGGGAAAGTCGTTTTGCCGGATGGAATAGTTGACGGCGGTGATTTGCTGCTCTGGGACGATTTGAAAGAGGAAGATATCTATTCCTCAACCCTGCTGAACAACCTGCTATCCGCGATGTATCTGTCGGAACCTGATTTGAATGAATAAGGCGGACGGACATTCTGCTGTGAAATGAGAGGTTGTCCATTCCACTCTTAAAATGGAAAAACAGGGTAAAGGAGAAAGTCATTAACCGCTTAGTAATTTTTTTGATAGGAATACTTGCGGCTCTAATTCTGCTCTTTATTGTTAAGGGGCTGGACCATCGTTTACAGATCACACGATATGAATTAGTCAGCCCCAAGGTCAGTACAGAGATTAAAGCCACATTTATTTCGGATTTGCACAGTTGTCAATATGGCGAAAATCAGAGTGAATTGATTGATAACATACTTGCTTTTCAGCCTGACCTCATCTTGCTCGGCGGTGATATCGTAGACGATAAATTACCCGAAAGTGCGGGCTTTCAATTAATTGAAAGTGCAGCCAAAATAGCTCCGACTTATTTTGTTGCCGGCAATCACGAGTTTTATACCTTGCAGTGCGGTCGCATCAAAAAACAGATTGCGGATTTGGGTGTTGTGATACTTGCGGGAACTAAGGCGAGTCTTGAGGTCAAAGAGAATACTGTTAATATTATCGGAATTGATGATCCCATTATCGGCGACAAAGTTTATCTGCCGCAATTAGAGAACTTAAGGGATATGAAAAATCCGGAATTCACGTTCTTTTTGGCACATAGGCCGGAACGCATCAAAGATTATCAGCAAGTCGAGTCTGATTTGGTTTTGGCAGGGCATGCACATGGCGGACAATGGCGGATTCCCGGATTACTAAAGGGATTTATCGCGCCGCATCAGGGCTTGTTTCCCAAATTTACCGCCGGTTTTTATGATCTGCAAAACACGACATTGCTGGTCGGCCGCGGTCTGAGCAGAGAATCGACAAAGATACCAAGATTTTATAATCGTCCGGAATTGATTGAACTGAAGATTAAACCTGAAAATGAATCATGAAGCAGGACTTGAATTAATGAAAAATTAAAGAAGTTTCTGTGCTGAAAAATTCTTAGACTGAAAGTATTTGATAAATTATTATTATGCAGGCAGGGTGTGATGCAAAGTTTATTGTGTAGGGAAAATTTTACCACACTGTATGCTTATGATCACAAGTAAAAAGTGGAGGTAAAGTTATGAAAAAATGGAGAACATTGCTACTTGTCGTTTTGATGATTACTCTGCTGGCAGGTTGTACGCCGAAACCTGCTGCTGAAAACGAGAATAAGAGTGATGATTCGGAAAATAGTAAAATGCCGGAACAATTTATAGCTGCAGAAGCGACCTATCCTCAAATGGCGCCCTATCCCAATGAGGCGGAATTTGTAAAGGATAATGGAGATTTTGACAGTGAGGGTTTTGATAAAGTTTATGATGCCTGGCGTACGGATAAAGATGTTCAAAGTGCTTTTGCTGAACAATTCAGCGGAGATTACCGATCCTTTTACAGTAAAACGTCAAGGGTTATTTTGCAAGATGGTGAGCAAATAAATCAAGTCTATTCACCGATCAGTTTATATATGGCTCTGGCCATGCTGTCCGAAACAACTGCCGGAGAAAGCCAAGAGCAGATCTTGAATTTACTTGGCTCAGCCAAAGAAAAGATGACCTCAGACGCCAAAGCTATGTGGAATGCCAATTATTCAGCGGATACGGCAAGCAACAGTGTACTTGCCAACTCATTATGGCTGGATAAGGATCTTGCTTATCAAAAGGCAACGGTCGATCAATTAGCGGATGGCTATTACGCTTCGATTTTTCAAGGTACAATGGGTTCCCAAGAATATAATAAAAAATTACAAAATTGGATTAATCAGCAGACGGGAGATCTATTAACCGAAGAGTCGAAAAGTATTGAATTTTCAGAGGAAACGGTCTTAGGTCTTGTTTCAACCGTTAATTTTCAGCAGAAGTGGTCGCAAGAGTTTAGTCGGCAGAATAATATCAAGGCTTCCTTTTACGGCAAAAACGAAGAAACAGAAGTTGAATTTATGCGCCAAAGCGGCAACGATACATACTATTGGACGGATAATTTTGCGGCTTGTAACAAGCCGTTGCTTGATGGCTCAAGCAGTATGTGGTTTGTTTTGCCTGATGAAGATGCCGCAATTGAAGATGTTCTTGCCAATGAGCAGCTTTTTGCGTTAACTTCAACAACACCCGGGAATTCTGACTGGAAAAACAAAAAAGATCTCAAGGTGAATTTATCCGTGCCGAAATTTGACATATCTGCTCACTATGATTTGAGCGAGCCTCTGAAGTCTTTGGGCATGACGGCTGTTTTCGACCAGGAAACAGCGGATTTTTCGCCTTTGCTGAAGGATCTAAGTATTCCGGTTTGGCTGTCTGCGGCAGAACAGGGAACGAGGGTCGCTATTGATGAGGAAGGCGTGACGGCAGCCAGCTTTACGGCAATGAAAGCAGCGGGAGCGGCAGAGCCCTTAACGGAAGAAATTGATTTTGTTCTTGACCGTCCGTTTATTTTTATCATCACCGGGATCACCGGAGATCCTATTTTTATCGGAGTGGTCAATCAGCTGTAACTTGATATAAGATAGCGGAATTTCGAAAGGATATTGTTACGGTAAAAACTCCGGAAAAATGGGCTTTCTCCGCATGGTGTGGGGAAAGCCTATCTTTTTGTGAACATTCGTTCTAAATGGTATAATTCGAGACGATTATATTTTGCTATTAGGGGTGTCAATGAGTAAAAAACAGCAATATGACAATTCGAGTATTTCCGCGTTAAAGGGAGCAGACAGAGTACGTTTAAGACCGAGCGTTATTTTTGGATCAGATGATCTCAAAGGTTGTCAGCATTCTTTTTTCGAGATTCTCTCAAATTCCATAGATGAAGCGAGAGCCGGATTCGGTCATAAAATAACTGTGACCCGCTTTCAGGATTTCAGCTTGATGGTGGAGGATGACGGTAGGGGTATTCCTGTTGATTATAACGAAAATGAAAAACGCTATAACTGGGAACTGGTTTATTGTGAACTTTATGCAGGCGGGAAATATGATCAGGACAACGAAAATTATGAGTTCAGCTTGGGTTTGAATGGACTTGGCGCCTGTGCTACGCAATATGCTTCGTCTTTTTTCGATGTACAGGTTACGCGGGACGGTTATCTCTATGAATTGCATTTTGAAAAAGGCAATAATGTCGGAGGCTTAAAGAAAACCGAAAGTAAACGCAAGAAGACGGGAACAATTCAACATTGGCTGCCGGATCGGGAAGTTTTTACCGAAATCGAGATTCCTAAACTATATTTCACGGATGTTTTGCAAAAACAGGCCATTGTCAATCCCGGCGTCAAATTTGTGTTTATCGATAAAATAGATAATACACGTGAAGAATTTATTTATCCCGAAGGAATTCTGGGTTATGTTAAAGAACTGAATCAAAAGAGTCCCTTGAGTGAGGCCGTAATGTTCTCCGGTGAGGGGATGGGGAAGGATCGGTCGGATAAAAAAGAATATAGAGTGCAGGCGGACGTGGCGTTCGCATTCAATAATGAAGTGAATTTGCTCAACTATTATCATAATTCAAGTTCGCTGGAATATGGCGGTTCGCCTGACCGGGCGGTAAAGATTGCTTTCGTGGCTGAATTTGATCGTGTCTTGAAAGAAAAAGACAAGTATAAAGCGAATGAATCAAAGATTGTCTTTGGCGATATCGAAGATAGTTTGATTTTGATGATCAATTCATTTTCTACCTTTACATCTTATGAAAATCAAACCAAAAAAGCGATTAATAATAAGTTTATTCAAAAGTTTCTCACGGAATTAATTCGGGAAAAGTTACAGATTTGGTTTATTGAATCGGCAGATCAAGCGGATCGGGTGATTGAACAGATTTTGATCAATAAGCGAAGCCGCGAAAACGCTGAAAAGCAGCGTCTTAATATACGCAAGAAGCTAATGGGTAATGTCGATAACATGACGAACCGGATCAAAAACTTTGTTGATTGCCGTTCTGATGATCCCGCTAAAAGAGAACTCTATATCGTGGAAGGCAATTCTGCGCTGGGTTCTGTCAAAATGGCCAGAGATTCCGAATTCCAGGCGGTGATTCCGGTGCGCGGAAAAATTCTCAATTGTCTTAAATCTTCGGTACATCAGATCTTTAAAAGTGATATTATCGTCGATCTTTTAAAAGTGATCGGCTGTGGTGTGGAACTGGAGAGCAAGCACAATAAAAATTTCTCGGATTTTGAGTTGGAAAAATTGCGCTGGGATAAAATTATCATCTGCACAGATGCCGATGTAGACGGCTTTCAGATCAGAACCTTGATTTTAGCGATGCTTTATCGCTTGACGCCGACTTTGATCAAAGAACAGAAAGTCTATATCGCAGAGTCGCCCTTATTTGAAATTACACATTCTGTTAAAGGTTTGGAAAAAACTTATTTTGCCTATTCCGATCAGGAGAAGAATGAATTGTTAAATCGGCTGAATCAAGGTAAAGTGCATATTCAGAGATCCAAAGGCCTTGGTGAGAATGAGCCGGAAATGATGTGGCAAACAACGATGAATCCTGAAACCAGACGCCTGATTCAAGTCTTGCCGGAGGAGAAAGACAAGATGCATGAAACGTTCGACTTGCTATTAGGCGATAATCTGGCGGGCAGAAAGGAATATATAGCGGAGAACGGCAATCTCTATATGGATATGCTGGATGTGGTATGACGAATATGACACAGGAAAACAATACAGATCAAAATTTAGTTGAGCGGGTTCCTATTACCGAAACGCTCAAAACCAACTATATGCCATATGCCATGAGCGTAATCGTTTCACGCGCGATTCCTGAAATCGACGGATTCAAACCTTCTCATCGTAAGCTGCTCTATACTATGTACCGTATGGGATTGATGAAAGGCGCGCGCTCCAAATGTGCCGATATTGTCGGTCAGACGATGGCCTTAAATCCGCATGGCGATCAAGCGATTTATGAAACGCTGGTCCGCATGACGCGCGGCAATGGCGCACTGATCAATCCCTGGATTGATTCCAAGGGCAATTTCGGCAGAGTGTATTCCCGTGACATGCAATTCGCCGCTTATCGTTATACGGAAGCCAGGCTGGATAAAAGCTGCGAAACTTTGTTCGCGGGTCTGAATAAAAATGCCGTGCCGTTTGTCGATAATTATTCCGGTACTTTTCAGGAACCGGTTTTATTGCCGGCTACTTTCCCGACTGTTTTAGTCAATGCCAATCAAGGCATCGCAGTCGGCATGGCGTCCAATATCTGTTCCTTCAATCTGCGGGAAGTTTGCGAAGCGACAGCCGCTTATATAGATGATCCCGACGTGGATTTATTTAAATATATGCCGGCACCTGATTTTTCAACCGGCGCGGAAATTATCTATGAAGAAGATATCTTAAAACAAGTCTATGAAACGGGTCGCGGCTCGATCAAAATGCGCGCCGTCTATCATCTTGACAAGAAGAACCGGATGATTGAAATTACTGAAATTCCCTATTCGACCACGGTTGAAGCCATCATGGACGATATTATCGATAATAGTAAAAACGGGAAATTAAAAGAAGTAACCAATGTTCGGGATGATACGGATATCAACGGACTGAAATTAACGATTGAATATAAGGCCTCAGCCGATCCCAAGCTTCTGATTCAGAAACTGTATCAGGTAACCGGCATGCAAAGTAATTTTGCCTGTAACTTTAATCTATTGGTCAACGGGAAACCTGTCTTGCTCGGAGTGCGTCAAATTTTGGCGGAATGGCTTTCATGGCGCAGAGAATGCCTGCGCAATGAATTGCAGTTTGAGATTGATCAAAATGCAGATAAATTGCATGTTTTGAGAGGCTTGGAAGCCATCCTGCTCGATATTGATAAAGCCATTAAAATTATCAGAGAAACGGAAAAGGAAGATCAGGTAATCCCGCGTCTGATGCAGGGATTTCAGATTGATCAGATTCAGGCGGAGGCAGTTGCCGAAATTAAGCTGCGCCAATTAAACAAGGAATATATTCTGAAACGGATTCGTGATATCGCCGAGCTGGAAAAGGAAATCAATCGCCTTAACGGTATCGTCAAGAGCAATCGCAAGCTGGACAGGGAAATTCAAAAGCAATTAAAGGAAGTTGCCCGAAAATACGGCCGAGAGCGTTTAACTAAACTGGTGGACGTAGAAGATATTGTGATCCCCAGCGAAGAACATTTTATTGAAGATTATAATCTCAAGGTCTTTTTCACCAAAGATGGTTATCTCAAGAAATTACCTTTGACTTCGCTGCGAAGCGCAGGCGATTTAAAAGTAAAAGAAGAAGATTATATAATTCAGGAAATTGAAGCAACCAATAAGTCGGAAATTCTCTTCTTTACGAATCTCGGTCAAGTTTATAAATTGCGACTCTTTGAAATTCCGGATCACAAACCTTCAGAGTTGGGAGAGTTTACGCCCAACCTTTTGGAACTGGAAAAAGATGAACGGGTTATCGCAATCCATACAACAACAGAGGAATATCCGGGTTACTTTATCTTAGGATTTGCCAATGGGCGCTGCGTCAAAATCGCTGTCAATAATTACTATACGGTTAATAATCGCAAGAAATTGATCAATGCTTTTTATAATAAATCGGAATTGATCGCGTTGCTTTATCAGGAAGAAGAAAATTCCGGCAGAGATATTATTATTCAGAATACGCAAGAGCGCATGATCCTTGTTGAAAGTGATCGAATTCCTTTGAAAGCGACAAGAAATTCTCAGGGCCTTCAAATCATGAAATTGAGAAAAGGTTTTCAGGTCAATTTCATAGCTTTTGCTGACAGATATCCCGATAAATATGATTTCGATTATTATCGTGCCCGAACATTGCCGGCCGCGGGACGTTTTATCAAGGAAGAAGATATTTCTGCCAGACAATTAAGCCTCGGAGAATTGAATCCATAGTCATTTGCTGAGTTGATCGTATCATTGCTGTTAATAAAGGATATTATCAGATGAATCAGGTTCGTAAAAAATCCGGTAAAAAAATCATTCTGCTGATTGCCGTCATCATCGTCGTTGTCAGCCTGATTTTGGTTTTTCGTTATAATCAGAAAGTTAATTATGAAAGCTCATTCGGTGAGTTAATTCGTCAAGGCGAATATGATGAGGCGCTCAAACTTTACCGGGATGTTCAGTATAAGGCTACGGATATTTCTTTGAATCAGGCAACAAGGCAAAGATACGGTGATATACAAAAATCATATGAAAATTACGTTAAAGAGAAGACTGATGCAATTCTCGCGCGTCTGGAAAAAGGCGATAATTTAACGGTCAATGATCAATCCTTTATTGTGGGCATGGCGGAGGTCAGCGGTGCGATCATAGCGCCTGAACTCAACCGGGTTACCGAACAATGGATTGACAATAAAATCGAGCATACCAGATGGAAGCATATCATCAAGAGCTTTGAAGGTTATCCGAATCTCAAAACGAGCATTGACAACTTGCTTTCTCAAGAGGATGAGTTGACTGTCGCCGCCCAAAAGTTCAAAGAGAATGATGCGCTGCCGGTTCGGGAAAATTGGAATTTAATCTGGCGAAATTGGCAAAATCTGACGCTTGATGAGGAAATAGGTCGTTTTGCCAGAAATTATGCAGAATATCGTTTGAAAATTTTCCAAGAGGATATTTATTCATTGTTAATGGATGAAGTCAATCTGTATATGTCCGGGAATAAGTATTACAGCGCGGTTTTAATTTTAGACCGGCTGTTTGACGCCTTCCCCAATGAAACGGAGATCCAGGAGAAATTACAGATCTGTAATGAAAAATTACCCGATAATTTGGTTGTTTGGGAGGACTTAGTTGAAAATATTGCGGTCAGACCCTTAGTTGTGGATCCGAAAACAGCTAAAGACGGTCCTTACAAACAATATGCGGAGACCGGTTTGTTAACCACCGGTGAGTTTGAATCCTTGCTCATGGAACTATATAAAAATGATTATGTGCTGGTATCATCGGGTCTGTTTAATGATTATCCCGAAGATTTTTCCAATGTTGTGGTTCCGAAGGGGAAAAAACCGTTGATCCTAATCTTTGAGCAATATCAGTATTCTGTGGCTCATCTTGAATCGGGAACAGTGGCTCAACTGGTTTATGATCAGGCGGAAGACAGATTTCTCAGTCGCATGGAGGCAAATAAAAGAGAAACGGAAGTGGAGTATGCGGATGCCGTTACGATCCTGGAAAAGTTTTTACAGGAACATTCCGATTTCAGTTTTGACGGCGCCAAAGCGTTGATCGCCCTCAATACAGATGAAAATGTGCTCGGCTATACGATCAATGAAGAACAGACGCAAAATATTATTCAAAAACGGGCGAATCTGGAACTTGAGCCATATATCTTAACCGATAAAAGTGAAGCTCAAAAAGTTCAGTTTTATAATTTGCAGATGGCGGAATTAAGAACCTTATTGCAGGCTTTGCAAAATCACGGTTATTTCTTCGCCAACGCTACCTATAGCGGAGCTATGCTGAATACTCTTTCTTACGAGGATTTTGAAGCCGAAATTACGAAATGGGAGAGCATTATGCATCCCTTCATCGGTTCAGTTGACGCTCTCTTATATCCTTCCGGTTCTCATGTTTATGATCAGGCGGACAAAATCGAATTTATATTAGATTCCGGCTATTGCAATTTTTATAGTGAGAGTCCCAGTATTTATAATTTTTATGCAGAAGATTATATTCATTTTGATTATGTGGCCTTTAACGGGAATTCACTGAGCAACAGTGAATCCCGGGGCCTTTCCCGCTTTGTCGATGTGGATCAGGTTATGGAAGATTGGCGTGACTGACGACGGATAAACTGAGAAGGGGGAGCTGAGTTTTGGCAAGTTTAGAGATTATCGATATCAAACCGAGAGGATATTGCAAAGGCGTTGTTCGAGCCTTGAATATCGTAAAACAAACTCGAAAAAGATATCCCGATGAAAAAATATCCGTGCTCGGCAAAATCGTTCATAATCGCTTTATTACCTCAGCTCTTGATTATTATCATATTCATACGATTGACGTTCCAGGCATGAAGCGGGAAGAAATGCTGCAATTTGTCGATCGGGGAATTTTAATACTGTCGGCGCACGGCAGCTCTGAACAAGTTAAAAAGATGGCTTTGAGCAAAGGCCTGAAATTAATTGATGCGGCTTGCATGGATGTACTCTCGACTCATCAGATCATCGACGATGCCATTAAAAATCAATATCAGGTTCTTTATATCGGGAAAAAACATCATCCGGAGACCGAAGCGGTATTGGAAAATTTTCAAGAATGCCATCTGATAACCGATACGCAGGATATTTTTCATTTGAAACTGCCTTCTGATCAAAAGATTATGGTAACTAATCAAACCACTTTATCCATTTTAGAGATGAAGCAGCTATATGACGCGATTCTTGAAAAATTTCCCAATGCGGAAATAACCGATGAAATTTGTAACGCGACCAGAATAAGACAGGAAGCGATTATTCGACACAGCGGACTGGATGTCTTAATAGTAGTGGGAGATCCGAAAAGTAACAATACGGCGATGCTGGCTCAGATCGGCAGAGAAAGCGGGATTCATCGGGTGCAAAGAATTGAAACGGTGCATGATCTGAATCTTGCTCAATTAAAAGAGGGAATGCGGATCGGGGTTACTTCCGGAGCCTCTACGCCGCGTTATTTGACAGAAATGGTTTCAGACTATCTGCGCAATCTTGATCCGTCAAATCCGCATGCCGTGCCGGATATTGATTTAAGTAGAATTCTTGATTAATCTTCTGAAATGAAGACGCTCTTATCAAATAGAGATAGAGGGAGAAAGCAGTTGTTAAAAAAATTTTACGAAAAGAATTTAAAAGCCGATTTTTATACGGAAAATCTCTTGGCTTATGATTGGCGATCGTTAAAAGAACTGGGCGTCAGAATCATTCTTCTGGATATTGATAATACACTTGCCGGACACGGTTCTCATCAGGCGGATGATTACGCAAGAGAAGTAGTGGCTCTGCTCAAAACGTTTAATTTCGATATTTGTATTATTTCCAATGCCATGAGCAATCGCATTAAAAATTACGCTGAAGATTTAGGCGTTGCCTATATGAGCAATGCGGCAAAACCTTCTGCCTCTAAAATTTTGGAAAAACTGGAACAGGTTCAGCTCAAACCGGAGCAGGCTGTGTTAGTCGGCGATCAATTGCTGACCGATATTTGGGCGGGAAATAACGCAAAATGCCATACACTTCTGGTTAAGCCGAGATATCTCGAAGAGGCTTTTCATATCAAAATAAAACGTAAAATTGAGCGATTCTTTATAAAGAGATACGGCCTTTGAATGTTACGATATAATTTATTAAATTGTTGTTCGGCAATATATTGCATAATAATTTTGCTGTTTTTTTGATTTGGTATAAAACAATATTGATAATTTCTATAAAGAAGGCGTATTTATAGAGTAGTCTCTTTAGGTAAATATAAAATATGGAGGTTATTAAAATGAGAAGGTTAACCTTACTATTATCTATTTTTATCTTGATAGCAATGCTGTTTTCACTCGTAGCCTGTAATTCCAATTCTGATCCTGAAGTGAAACCTCAAGAGAACAACACTGTTCCCGATAGTTCAGTAGGAACAGATAGCAATACCGCAGATACTGATATCTCAAATGCAGACACTTCGCAGGAGGAACAGGCAAGCGCCTTATATGAAGATCTTGCTGCTCAATATGAAGATCTTACTAATCAAACCGATCAAAGTACTACGATTACAGAGGAAGATGTTCTATTAAAAATAGAACAATTTATAGAACAATTAAAAGCTTCCGATTTCAGAAAAACGCCGGAAGAGAGCGGATATGAGTGTATATATGACGGTTCTATTGAATACAAGGAATATACCCTTTTCTATAATCAATCCGCTTTTGCAGAAAATAATTTCATCCATTTTGTTTTGATAAATCATTTGAAAAATGATGCGGAGACCCTATATGATGTGGATACAGACAGTCAACTGAGTGCAGATTTTAATGCACTTCTTGATTTATTCTGAATTTATCCGTTAATTAAATAAAATGTTTATGCTGATTTTTGGAGCGATTTATTGTAAGTCAATCATAAAGAAAGAAAAACAAAAGACCGGTCATAAGATCAGTCTGCCAGTCTTAGAATTTTGCCGAACCACTTCTAATGAAGAAGTGGTTCGGCGTTTCTTCTCCGGGTGGAGATGTGAGTTTAATTTAAGGCAGAATCTTTAAA
>CAYFVK010000001.1:195617-205210 GCA_964346695.1 uncultured Mageeibacillus sp. | reverse complement strand
TATGAAACAAGGGAAGAAAAAAGAATATGACTTTGCCCCCTTTGCGAGTAGTGTTCTTCAAAAAAGCAAGAGGGATGTCTTATATTGGTACTTCCGGTTAATCAAAGAAGACGGCTACAAGTCTTAGCTTAACCGGATAGCGATTGGATTCTCGAAACCTACAATAAATTGACACGGTAGTCACACTCTAAATGCTTGCCATAGGCCAATAGATAATTTAATATGAATACACTAAATAAAAATTACAACAATTCACAGATATTTGTTGTAAGGGGAGGATATATGATCAGTGCAGGCGATTTTCGCAATGGAGTAAATTTTGAACTGGATGGAGAGATTTATCAGGTAATTGAGTTCCAGCATGTTAAACCGGGTAAAGGTGCGGCGTTTGTTCGCACGAAGTATCGTAATCTGAAAACGGGAACGATCAAAGAAGACAGCTTTAACCCGAATGTTAAATTTGAGCAGGCGGAACTCGTTCGCAGAGATATGCAATACCTTTATTCCGATGGGGATCTTTACTACTTTATGGATAATGACACCTATGAACAATTTCCGATTCGCGGAGAAATTATCGGTGAACCGCTTAAATTCTTGAAAGAGAGTACGGTCTGTCAGGTTGTTTCCCATAATGGTGAAATTTTTAATGTAGAATTACCGATAAAAGTTGAATTGCTGGTTACCGATTGTGAGCCGGCGGTTAAGGGAGATACGGCAACGAATGCGACCAAACTCGCTACGGTCGAAACCGGCGCCGAAATCAGAGTGCCCTTATTCGTAAACCAAGGCGATCTGATTCGTATTGATACCAGAGATGGTCAATATGAAGAGCGTGTTCGGAATTAACCCGAATCAATTGTTTGATTGAAATGGCTTTCTTAGATGAACATTCCATCAAAGGCGAACGCGTCATGTCGCAGGGCTTTATCGCCCAATATGCGGCGGAAGCGGCATTGCGGGTCGAGGGCGTCGCGAGTCTTGATTCCGGAGTTCTGGTTAATTTAAAACAGGCATTCGGAGTAGAACATGAAGGGCGCGGAGTCAAGGTTGAGTTTTCGGCAGACAATGCGGAGTTTGTGACGCTCACCATCTATCCGATTTGCGAATTCGGCTATGTACTTCCGGATATAGCATGGAACATACAGGAAAAAGTCAAGGAAGATGTTGAGAAATATACAGGCCTGGTCGTTGACTTTGTGCATGTTCATGTTATGGGCGTACTTCCGGCGGCGGACTCTGCCGGCAAAGCGGATACCCCGCCGAATCACAGGCACGAATTGAATAAATAGAGCGGAGCGCTTGAAATGAATCAAATATCTCGTATCTTACAGATGATAATCTCGTTTATCTTGGCTGCACTTTCACTGATTATCGTTTCAATCTATATCAATGAAACCCTGATGAGCGGCGTGATTACGCTTTTAGTGCGCTTGTCCAATGAACCGAGAAGTCGTTATATTTTTATTTTAATCTTTTCTTTGATTTTTTTGATTTGCGTCTGGAAGCTGGTCAATCTTATTCTTTCCGGCAGGTTGCGCAAAACCAGAGTCTCGGAAGGACAGCTGGGCATGATTGATATCGGAGTTGACGCTATTGAAAGTATTGCGTTGAATGCCGCTCAAACAGCTCAGGCCGGTGTAAAAGCGGCAAAAGCACATATCGCTCCTTTTAAAAATGATAAATTGTCGGTGCGCTTAAGTGTCATGGCTTATTCCAATGTTGAGTTGCCGGCGATGATGGCGAAGGTTCAGGAAAGAGTAAAAAAAGATATTGAGCGGTATACCGGCATTCAAGTGGCGGAGGTCATCATTAAAGTCAGTCGTGTGGATACTATCGCGGCAAGAGTGGATTAATTCAATTTATGCGTGATAAGAAGAATTTTTTCAGAAATCTTTTTGAAAGTTTCAATTCGGGAGGGAAAGGCAGAGTTGGCGCCTTGATCGGCTTTATTCTCGCTTTGCTTCTGATGATTTTCGGATTCTGGAAAACATTGTTTATTATTCTGATAACTTTACTTGGTTATTATATCGGTGTACGTTATTTTTCAGATCAGAAATCGATAAAAGAATTATTGGACAGAATTTTCCCGCCCGGAAGATTTCGTTGAACAAGGTTCTTTTTGCAGGATTAGTTAATAATAGATAAGAGGAGAGAAGATTTTCATGAAAAGAAGCCTGATCAGAGAATATGTTTTTATGTTTCTCTATCAATTGGAAATACATCATGAGAATATTGAAAAGCAGAAGAAATTATTTTTGGATGAATTTTCTATTCCGGAAGAGCAGTTGGATTTCTTTGACGAACGGGTCAACGGAGTTTATCAAAACAAAGCGGAATTAGACAGTAAACTGGAACCTTTTCTTATTCGATGGAAAATTGAACGCTTACCGCGTATCGATATTACTATCCTTCGCCTGGCGCTTTTCGAAATGTTGGAATTTAATGATATTCCCAATAATGTCGCCATATCGGAAGCCGTGCGACTCGCCAAAAAATACAGTGGTGAAGAGTCTAAATCCTATATCAACGCGATTCTGGGAAATATAGACAGAGGTTTGAGTAAAGGTGAAGAATGATTTATTCAGTTGGGGAAGTAAATCATTTAGCTAAACAATTATTTGACGGCAATCCCCTCTTTCAGAACATTGAAGTAAACGGAGAAATATCCGGAGCCAAGCTCTATTCTTCCGGACATTTTTATTTTACTTTAAAAGATGAGAATGCTACTTTACGTTGTGTGATCTTCCGCTCCTATTTTGCACAGCTTGGCCTTATGCCTCGGAATGGAGATAAAGTTACCGTTAAAGGCAGTTTGACGATTTATGAACCGTCAGGTCAATATCAGCTGATAGGCAGAACTCTAAAACCGCAGGGAATCGGAGATTTGCATCTGCAATTTGAAAGACTGAAAGAAGAGCTTGCCCGCAAAGGATATTTTGCGTCTGAACATAAAAAGAAAATTCCCGTGATGCCGAGAATTATCGGAGTTGCCACCTCGCAGTCGGGAGCTGTGTTTCATGATATACAAAGTGTTTTGCGCAGAAGATTTCCCGGCTTTGTCATCCATTTCATACCTGTAGCGGTTCAGGGCGAGGGTGCTGCTGCACAAATCGCCGCTGCGATTGATCGTTTCAATCAAATGGCAAAAGCGGATGTGATTATTATCGGCAGAGGAGGCGGCTCGATTGAGGATTTATGGGCTTTTAACGAACGGATCGTGGCTGAGTCGATCTATCGTTCTGAGATCCCGATAATTTCTGCTGTCGGCCACGAAACCGATTTCACGATCGCTGATTTCGTTGCGGATCTCAGGGCGCCGACCCCGTCTGCGGCGGCAGAACTGGTCATTATAGAAAAAGAAAAATTATTTGAAGATATTTCTTCGCTTAGGAAAAAATTAGAAGAAATGACTAATAGGAATTTAGAAAATTTAAAAAGAGATTATTTAAGCATCGCCTCTCATCCGCTGCTCAAATATCCGGAACGATTATTTGAGCAATATATGCAAATGCTTGATGACTATCATAATCGTCTGAAAAGAGAATTGCAGCATCAACAGGAGCAGACTGAACAAAATCTGTTTCATCTGAATAAGGATCTGACTGATACGATCAGAAGAAGATTATCGGATCAGGAGAAAAACTTGAACAGTTTGGCGAGCAGATTAAACGCGTTGAATCCGTTTTCTATCTTGGAAAGAGGATATTCGTATGTCAGCGCTCAGGATGGCGGTATTATCTCTTCCGTTGAGGATCTATCTGCCGGTGACTTGATTTCACTATATTTTAATGATGGCAGCGCCAGAGCCGAGATTAAGGAAACGGAAAGAAGACAGGATAAGGAGTAATGAATGGAAGCGGAATTGTGCATTGAGAACATAAAGGCTGAACCTGAATCTTTTGAAAAAGCTATGCAGGAGCTGAAAGAGATTGTCAAAATTTTAGAAACAAAACAGGAAAGTCTGGATATGTCTGTTTTATATTTCAAACGTGGAAGCTATTTAAGCAAATGGTGTGAATCTTATCTGAAAAATATGCAGGAAGAGATTGTAACCATCATGTCAGAGGATGAACCATAATGGAGCTTAATAAACAATTGGAAAAATATCTTAATCAGGTTGAACAATATCTGACGGATACCGGTTCGGCTATCTTGCAGCGATCAGAACTGGTTGTCGCAGAGAGCGTGCGCTATAGTCTTTTAGCCGGAGGCAAAAGAATCAGACCGCTTTTGAGTTTTGCCGTGGCAGATTCCCTTGGAACGGAGGTAGATGACCAGCTGATTGAATTAGCTTCGGTCATTGAGATGATTCATAATTATTCATTGATCCATGATGATTTGCCTGCTATGGACAATGATGAGTTAAGACGCGGCAAGCCCACAAATCATATGGTTTACGGTGAAGGGATGGCACTTCTGGCAGGTGATGCTCTGCTCAATTTAGCGTATGAAAAACTATTTTCTATATGTCTTAAGAACCCTGAGTTCTTAGAAATTGCCGATCTGATCGCCGTATCCGCCGGAATAAACGGTATGGTCGGTGGACAGAGCATGGATTTGACAGGAACGGAATTTAGTCAGGAGGAGGGTAGTCTCGCTTATTTGATTAAATTACAAAAACTGAAAACCGGCGCTCTGATTCAGGCCGCGGTGCTGACCGGATATCATTATGCCCGCATCAAGCATGCTTCGCAGCCTGAGTTTTGTACTGAATTAGAAGATATATACAAAGAATATGCGGAAATTTTGGGCTTGGAGTTTCAGCTGCGGGATGATCTGCTGGATTTTCTATCCAGTTCCGAGAAATTAGGAAAAACGACAGGCAAAGATCTGCGCGACAACAAGCTGACATTCGTTACTCTGCTCGGTCTTGAGGAAGCTAAGCAATATGATCAAAAATTGATTCAGAGAATTGATGAGATTTTGCAAAATTTACAAAGCAGAGAATTAAACATAACACTTTTAAAAGATTTAACGAATTTTTTGCGGAATAGAGAATATTAATTACATATTTATTCATTTTAAGCTATAATATTCAAAAATAAATTAGAAAGAATTCGCTAAATCCAATGAAAAGAATTGCCATTTTTCCAAATAAGTCCAGAGATCCGGATTTTATAATTACACATCATTTGGTCAGTGTTATTTCTGAATATGGCGCTCAGGCGGTGATGGAACCGGAATTAGCGGAAGGTTTTCGTGATCCGAATATTGAGTTCAATTCTTATAATGACTGTGATATTTTGATTTGTTTGGGCGGAGATGGCACGTTTCTGTCAGCTGCCCATCATGAAAGCGCCAAAGGCCTGCCGCAGGTAGGCATAAACTTGGGAAGCGTAGGCTTTCTGACTGAGATTGAACCGGATCAGATCAGCCGGGTAATTCCCCGCTTATTATCCGGACAATTTGAAATAGAAGAGAGGAGTATGCTCAATATCCGGGTCTTTGATGGGCATGATAAGTATATCGATCAAGGAGACGCTTTGAACGATATTGTCCTGACCAGAGGCTGGGGAAATACAGGTATCGTGACGGTTGATTTGACAATTGACGACAGCTTTGTGGAACAGATACCGGGTGACGGGATCATCGTTTCAACATCAACCGGTTCAACTGCTTATAATTTAGCCGCCGGAGGCCCTATTGTTCATCCCATGGTGGATGTTCTCTTAATTACGCCCTTAGCCCCGCATACCTTGCATAACCGTACTTATATTGCCGGAGATAAAGCGGTTGTTAAATTGCAATTGAAGGAAAGCTCAGGCGCGGCTTTATTTTCAATAGACGGCAGACAAATTATTAATTTAGAACCTTCGTACTGTGCTTTAATCAGTACGGCAAAAGAAAAATTCAGGAAGATTCTTATTCAGGGTGACAAATTTTATCAGACATTACCGAATAAAATACGTTTAAGGGGAATGACAAAATGAATCCTTCAAAAAATCTCAGACAGAGCAGAATTCTTCAAATCATTAAACAAGACAGTATCGAAACGCAGGAAGAACTTGTTGATGCCCTGAAAAGCTATAATATGGACGTGACACAGGCAACCGTTTCCAGAGATATTAAAGAACTTGGCATTCTCAAAGTATCTACCGGTCATGGCGGTCAGAAATATGTTCCGATGAGCCAAAGCGGTGAGGGTGCTTCCGGCAGATTGATGACAATTTTTGTTGAAGCGATTCTTTCAATCGAGAATGCGAATTCTTTTGTTATTTTGAAAACCTTACCGGGACTCGCACAGGCAGCCGCAGCCGCACTTGATTCAATGCATATGGAACAGGTGCTGGGCTGTATAGCAGGAGATGATACGATCTTTGTCGCCACTAAAAGCGATAAAGATGCCGCTCAATTAAAATCAATATTACTTTCCATTTCCAATATTCACCCGGCAGATTAAGAAAGCAGAACGAATGTTAGAAAGAGTTGAAATTCAAAATTTTGCTTTGATCGAATCGGCAGAATTTGAACCCGGACGTCATTTCAGTGTAATCAGCGGTGAAACAGGCGCGGGAAAATCTTTATTGATCGATGCCCTGGGCAGTTTAACCGGAAAGCGTGCACGTAAGGAAATCGTCAGAAAAGGTTTTGATTATGCCAGAATTGAAGCCTTTTTTTCATTTGATCAAAACTCCGAAATCCCTTCCGACATTACACAACATGTTGAAGACCGCCAATTAATACTGAGCCGTGAAATCATGGCTGACGGCGGCAGCAAAGCGCGAATTAACGGCAGGCTTGTCAGTATTTCTCTGCTGCGGGAAATCAGCAATCAATTAATCGGTCTGCACGCGCAAAATGAGCAATTAGCCATTTTCGAACCTGCCGAACAGAGGAGATTACTGGATAAATTTGCCGGCTCGGAAATGGAGACTTATTTGGAACAATGGACTCTACTGTTAAAGCAAAGAAAACAACTGGCAGTGCAGATCCGAGAATACGGACTAAATCCCGCCGAAAGAGAGCGACAGCTTGATTTATTACGATATCAGGTGGCGGAGATAGAGGAGGCGGCTTTACAAGTAGAGGAAGAGGCGGATCTGATTCAGAGGAATAAAATTTTGTCGTCTTTGTCACGTATAAAAAAAGATTTATTTCAATGCCGTGAAATGCTTTCCCAGGATTTCCGGCACAGTGCGGGATCACTTGTTGCCGAAGCGATTAATCTGCTAAATTACAGCGCCAGACATAGCACTGATATTATGAAGATTCAGACTCAATTAAAAGATGTTTCTTTTGAACTGGCTGAAATCAGCGGTTCCTTGATTGATACTTTCGAGCACATTGAGTCCGAACCTAATGAAGTTGAAAGAATTAATCAAAGGCTTGACTTAATCAGTCGATTAAAACTGAAATATGGTGATTCAATTGAGGATATTCTGAGGTTTTACGATCAATCACAAAAACGTATCGATGCCCTGGTGAAAAGTGAAAAATTATTTTCTGAATGCCGCCTTAAACTTCAAAATAACGATTTAAAGATGCAGGAAGCGGCGGAAAAGATCACATCCACCCGGCAAAAGTATGCCGCCCGGTTATCTGAAAAAATCAGCTGTGCTCTGGCAGAGCTGTCGATGTCCAATGTAGAGTTTAAGATCTCCGTCAAGCCTCTTTCAAAAAATGAAAAGGGTTATTATGGCAAATTTGGCAGAGATCAAATTGAATTTCTAATCAGAACCAATCTTGGTGAGGATTTGCTGCCGCTTTCAAAAATAGCCTCAGGCGGAGAAATATCTCGAATCTTATTGGCCATTAAGTCTATTTTCGGCATCAGCGATGATTTAGAGGTCTTAATCTTTGATGAGATTGATACCGGAGTGAGCGGCGAAACTGCTTCCCGAGTAGCCGAGATGTTGCGCAGTCTGGCAGATCAAAAACAAGTACTTTGTGTTTCACATATGGCACAGGTAGCCGCTGCATCCGATACGCATTTTTTGATCGAAAAGATGATCAGCGGCAATCGTACGCAGACCCGGATCAGCAAATTGAATGAGCAGGAAAGAATCAATGAGCTGGCAAGACTGTTATCAGGTAATCTGGCGGAACAAAGTTCGCGTACTCTGGCGGAAACTTTGCTGCGGCAATATCCTGACAGAACCTGAATTTCAGCCGGAAAGATCATCTTTGAAATAGGCTTGAATCAGATTTTGTATATCTTGAGGATAATCCGCTGTAAACTCCATATATTTTCGAGTTATGGGATGAGTAAATCCGATCTGTCGAGCGTGTAATGCCTGCCTTTGCATGATGTTATCCATTTGTCTTGATTTTTCCGTGAGTAATTCCAAAAAGTCCTTTTGTTTATCCGTTTTAATTCTACTAAGACTGTGCTGAATATCCGGGATTATTTTATCAGAATCCGGGAAATAATCAGCAATGCCGTATAGGCCGTCAGCCAGTATGGGATGAGCTTCATATAGGCTGTGTACCCTGATTTGATGTGTCCTGCCGGTAACTAAGGTGAATTCGGTCAGGCTGATCTGGTTTACTATTGATTCCGCCAATACCTGATAATAGCTCAATGCTTGTTTACCGGATTCCAGTACCTGACGGATCATCACCGTATCCGGTGCCAAACCGATAGGGGCATTAATTTCTCCGGCCTGAGGACGCCAGCAGCCATGATTTATGGCGTGATAAATTCTTTTTATGGGGTTTTGCATGATGCGATAATGGGCGTGACCATGTTTGGCGAGAATCATAACACCGGAAGTTTCGCGATCCAGTCTGGTCACAGGATGAAGTTTTCGCTCGCTTAACAGATCGAGTAAAGTGTGATCGGGATGAGTATAGGTAGGATGTACAACGAGCCCGGCCGGTTTGTTAATAATCAGCAAATGATCATCTTGAAACAAGATGGGAATTGCGTCGGTCGGCTGTACAATAAAAGGCTCAACGTCGCTTTGATTTTTGGCGGGAGAAGCTTCTATCAGGTCACCCGTATAGGCGAGATCAATCATTCTTCGGCTTTGACCGTTTAGGTTTACATTTCCGTACAATCGGATTTTTTTAGCTAAAAGTCCGGAGATCCCAAAAACCGCTTTTAGGATATCGATGATCCGCCAGCCATTATATTCTTTTTCTACTTGATACTTAAAATTCATTTTCCCGCTTTGATCTAAGATTTTTTATCATTGTAACATTGAAAAACAATTTGCAGAAGAAATCGATGTTCAAGATTGGGTGTAGCCTGCAATTCTTAATGTCAGAAATCAACTGAATAGTCGAACTGTTCAAAAAAGAATAAATATTATATTAATTATTGTAAATTTGCACGAAATAAATTAGTATATTATTATCTATTAGTGAGAAGGGAGATTTCTAATGAAGAAGTGTTTACAAACTTTTATCTTTTGTTTAGTTGCTGTATTAATATTTTCGAGCTTCGGTTTTGTTGTTAATGCAGAACGTAATTATGTTTCCGGTTATACGATTACAAGTTGCGTGATTAGAGAAAAACCGGATTCATCAAGTAGAAATATTGGAACGCTTAGTGCTTTCACCTTTATATATGGCTATAGGGAAGGAAATTGGATATCGGTTAATGAAGGATATATCTATGATTTTGGTCTGGTTAAGGGTGACTACGTAAA
>CAYFVK010000001.1:154368-195517 GCA_964346695.1 uncultured Mageeibacillus sp. | reverse complement strand
TTGGTCTGGTTAAGGGTGACTACGTAAAAGAAAGAGCGCCTTCTTCAATCAATGTACGGAATAAACCCAATGGGCAAATAGTTGGTCGTATTAATACTTTGGGGAAAGTAGAAGGGATCAAACAGGATGGGAGTAATTGGATTGCTATTGGACCGAATAAATGGGTATATGACTTAAACATTACGAATCCGCCATTTGTTTCCGGTCATATTCAGAGATCAGTTAATGTAAGAAAATTAGACAGTGGGGAAATTGTAGATAGATATCGTGCAGGTGACTTTGTTTTCGGTGATAAGGTAGGCAATTATATTGTTGACCCATATAACAATACCTATTTCTATAATTTTGGTCTGATTAAGGGTGACTACGTAAATGAAAGAGCACCTTCTTCAATCAATGTACGGAATAAACCCAATGGGCAAATAGTTGGTCGTATTAATACTTTGGGGAAAGTAGAAGGGATCAAACAGGATGGGAGTAATTGGATTGCTATTGGACCGAATAAATGGGTATATGACTTAAACATTACGAATCCGCCATTTGTTTCCGGTCATATTCAGAGATCAGTTAATGTAAGAAAATTAGACAGTGGGGAAATTGTAGATAGATATCGTGCAGGTGACTTTGTTTTCGGTGATAAGGTAGGCAATTATATTGTTGACCCATATAACAATACCTATTTTTATAATTTCGGATTATATTAAAAAGTAAACAAAATCGTAAGAAAGGCTGTAGATAATAAGAGGTTCGTGAAACTAACGAAATCAATGTTGCATTCAATGTTAATATTTATCTAAATTTATTCATGGTAATAGAATAAGAAATTAATTGATCGAATTCAACAACGGCTGTCCTTTGAGCATCATTCTCAAATGACCGGCCGTTTTTTTCTCCTGAAAAATATTATTATTATACCTATACGAATGTTGGTTAATTTTATTTGACCTTTTCTTAACATTTTTCTAAAATATTAAAGATATATAAATTATTTGCAACTTGAAATTTAAATATAGGAGGTGATCGCCATTTTATACTTAATAATTGGTTTATTAATCGGTTTATTAATTGGTGCAACAATAGTAACCGTTTATTATAAAAAAGGTTTAAGTAGACAAAGCCAGGAGCTTGTGGCAGAACGCGAAAAGGCTGAGGCGGAAGCAAGACAAATGATTGCGGATGCTGAAATCGAAGGCGAAAATCGCAAAAGAGAATTGTTGCTGCAAACCAAGGAAGAAGTTCATCTCACAAAAAAGGAATTAGAGAAGTCAGCTCGTGAAAAAAGAAATGAGCTGCAGCGCGATCGGAATCGATTAAATCAAAGAGAAGAGAATTTTGATAAAAAGGTAAATGCTCTTGAAGAAAAAGAAGAGAATTTACAATTAAAAATCGAAGAGGCCGAGCGCAAAGAACAAGAATTATGTGAGAGAGAAGAACAAATTGTTGCAGAAATGGAAAGGATTTCCGGCTTAAGTGTAACCGAAGCCAGAGATCAGGTATTGGAAGAAGCCAGAAGAGAGTATTCTCATGATATGGCTATTCTGCTTCGTCAATTGCAGGACGAAACGATGGAAACGGCAGATCGTGAAGCGAAAGAGATTATTGTTAATTCAATTCAGCGCTATGCTTCTGATTATGTTTCCGAATCAACCGTATCAGTTGTTGATTTACCGAATGAAGAGATGAAGGGCAGGATTATCGGGAGAGAAGGCAGAAATATCAGAACGATTGAAAGTCTGACCGGTGTCGATTTGATTATTGATGATACGCCGGAAGCTGTAATTATCTCAAGCTTTAATCCGATCAGACGCGAAATTGCCAGATTAACTCTTGAAAGATTGGTTTTTGACGGTCGGATTCATCCCTCGAGGATTGAGGATGCTGTTGAAAAGGCTAAAAAAGAGATCGATCAGTCAATCAAAGAAGCCGGCGAAGAAGCTATCTTTGAAACCGGTGTTGTCGGTTTGCATCCTGAGCTGATTAAATTGCTCGGACGAATGAAGTATCGTACCAGTTACGGTCAGAATGTGTTAAAGCATTCCATTGAAGTTTGTTGGCTCGCAGGAGCGATGGCGGCGGAGTTAGGACTTGATGTCTCGCTCGCCAAAAGAGCCGGTCTTTTACATGATATCGGCAAAGCAACAGATTTTGAACTGGAAGGATCGCATGTTGAAATCGGTTCTGAAATTGCCAGAAAGTATAATGAAAACGAGGTTGTTATCAATTCAATCGAATCTCATCACGGTGATGTTGAAGCAACAGATTTAATCTCTAACTTGGTAACCGCCGCGGATGCGATTTCCGCAGCCAGACCCGGTGCCAGAAGAGAGAATGTGGAAACCTACATTAAGCGAATTGAAAAATTGGAAGAAATCGCGAATTCCTTTAGCGGTGTAGAAAAAACTTATGCTGTACAGGCAGGTCGTGAGATCCGTGTCATGGTTAAACCGGAAGAGGTTAAAGATGAGGATATGATTATTAAAGCTCATGAGATCAGCAAAAAGATTGAAAATGAGCTGACTTATCCCGGTATGATCAAAGTACAGATGATTCGCGAAAGTCGTGTTTCCGACTATGCAAAATAAGAAATTAGCTAAATTGTATATTAATATACAATTTAGCTTTTTTTATTTATGATAACTTGATCTTGCCTTTTTATCTGTAGTCGGAGATGATAAAATAACGATTTGAAGAACAGTTAAAGAGAGATCGAGTAAATCATGTTTAGAATCAGTAATCTCAAAAAAACTTTAAAGATTGGGGGGATATTTCTCTTAGTCTTATTGCTTTTGTCTGCCTGTGTTTCGACAGAAGGGAAGCAAGGGAAGGCGGACGGTTCTGAGGAGTCGATTGTAAACGCTGAGTCGGATTTAAATTCCAATAATGAAACGTACGCAAATGCCGAGCCGGCAGAAACGAATAAGTCTGAAAATGATCATCCGCAATCTGATCGCTTACGCGTCTATTATCAGAATAGAGACAATTTCAATCCCCTGAATACTTTTGATTCTTCCGGCAAAGCCGCCTGTCAATTATTATATCGATCATTGTTTTTCATAGACTCCGATAATATTTTGCGCAAAGATTTAGTCGAGGAAGTAGTCTATTTTGAAGAACAACGGGTTTATGAAATTGAATTGATTCATGGAGCGACTTTTTCGGATTCGGATTTAATTACAGCGGATGATTGTTTCGCTTCTATTCTCACTTATCGGGATAATTTGCGTTTGCTGTTGAATCAAGTTGATGATCCGGAAAACAGCGAGCAGGAAACACAGCCGGAGATTGATTTGCGGGACAATTCTGAATTTGTGAAACAAAGCCTTTTGGAAGTTGAATTGCAGAGGTTAAATCAGATCGAAGAAATTGAGGTAGTCGATCGTTTTCGCTTCAAAATCAAACTGCGTGAAGATCCTGATCAGGGAGTCTTGTTTGCTTTACAGATGCCGATTTTGAAACAAGAGGATGTAAATAAAACAGAATTTATACGTATCGGTTCGGGTAAATACCGTGTTGAGAACGTATCAGATGATTTGATCAGTCTCAAAGCCGTAGCTGAGGATTGTAATCTGCAAAGAATAGAACTCGTGCTATATAAAGACGCCAAATCTGCGATGCGCGGCTTGGAAGACAATCAAGTGGATTTAGTCTATTTAGACGAAAATAATTATAATATTTACGGAAAATTGAATCTCAAAAATATGATATCGTTTCCGGGTTCGAGCTATTGTTATTTAACCTTTGGCGAAAACAAAGCTATAAAAGATCCGGAAATCAAACAGGCGATGCGGGATATCTGGCAGCTGCGTGACGACCTGATTCAGACGATGACAGGCTATCCGAGCGTAAACAGATTGCCGATCCAATATCATGACGAGACGATTTCAGCTTTTCATCTTTTTGAAAAAGACGCGAATTTGTCACTTAGTGAGGAAACGATTCGGCTGATTGATCAGGGGAAAATAGAGATGGTTCTTCTTACTCCTGACAGAGCCTTAGAAAAAGAATGGGCTTTAGCTCTCAGAGAAGCCCTGCTCAGTCTTAATGTTAATCTCGAAATTAAAATTGTCGACTTGCAGAGTTATCCGACGGAATTGGCCTCGAAAAATTATGACTTGGCATTTTCCCGTCTTGAGCTCGCTTATCCGATGTCCTATGTTGAAACGTTGGAAACAATTGATCCCGATTCAACAAACAAGAACACGGAAGAACAAAATTCGATTATGACGCAATTGGAGAAATATTTTTACAGTGTAGATAGAGAAGCTAATCAATTTATTCCGGAAGATATTTCCTATGGAAATTTTATAGTTGATAGTTTCAAACAATTGAATATTCTTGGCATAGGGTTTGAACATGCGGGAATGATTTTCCGGGAAGAAGTTCAGGGAATTCCTAATTCACGCATCAGCTATCCTTATGACAGGCTGGAGGATATATGGGTTTGGCGTTGATATTTACCGTTTTGATCGTTGCTATCGATCAAATCAGCAAATTTTTTATTTTGAAATATTTGGAGATAGGGGAAAAAATACCGGTGATCGAGAATTTTTTCTCGATTTTTCACATCCGAAATCGGGGTGCGGCATGGGGATTCCTGTCGGAAAAGGAATGGGGAATCAGCATTTTGACTTTGATTTCGGTCGTCGCTTCAGTTCTCATTCTGATCTTAATTCTGCGCAATCAGAATAAATATATCAGGTTTTTTCTAAGTCTGATTCTCGGCGGAAGTATCGGCAATTTGATTGACCGGATTCGCTTTAATAATGTCGTCGATTTTTTCAGCCTGAAATTCGGTAATTATTATTTTCCGGTCTTTAATGTAGCGGATATGTCCATCGTTATCGGCGGAATATTGCTGGTCATCTTCTTGATTCGCAACCAACATGAACTGAATGAGATGGTTCTGTTCAGTAAAAAAGAGGAAGAAGTAAAAGCCGAGCAAAATGATCACAGCGAGGAAGAATAGTTGGGCAAAGAATACTCATTGATTATGGATGATTCCGCTATGCGTCTGGATAAGTGGCTTAGTGAACAGATCAGTGAATTATCACGCTCGAAAATTCAAGAACTGTTCAAAGCAGGCCTTATTCAATGCGATGGACAGATTATTGATAAGGGAAATATCGTACTGGAAGCAGGTCGAAAAATAAAATTTACCTATCAAACCAAAGAGTATATGCCGCCTGAGCCACAGAATATTCCGTTGGATATCGTTTACGAAGACCAAAACATATTGGTGATTAATAAACCGATCGGGATTGCAGTACATCCCGGGGCAGGCAATCCGGATGGAACGCTGGTTAACGCATTATTATTTTATACGCACGGTCATTTATCGGATCTGAACGGTCCGGATCGGCCCGGCATTGTGCATCGCCTGGATAAAGATACTGCGGGGCTGCTGATCGTTTGCAAAAATAATGAAATCCATCTTGCGTTGGCCAAAATGTTCAAACAGCATCAGATCAAAAGATGCTACCGCGCGCTCGTCTGGGGACAGCCGCAGAACGACGGGGGACTGATAGATGCTCCGATCGGCCGGCATCCGGTCAAACGAATCGAAATGGCAGTTACCGCGGATGGTAAAAGAGCCCTCACAAAATTTAAAGTGTTGACTCGTTATCCGAACGAGCAGAATCAACCCCTGGCGAGCGAACTTGAGCTCTCTCTCGTCACGGGCAGAACACATCAAATCCGCGTACATTTAGCTCATATCAATTTACCGATTATCGGCGATCCGTTGTATCATAAAGGCAGGGATAATTTAGGCTTACCGGCGCAGGCTTTATATTCTTCGGAAATTGCCTATATTGATCCTCTGAGCCGGGAAAGAATGCATTTTACGGTTGAAGCCCCGGTCTATTATGAGAAGGCGAAAGCCGTTTTAGCCCGGTTTCAGACAGCAGATGGGGGAATTGGGCTTGATCAGTAGCGTCCTTTGCGAAAATGTCGGAGTTTCGACACATAAAGGTAAAAGAGATAGATATGAAAAATCATCCGAGTAGAATCATTCTTGCTCTCGTTTTGCTTTTAGCTTTGTGCGGCGGCGTGATCTATCAGCATATTCATATAAATCAGAAAAATTCATTTGATTTGAAAGAATATGAGCGGACTTTGCAGGAGTTGGAAGAACTTCAAAAAGATCGGGAAGATTTGGATTTCGATTATCAATACGCGCGAAAAGAGTTGGAACAGATCTGGTATGAGCTTTTAGATGCTGACGAAAACAACGATACAAAAATTATTGAGGAAGTGAATACCGTGCAGAAATACGCCGGCCTCACGGATGTCAGCGGCAGCGGGATTGTACTTTCATTAAATGATAAGGAGAATTATGATCCTGCTCAAGATCATGTTGCCTCCATCATTCATGATAAAAATCTGGTTTATTTGCTCGATCTTTTGGTCGATTACGGGGCGCAGGCTTTATCGGTTAATGATTTACGTATTGTTAATTCGAGTGAAATTTTTTGTGTGGGAACAACGATTTTATGTAATAATCAAAGAATGACGCCGCCTTATATTATTAAAGCGATTGGACCTGCCGAGGAATTGCGCCTGGCGGTCGAAAGAGATCCGCTTTACACGCAGCTGACGGCTCCACCTTACAATATCCGTTTGGATATTAAAAGCGAACCTCGCATTCTGATTAAAAGTTATGAAACGCCGGCAACGATCGAGCAAGATATTTCTTTATTGAAGAATGTGCCGTGAGGTTCGTTTGAGGAATTGATAAATGGAAAATAAAGTAAAAAAACAATTTGTCATCCTGCTCATTTCATTTATTCTCGGTTTGGTCATCTCTCTGCAGATTAAAACCGGAAATATTGCTGCCGGAGATAGCAGAGATCTGGTTGAATTACAAAATAACGTCAAAAGTTATGCTGAAAAAAATCGGGAGTTGAACCAGCGCAACGAAGATCTTTATGCGGAGATTGAAAAATTGCGGGAAAGCCGCTCGGAGGGAGATTCAGCCTATCAGAATTTAGTCTCCGAAAGAGAAAAATATGCTATTTTTGCCGGACTGACCGATGTTCAAAATTCCGGCGTGATTATCACTATGAATATGAGCGGTGAAGCCATGATCAATGATTCCATGATTCGCATCGTGGTCAATGAATTAAATGCCGTCGGCGCGCAAGCTATCTCAATTAATGAACAGAGAAAAGTGACGACTACCGAGATTAGAACAAATGGCGAAAATATGATTATCAACGGTTTGAGTTTCCCGAGAAGCGGAGATTTTGTGATCAAAGCGATTATCGATTCGGAACAGATTCCTTATGCCGTGAGTATGCTGGAGAGCTTAAAAACATCCTTATTGGAAGCGCTGCAGTCGGAACAGATTCTGAATATGACGATTGCCGCGGAAGAGAATGTGCTGATCCCTGCTTTGAGTCAGGACAGCATAGCCTATAAAACGAATTTACTGGAACCCGTACCGGAAGAATAAGAGAGGACTTGCAATAGTATATGTCAATGAAAGTTATACCTGTAGCAACAGATGAAGGTATTCAATTACTGGGTCAACTGAATAATCACGCGAAGCAAATCGATGCCGCTTTTTCTGTCGAATCGGAGCTCGGCGCGCAGGGCCTGATTGTTTCGGGCGAAGAGGAAAAGGTTGATCTGGCCGTTCAGGTCTATCATCGCCTGCTGGAAGGTATTCGAAGGGGCGCGGAAATTGATCAGCAGCTGGTTAAATATTTAACCGCATCTTCTTTGTCAGAAAATCAGGACGATGCTGCTTTCAGTCCCGATTTTATTTGTATAACCGCCAAGGGCAGACCGGTTCACAGCAAAACAGCGGGTCAAAGGCGCTATATCGAGGCGATAGAAAAAAATGAACTGACGCTGGCAATCGGTCCGGCGGGTACGGGCAAAACATATCTGGCGGTGGCTATGGCGGTCAAGGCTTTTCGGGCACAACAGGTTTCCCGCATTATTTTGACCAGACCGGCTGTTGAAGCCGGTGAGAAATTAGGGTTTCTGCCCGGCGATTTACAGATGAAAGTGGATCCTTATATGCGTCCGCTATATGATGCTTTATATGACCTGATGGGATATGATTCTTATCAGAAATATCTTGAGAAGGGCGCGATTGAAGTTTCGCCTTTAGCCTATATGAGAGGAAGAACATTAGATGATGCCTTTATCATTTTAGATGAAGCGCAGAATACGACGCCGGAACAGATGAAGATGTTTTTGACCAGAATAGGCTTCCGTTCCAAAGCGATAGTGACAGGTGATATTACTCAGATCGATTTGGCGAATCAGCATCAAAGCGGTCTGGTCGGTATCGAAAGAATACTTAAAGATGTGAGCGGTATCGCTTTTGTCTACTTAAATGCCAGAGATGTGGTCAGAAATGACTTAGTACAAAGAATTATTTTAGCTTATGAAAAAGCGGAGCAGGCAAAAAAGAACAAAGCAAAAAGGAAATCTTAATTATGGAAACACCAAAATTAGCTTTTATGATTCAGAATAAGCAGGAAAATAAGCATCATTCTCAAAAATCAAATCAGAACATCGGGCGTGATCGCGGACAAAAGAGAGGTATTTTTTTCGGCGCTCTGGCGCTGATATTAGTCTATATCATTTTTTGCTTTATGGTTTATCAAGGCTCGCAGCCGACTACTTATCCCTTAAAAGTAAATGATGTCAGCGGATTTGATATCGACGCTCCGAGAACGATCATTAATCAGAAAGAAACCGAAAATCTGGCTCGGGAAGCGATGGCGGCGATACCCGGGAAAATGGTCAAGAACGAAGAAACGACAGCCGCATCTTTGGCGAATATAGAGTCATTTATCAGTTTGGTCGATGAACGCAGAGATCGTCTTTATACAGGCGAAAAAGATAATGGTGCGACCGGTTCAACCACAAATCCTACGGTTAAAAATAATTCTGATTTAACGACGACAATGCCTTCGGAATCGCCGACGAATAAAACGTATCGGAATCCTACTGGCGATGAAATTGCCACAACGGCTACGTCGATGGTTTCGCAAATCAATCAGAGTTTTAATATTAATTTCAGTATCGAATATGCCAAAGATTTGCTGAGTGTCAGTGCCGATCGTTATAATTTTTTTGTTGAGAGCTTACGCATGAGTTCGGACATGATAATGGATAAAGCATTGGACGCCCAGCAATTGAAGCAGGAGATTGAGAACAGTATAAACGGTCTGTCTGAGAATCAGGTTTATTTTCTCTCGGATCTGGAAATTATTGACTATCTCTTATCCAATTTGCTTATGCCGAATGTGGATTATGATCAGGAAGCAACTCAGAACGCACGGGAAGCCGCTGCGACTCGAATCCGAAACAATCCGATTCTGATCAATCAGGGCACCAGAATCGTTTCTCAGGGCGATGTGATTACCGAAGATTTATATGATATTTTGGAAGAACTGAATTTAACCGATACGAATCAATTTGATTGGCCAAAGTTTATCGGCATTTCAATCTTAAATCTTGTTTTATTTTTGTTCGTAATTTATTTTTTCCGTCAGTTTAATCCGAATTTTTCGCTCAGCAGCCAAAGCATGTGGGCGATCATCGTATCTTTGATTATTCCTCTGGTGATTTCTTATTATGCGGCCAAGACTTTCCCCTTATCGCCGCCGATTTATTTCACCGCGATTATCATCTGCGCTTATTTTGACTTCCGAACGTCTCTGGTTTTGTCTACGGCTCTGGCTATCGCCATCTATCCGATGACTTCCTTTAATCCGTACTTCTTGCCGGTCGTCTTAGTCGGCTGTTTGATCGCGGCGGTCTTTGCCAGAAGGATTATCAGACAGGATAATTATGCCAAATTGATTTTGATAACGACTTTATCCTCGATTGTGGTTGTATTATCTCTCAATATCATGCGCGAAGTTACGTTTTCCAATTTCCTGACCAACGCCGTTTCAGTCCTGATTTCATCGATGGTTTCCGTCATCGTTGCGATCGGCGTAATGCCGCTGTTTGAATTGATTTTTAACACGGTAACCCCGATGAAAATTATTGAATTGTCGCAGCCGGGACAACCTTTGATGAAAAAACTTTTCTCCGAAGCTCCGGGAACATCTCAACATTCCATGATGGTGGCCAATTTAGCGGACGCGGGCTGCGAGGCTATCGGCGCGGACGCCAATCTGGTTCGGGTAGGCGCCTATTATCATGATATCGGCAAGTTGGAAAATCCGATTATGTTTACGGAAAATCAGAGTGATTATAATCCCCATGATTTTTTAACCCCGGAACAAAGCTGTCAAATTGTTACCGCTCATACGGAAGACGGTTTGAAAATGGGCAGAAAGTATCGTCTGCCGGAACCGGTTCTGAAAATGATTCACGAGCATCATGGGACTACTATTCTCCAATTCTTTTATCATAAAGCCTGTCAGATTGCCGAACAGGAGGGGAGAGAACAGCCGGATCCCGATCAATACAGATACCATAATCCCTTGCCCAGTTTTCGCGAATCTGCCGTATTGATGCTGGCGGATTCCGTAGAGGCGGCGATGAAATCTGCAGAAATTGATAATATCGAAGATGCTGAAAAGTTTATGCGCAATATCGTAAAAATCAAAATCGATCAGAATCAACTGATACATTCCGGTTTATCTTTTCATGATGTGGAATTGATCATCAACGCCTTTATTCAGGTATATGCCGGACAATTTCATAAGCGGATAAAATACCCTGAACCGGCCCCCGTTGAGGCGGTAAAATAAAAGGATGGAGCATGCATATGTCGATTTTCTCATGTCATCTTTTTTCAATGGAGCAGGAAGACTTGCTGCTTCGGCATCAGCCCTTGCAGGAGTTATTAACGCAATTTGGCGGCAGAATTCTGCATGAGGAAAAAAATGTTGAGCAATATTTGAAAAATCAACAATTATCTGCGGAGGTTGATCTGACAATTGTCAGCAAAGCCGAAATCAAAGAAATCAATCAGGCATATCGGCAAGTAGACAGGGAGACCGATGTTTTATCATTTCCGGCATTTGAATTTACTCCGAATGATCCGGCTTCAGATTTTGTATTCCTGCCTTTTGATTTTGTCGATCCTGATTCCGATCAGCCCGCGATCAGCCTTGGTGAAATCATAATCTGTCCTGCCATTGTAAAAATTCAGGCGAATAATCTGCACCAATCCTACCTCAGAGAATTTTTGTTTTTGTTTATGCACGGCCTTTTACATTTATGCGGTTATGATCATCAAAGCGAGGAGCAGGAAGAGAGTATGTTCTCCTTGCAGCGTGCTCTTATTCCGGAACTGGACAGTTTATCGGAAGATGAAAAATATAAGGAATTTGCTTTATGAAATCAGGAATAGTGACGATTGCCGGAAGAACCAATATCGGAAAATCCACCTTGCTAAATCAAATCATGCAGATGGAGCTGGCTATCGCGACCCATAAACCGCAGACAACCAGACATTTAATAAAGGGAATTTATCAGGATCGGGACAGCCGGATTATTTTTGTGGATTCGCCGGGTATGCATCAGGCCAATGACCAATTGGGTCATCAAATGCAAAAGGCGGCCTCTGTGGCGATTCAGGAAACAGATTTACTACTGTTGCTGATCGACGCCAGAGCCGGGGCAGAGATCGGAGATATCGAGAGAAGAATTATTGATCTCGCCGCTTCGGCAAAGATTCCCATGATCTTAGCCATCAATAAAATCGATTTGATTAAAAAAGAATGGCTGCTGCCGGTCATAGGCGTTTACAACGATTACGCGGATTTCAAAGCGATTGTCCCGATTTCGGCAAAACAAAATGAGGGTGTTGTTCAGCTCTTGGACGAAATAAAGAACAATTTACCGGATCGGGGATTGCTTGTAGAGGATGATTCCTATACGGATCAGACGGAGAGAGATCTTGCTGCTGAATATATCAGGCAAGAGATTATTTTACAGATTGAGGATGAGATCCCTTATGGTACAGCGGTGAAGATAGAGAGCTTTGAGGAAATTTTTGACGCGCAGGGAGAACGCAGCAGAGTGAAAATTCATGCCGCTATCTTTTGCGACAAGCCCAATCATAAAATGATTCTGCTTGGCAGAAAAGGCAGACAAATTGCTGCTATAGGCAAAAAGAGCCGAGCAAAAATTGCTGAAATGCTGGATTGCCCCTGTGATTTGATGCTCTTTGTAAAAGTGAGGGAGGATTGGAAAAACCGTCATTCGCAATTGCAGGATTTGGGGTATATCAGCCGGGATCTTGAATTATAGAAATGAGTTATCTTAAATGTAAAGGTTTTGTTTTGAGAAGTGTTCCTTACCGGGACAGCAATGTTCTTTTGGATATTCTGACCGGAAATAGGGGACTCATAACTTGTTCCGTCCTGCATGCCAGAAGTAAGAACAGCCCTTTTAAAATTGTGACGGAAAATTTCGTCTTCGCGGAGTTTGAATTATTTTATTATCGGGAACGCTATCGTTTGCAAAATGCCGAGTTGATCGACGCATATACTCCGTTACGTGAGGATATCACACGTTTGACCTGTATGGCACATATTGCCGAGCTGGTTTTGGATGTTGTTCGGCATCAGCCTGAAGCGGCAGGGGTCTATTCTTTTTGGGCCTATGCTTCTTATAAAATAACGCATTCCGCGGATCCGATTCTGATCACCTATCTGGCTCAATTGAAATTTTTGGCTGATCAGGGTTTCGCGCCCTGGGTTTTTGACTGTCTGATCTGTCATCGCCCGTTTAATCAACGGGTGGGCGGAAGATTTTATTTTGAAAAGGGCGGTGCGGTCTGCGCGGATTCTGATTGCCAAAAAAACATCGGCGAGAGTAAGATCATGTTGTTAAAAAAAGATACGTTACTATCTTTGTCACAATTAATACAATTACCGCATGAAAAGTGTTTTAATATTGAGATCAAGCCTGAATGCCGAGAAGAAATAATCCGATTTTCCGGAGAATATTTATCTTATATCATGGGAAAAGCGTATCCCAAATTGGATTTGTTAATTTCATTGGAAAAATTCGAGAAAGGTTATTATGAGTAAATATCAAAGTGTTTTTGAAATCATAGGCCCGGTCATGGTAGGACCTTCCAGCTCGCATACCGCCGGTGCCGTTCGTATCGGGCAAATCGCCAGAAATATTTACGGCGGTGATGCGAATAAGGCTAAAATCACATTTTATGGCTCTTTTGCCCATACCTATTCCGGTCATGGCACGGATGTCGCTATCGTAGCGGGCATTATGGGGATGGAAACTTTCGATTCCCGCATTCCGATCGCATTTCAGGTAGCGGAACAGGCCGGACTTGAAATTGAGATCATCGCCGATTATGATCCTGTGACTTTTCCTAATATTTGCCGGATTGAACTTTCGGGGGATTTAGAATTCGTTTCGATTGTCGGTATTTCAGTCGGCGGCGGAACAGTTCAGATTTTACAGATCAATGACTTTAATTGTCATATTACCGGAGAAAATCCCGCGGTCCTGGTTTTTCACAAAGATGTGAAGGGGCGGATCGCAGCTGTGACCAATGTCATCGCCGAGCATGAAATCAATGTTTCGCATTTGGAGGTTTCCCGTAAAGCGAAGGGGAAGATCGCACTGATGATATTTCAAACGGATGAGGCTATCGCTGAACGCTGCCTGACGGAAATCAGGAATATCCCGGATATTCTGAGAGTTATTCAGGTCAGAGCTTAGGAGGACATTGTCATGATTGATTCTTTTCAGGAGTTGATTGATACCTGTAATGATAAAAAAATGAAGATCTACGAAGTGCTGCTGGAGCAGGAATGCGCCATGCATGAAACCAAGCCGGAAATTATTTATGAAAAAATGGAGTTTCAATTGCAGGCAATGGAAAATTCCATCGCAAAGGGAATAGATGGCGTTATTTCTCATTCCGGTCTGACCGGCGGGGACGCGAAAAAGTATGATCTCTATCTCGAAAGCGGCGTTTCGCTGATGGGAGAAGTACTGGGCCGGGCGATTAATTATGCGATTGCGGTCAATGAAGTGAATGCGGCGATGGGCATTATTTGTGCTACTCCGACCGCCGGATCCGCCGGGGTTTTGCCGGGTGTTTTGATGGCGGTACGCGATCATTTTCAGCTCAGCCGACGCGAGCAGTTAAATTTTATGTTGAGTGCAGGTTTATGCGGAATGATTATCGGGAATAACGCCAGTATATCCGGAGCCGAAGGCGGCTGTCAGGCCGAAATCGGTTCAGCCTCCGCCATGACCGCGGCGGCATTGGTCGAGGCGGCAGGAGGCAGCGTTGAGATGTCCGCGCATGCGATTGCCATCGCTTTGAAGAATTTGTTGGGGCTTTCCTGTGATCCGGTTGCCGGCCTTGTGGAAATACCCTGTATTAAACGAAATACGATCGGCGTCAGCAATTGTTTTACCGCCGCTGATCTGGCGCTTGCCGGAATTGAAAGCCGCATTCCCTGTGACGAGGTGGTGCAGGCGATGGGCAAAATCGGCGATATTATGCCGGAAGCTTTGAAGGAAACGGCCCTTGGAGGCCTGGCCGATACGCCGACGGCGAGAAAAATGCGCGATCAGATCGATCTGAAAAAAAGAGGATAGTTCCGACGATGAAATTTCACTGTGAATGTTCGGAGTAGTGAGCGAGAGGGTAGCATAAGCACGGTAAGAAACAGGCGAGATTATTGATACGGTTGTTTGACCGGCAAACAGATAGTCCTTTCGATACCATAGCGGTCTTTCATGTGAAACACATCCATCTCGATATCATAAATAGCCTGCAGATTATCTGAGTTAATGGTTTCCTGCGGTGAGCCGAAACCTGCCACATGACCGTTTTTCAGCATGAGAACTTTGCTGCCGTAATAGAGCGGCTGTTCCGGACTGTGGGTTGCCATTATTATGCAATAACCTTTGCCCGCCAGATCAATGATCACGTCCATAAGCAGCTGCTGATTGGCGTAGTCGAGGTTGGCTGCCGGTTCGTCCATCACGAATATTTTTGCGGATTGACAGATGGCACGGGCGATTAAGATAAGTTGTCGCTGTCCGCCGCTCAAGGTCGTATATTTTTTATCGGCTAAATGCAGCGCGTTGACTTTCTCAAGGGCTGCTAAAGCCGCTTCACGATCCGCATTTCCGGGATTCTCAAACGCTGAAAAGTGAGAGGCTCTTCCCATGATGACTATATCCAGCACGGAGTAGGAAAAAATCGGCGTATGATATTGAGGGATATAAGCGATCAGATTCGCCAGTTTTTTTGTTGAGAGATTCTTTGTGTTCTGATCGTCAATATAAATGTTGCCTGAAGAAAGAGGAATGCTTCCCAGAATTAACCTGAACAAGGTCGTTTTTCCGGATCCGTTCGGTCCGATCAGACTTAAGATTTCACCTTTATCAGCATGGCAACTGACATTTTTTACGATATCAACATTCCCGTATCCGCCATAAACCTGATCCAGTTTTAAGAGCATGATGTTCAGCGTTCCTTTCTTTTGATAATTAAATAGATAAAAAACGGCGCACCCATAATGCTGGTCACGACGCCGATCGGCAGTTCCATAGATAAGACGGAACGGGCGAGATCATCCATCAGGAGCAGATAGATGGCGCCAAGCAAAGCGCTTGCCGGGATGAGCCTCGTATAGTTGACTCCCGCGATGGATCTGGCTAAATGAGGGATCATCAAACCGACCCAGCCGATTAAGCCGCCGAGACAAACCGCCGCCGCGCTTAACAGGGTGGAAGCAAAAATAAATAAGAAGCGAAAATTTTTGATATTGACGCCTAAACTTTTGGCTTCTTCCTCATCCAAAGTCAAAATATTAATCCGCCAGCGAAAAATAAAGATGATGCTCAAGCCGAGCAACATCGGAAAGAAGCTCCGAATGAAAGCGTCCAGCGTGGTTTTAGTCAGACTGCCCATCAGCCAGAAAGTAATTTGCTGCAGCACATCATTGGGGTCCGCGACATATTTGATCATGGTAACCCCCGCATTGCATAAAGCCATGATCATCGTTCCGGTCAAGACCAGACTCAAAGTTTGTGAATGAGCGGATTTTCGACTGATGAAATATGACGCGAAAACCGCGATCATTCCGCCTGAAAAAGCGGCTATCTGTATGAACCAATTAGTGGCGCCGCTTAAAATAGCAAGTGCCGCGCCGAGTGACGCTCCGGAAGAAACTCCTAAAATATCGGGAGATACCAGTGGGTTGCGGAACATCCCCTGATAAGTTGAACCGGCAACGGATAGTGAGGCTCCGATAAAGACGGCGGATAATATTCGAGGTAAACGCATACGCCAGATAACAATTGCGGTCTGCGGCAATGTTTCACCGGGACGGTTCAATTTGGGCAGATAGGAAAATGCTTCTATTACTTGTTGAAACGTTAAAGGATAATAACCGATCCAAAAAGAAAATAATACAGTCACAAATAAAATGATAATTAAGGTCAAAAACAGACGGCGAGAACGGCACTGAGATTCATGATTTATTGCGATACTCTTCATAACTATCCGATTCCACTTGACTAAAAATTTATTTCGTTTTACTATCAAAACACCGTTATGTTTTTGAAAAACATTCGATATAAATTTTAGCTCTAATAATCAATCATGTCAATCTGATCAGATGATTATTGATGGCGTGAAAGTAGTTGAGGAGAAGAGAATGAAAAAAAGAGATTTATTTTTGGCTATTCTGCTGGCTATTGTATTTACTCTATTTACAGCAGCCGGCTGCAGTAAGTCCAATCAGGGTTCGGTGAATCAGGAAAAATCCGAGAGCGCACTGCCAACCGAGTCGGAGACAACGCCTGAATCGGAAACTCCTGAATCAGAAACTTCTGAATCAGAAGAGAATACTGAAGCTGATAAAACCGATGCTGCCGAATTGGAAACCTCTGCTTTCGCTGAATCCGGCAAGCAGATAGCCGAGAGGGAAATAACGGATATGGCGGGAAGAACGATGCTGGTTCCTAAAGAGATAACCTCTGTTTATACCGCCGGTTCGACCGCTACTATTTTTCTGTACACGATCAATCCCGATTTAATGCTTGGCTGGAACTATCAGTTAAATGATTTGGAAAAGAGTATTATTTTAGAACCCTATCATTCATTACCTGTTTTCGGCATGGGAGACGCCGTAAATTACGAGGCGATTATTGCGGCAAATCCGTCGATCGCGCTAAATGTCGGGACTATCAATGACAAATTGATCTCCGACTGTGACGATTTGGCAAATAAGCTGGGTATTCCTGTTGTCGCGGTAGATGGCAATCTTACGGCAACAGCAGATGCCTATCGTTTTCTGGGGGATCTTCTGAACGAAGAAGAACAGACGGAGAAATTGGCGGCATTTGCGGATAAAACCTTTGCTGATCTTGCTGAGATGAACATCGCGGAAGATGAAATGGTAAGTATTTATTTTGGAAATGGTGAAAATTCATTGGAAACAGCTCCTGCAGGTTCCGCACATGGCCGGATCTTCGATCTCGTCAAGGCGAAAAACGTAGCTGATCTGGAATTGGGTGACGGTTCGCGCGTGCAGATTTCAGGTGAACAGTTACTTGCCTGGAATCCGGATGTTATTGTGGTAAATGGCGAACCGAACGCGGATAAAAGCGGCGCGTCGGCAGCTCGGGATATTTTGCAGAATCCTGATTACGCTTCACTTCAAGCCGTGCAGAAGTTAAAAGTTTATGGCATCCCCAACGCACCTTTCGCCTGGGTTGACCGTCCGCCGGGACCTAATCGGATTATCGGCATTCGCTGGCTGTCCGGACTGCTTTATCCTGAACAAGTTAATTTTCAAGTGGATGATCAAGTTAAAGAATTTTTTAGCCTCTATTATCATGTTGATCTGAGCGATGAGCAATTGGAAAAGCTTTATAACGGAATCCTTGTAAAATAAATTAACTGAAAAATTTGATCAAAATTCAGACTCTTATGAACATCTTCTCTCGTGGAGAGAAGATGTCCTTAAATTGATAGCTTATCAGGGAGATCATTTTTATGGACGCTGCTTTAATCATTTCAGCCGGTAAAACAAATCAAAAAGATAGATTTACTCCGGAAAAATTAATTGGCAGAATTACGGCGATTGAACGCATCGCTTTACTTTTTGAAATGTGCTCGATTGATAGAATTGTGGTAGTCGGTGATGAAACTGAACTGCCGCAAAAGCTCGTTCCGTCTATGAACCTGACCTTTTTGACAGCTTCTTCCGGCTGTGAGATGCTCGACAGCATTAAGCAGGGATTAAATTTTTTGCAGGATAAATGCCGGCGGGTATTGATTTCATATGTTGACGTCCCCATGTTTTCCGTAGATACGGTGGAGAAGCTGTTGCAGTCTGAGGGGGAAGTTTGTATTCCGACCTATAAGGGCAGGGGCGGTCATCCGATTTTGCTGAAGGCGTCAGCTTTTCCCGATATTTTGGAATATCGGGGAGCAGGGGGATTAAAAGGGGCGATTGAATCTTCCCGATTAGCTAAAAGATTTGTTGCGACAGAGGACGCCGGTATCCTTTCGGCAGATAAATCAGGACAGCTATTAGACAGCCTTTTGCAGGAGCATGATGTTTCCCGCCTGAGAGCTTCTTTCAAAATAAGAATCAGCAAAGAAAAAGTTTTTTACGGTCCGGGTGTTCATCATCTATTAGAGTTGACGGAGGAGTCCGGATCTTTAGCCAGTGCCTGCCAATATATGGGTATGTCGTACAGTAAAGGCAGAAAACTGATCTCTATTATGGAAAAAGAACTGGGGAAACCTGTTTTAGAATCCCGCCAAGGCGGTGAAAAAGGAGGTTACTCCAAACCGACTGCGGTCGCCAGACAAATCATGCAGGCTTACAGGGCTTTTGAGGAAGAAGCCAAAACAGAGCTTGAAAAAATATTTGAAAAACATTTTAAAGCTTTGGATCTGTAGGATGATCCTGCCAGAAAATTTCAATTTCGGCTAATAATTCTTCACTATTAGAGAAGTTTTTAATTTGCCAATCCGGAGGATAAATTTGCTGCCATTCAGGATTTTGATATCTTTCATCGATTAGTATGGCAAAACCTGTATCCTTTTCATTTCTGATTAATCTGCCTACCGCCTGCTGCACGCGATTAAATCCCGGGTATTGATAGGCGTAGGCTCTGCCCGCGTGAAACTTATCAGAGTAATATTGACTCATCAACTCCCGTTCCGGTGAAATTTGCGGCAGGCCTGTCCCGATCACGAAAACGCCGCTCAGCTTTTCCCCGACCAGATCAATTCCTTCGTTAAAATGGCTGCCTAATACAGCGAAAGCTAATAGATATTGCCCGCCATATTCATCAAAAGCCGATAAAAAATCAGATTTATCCTGTTCGTTCATCTTTCGTTTTTGAAAAAGCAATCGGATCGGTTTATTTTGTGGCGGCTCTGCAGGGGAGAATAAAGAATTCGCGTTTGCCGGATTTTCCGCATCATCGGAAAATTTATTTGGGAGTAATTTCTGTGGTCCGTTTTGTGTGAGTTTTGTGAATAGTTGCCGGATTTGAAATAAATATTGATAGGATGGTACGAAGATCAGATAATTTCCGACTTTCTTCTGACTCGCGGCAAGGATGAATTGACTGATTCCGAACAAGGTTTGCTCACGATGACGATAGGTGACTTTATATTGTGTCAGGGATGCGAACAAGCGATTTTTCGGGTTAAAGGGAGACTGCAGGTCCAATAATTCAGAGGGCAAGTCGGTAAATTTGGCGTTCAGTAAGCTGTGATAATAGTGCATGGGCGACAAGGTGGCGGAAAAGAATATAGTAGGATTTTTTTGTGCATAGATAGAAGTAATTTGAGCGGAGGCGTCAAGGCAGAGAAAATAAATTTCTGCTAATTTGTTCTGATTTTTTCTTATGGCGGTAATGTAGGCGGCATCAAAATAGAAGTCGGCGATTTTTTCGAAAAAGAGTAAGTCAAACCAGATATCAAGGACATCTTTCCTGCCTTCAAATATTTTTTGCTGATCTAAAAACTCACGCAAAGATCGGCTTAAGCGTCTGATTTGATTGAGCAGAAGAAGCGGTTTTTTGCGTACGCCGATAAAATTTTGATCGAACAGCCAGTTTTCTTCACCGTTCGAGAAAAAGGGATTCTGTGCGGGTTTTTGCTTGAGCTCGAAAAGCGGCAGAAAATCGTTACAAAGCGAGATTATATATTCTATTTGATTTAGAAGATCCATATACTGTACGGCAAAATGCAAATTAGGATGCCTGATGATGCCGCGCAAACGGATCAGATCCTCATGTTTGATGCCGGCGGAATACATATTTCTGGAGCGGGCCGGCAAATTATGTGCTTCATCGATCAGCAATACGCAAGTTTCTCCGTCATCTGAAAAAAGGCGACGAATTCCTGCCCGGGGATCGAAAAGATGATTATAGTCGCCGATCAAAATATCACAATAATCGGAGATGTCGAGCGATAATTCATGCGGACAAACCTGGTATTCCAGAGCTATCTGGCGAATTAATTCGGGCGTGATTTTATGATGCGGAAATAGAGCGTTCAAAGCATCCGGCAGCCGTTGATAATAATCGATGGCATAGGGGCAAATGGTCTGATCACAAAACAGTCCCGGCTGAAGACAGATTTGTTCTTTCGCCTGAAACAGAATACTGCGGATTAAAAATCCTTTTTCTCGTAAAAAATCAATACTTTCATCCGCGACGGCACGCGTTGAGATCATGCCGGTCGCATAAAATATTTTATCGGCAAATTTTACGGAGACTGCTTTAAGCGACGGGTAGAGAACGGCCATCGTCTTGCCGATCCCGGTCGCAGCCTGACAGATCAAAGAATCCTTGTCGCGTATTGCCGCTAACACTTCTTTCATCATTTTGGCCTGACCTTCTCGAATATGTGAGAAAGGGAAGGTTGCTTCTTTGATGCTGGAATCCCGTATGGACTTCCATTCAATAAATGAACTCAGCCTTTGAATATAGTTTTCGGCAGTGTTTTTGACAAAGTTTTCAATTTCTGTTTGACTGAGAACTCGTTTTTTGAAGATATATTGTTCATTCTCAAGAGGTGCGTAGACAACGATAAGTTCTATATTATGATTTTTTAAGGCCTCAAAAAAATTATCCGAAGTCGGACCTTGTTCCAATTTGAGACGGCTCGCCAATTCGGTGTGATCAGAATTTTGCAGCAAATAAGCGTAAAGGATTAATTGTGCCCAATGTACCGGTTCGCCGTCTTTAGGAATGTAAAAGGGATTGCCGCTAAAGCTCTTGATTTCATATAAGGTGATTAGATTTTCACGCAGCGTTATATTGTCAAGTCGTCCTCTGATTTTTAATTGATAGGCGGAACTGTTGTAACTACCTTCCAGCGCGATCTCAGATCCGGCGATCGGAAAGTCCTGCAGAGCGATCTGCTGACTAAACTTTTGATGGGCTTTGATGCCGTCAAGGGAATCGACTCCGCCGTATAACGGAGTTGCCAAACCGCCGCTTTGATGAACTCGTTCGGCTAATTTCCTGACCGAAATTGAAATCGTCTGTAATTGTTGGCTAAAGTCTGAATCATTCATAAACTTATTATATCGTATGAGAAGATGATTATGATAAATTAGTTCCAAAATAAAAAACATACCCGTTTTATATATCGGATATGTTTTTGGTGCGGAAAACAGGACTTGAACCTGCACGATCTTGATGATCACTAGCACCTGAAGCTAGCGCGTCTGCCTATTCCGCCACTTCCGCGAATGACAAGGTTAATAATAACGAAATGGAAAAAATAAAGCAAGCCTTGTTTTAATGAACCCTGGCTTTATTTCGGAGGGGAAAATAATTATAATATGGAAAACACGAGGTGGAATTTTATGCAATGGAGAAATCGCAGCGGCAGTTCTAATGTCAGAAACAGCAATAATCCGAGCGGGGGCAGGCGAGTCGGTTTGGGCGGTATCCTCCTGACCCGTATATTGCTGAGTAGGGCCGGCGGCAGCATCATCCTGATTTTGATTCTTATTTTTTTGTTTCGCGGTTGTCTTTTCAATTCCCGTAATGAATTTATTCGTCCTTCTCAGCCACATTCGTTTCAGGAGCAGGAACAGGATTTTTCTACGGGACAGGGTGATCCGAAGACCTATGATGAAATGCGGCAATTTCTATCTGTGGCCTTAAAAGATACGGAGGACGCTTGGAACGAGATTTTTTCGGAAAATGGCTATCAATATGAAACCGCCACTTTGCATACATTTACGGACTATATTCAAACGGCTTGCGGAGGAGCGGACAAACAGATCGGTCCTTTCTATTGTCCGGCGGATCAGACGGTATATATCGATATGACCTTTTACCGCCAGCTTAGAGATCAATTCGGCGCATCCGGCGATTTTACGATGTCTTATGTTGTTTCGCATGAGATCGGCCATCATGTGCAATATCAGCTCGGTATTCTTGATGAAGTGCAGCGTCTGAAAAAAGGGATGTCTGAAGAAGAGGCGAATAAATTGAACGTGCGGCTCGAATTGCAAGCGGATTATTATGCCGGCTGTGTCGCAAAATGGCAGGATGAACGGGGTTATCTTGAAGAAGGAGATATTCTTGAAGCGATTAATGCCGCCAAGGCGATCGGCGATGACGCTATTCAACAGAGTAATCTCGGTTATGTCGTTCCGGAAAAATTTACACACGGATCTTCTGAACAAAGAAAAGAATGGTATCAGTTAGGTTATCGCTATGGCGATTTGGAAAACGGGGACACGTTCAGTGTTCCGGATTCCGAATTATTTGATTATGAATAATTTTGGGCAACGGATTTTTGCTGTCCGGCAGCGAACCGGCAGAGCCGGAAATAAACGGGGACCGGAGTTTTGACAGAATTAATAATATTTTTTATTGACTTCATCCCAGAACTGATCGGTGAATAAATAATTGTAATAATCATAATCTAAAATAGCGGAAGAATATTCTGATCGATTGATAACCTCCTGCTGAATCTCCGCTATATAATCATCGAGGAAAATATCGGAAATCGTCGAGTTTTCGGCGGGAATATAATTATCGTGAATCGCGTCGTATTTACCCTGATCTGTGATCCAGCTCCTATTGGCGAAATAAATCAGCGGATCTTTATCGGAGAAAATATCCGTGCCCATCAGCAGTCTGGAATCAAAGGGAACGCCCATCAGATTGTAAATCGTGGGCAGTATATCGAGCGGGAAGCAGGGCCGGTCAATGACTTCGGGCTGCATGCCGTCGACATATATCAAGAGCGAATTCTTATAAATTTCAAAGTTGGGATCTTGCTCATGGCCGGCCAGTTCATCATAATCTTCTTTTTCCAGTCCATAGGGATAATGATCGGCGTTGAGAACGATTAAAGTGTGATCCGCCAAACCTTTCTCACGCAGCCCTTTGAGCAGGTATTCGAGGGCTTTGTCCAGCTCGATCTGGGTTGCCATATAGGCCTGAGCAGGTTCGCCCAAATCCAGATTTTCGACATAGGATCGGTTTATATCGGCGATAAAATTCGCGGGATAGTTGTACTGCATATGCCCGCTGACCGTCATATAATAGGCGTGGAAGGGCTCTTTCTGCGTAATGATATCCAGTGTTTTCTGCATCATCTCAAGATCTGATTCCGGCCAGGTCGGTTCGACGTCCAGACCGTTCCCCAGTCCTTTATAAACATATCCTAAATTCGGATGAGATTGATCGCGCCCATAATAATCGTAAGAATGATTATGCCATGCTGTCGTGTAATAGCCGAGCCGTCTGAGCATATTGCCGGGGACCAGCGCCATGTTATTTTCCGCGGATTGCAGCATGCTCCAGACGCCGGGTTTGGGAGATAGTCCGGTAATGCCGGTGTATTCACCGTCAGAGGTAGAAACACCCCAGAGCGGATTATAAAAATTGGTGAATTTATATCCGTTCTCCTGCATATGCCAAAGGGTGGGTGTGAGATCCGGATTCGGAGAAAATCTGGAGTAGCCTTCAGCAGTTAGAAAAATCAAATTATAGCCCTTGAAAATACCGGTATGATCGTTCGTCCTCGAAGGTTCCACCTGACTGAAATACTGATGCATTTCGAGTATGGTAGGATCTTCTGTCTGTTTGATTAAAGCGTCAAAATCGATCGGCAGAATTTGATCTCTTATTTCTTTGTTTACCTGTTCGGGACCCGTCACATTGTTCTCAAAGGATTGGCCGGGATTAAGAGAAGTATTGTTTGTCCGAGTTGAGGGTGTTTCGACATCGGAGGAAGTGTTATCGGGTTTGCTGCCGGCCGGCTTATCCGCTTTGCTCTGATGATCGGTTTTCCCCTTTTTGTTATTGACGGTCAGCAAATTGCCGACTTTCGTACCATAGGAGGGGAATAACAAATTGCGTAAATCCACTCTCATAGCCGGCATTAATCCGAACCGATCCGCGGCCCAATAAATATCACTGGTTTTGAAATATAAATCAAATGCGGAGTTTACTTTCTGATTGGCGAAAGTCAGGATTAGAATATTGACCGCAAAAATCAGAACGGAGCAGAGCAGGGCGACGAGAGATATTTTTTTCCGCTTGCGATTAAAGCTGCGATTATGATTAATTCTTTTTCTGCGTAAGTATTCCTGATGATAAGCAGAATTTTGTCTTATTGCAGGAGCCTTATTCAGGCTGTTCGAAGCGGATGGTTCTTGATTTTTTAAGACGGATTGTCCTCGCTGCACTTTTCTTTTTCGGATAAGGCGGGAGAGTTGATCCTGATAGGCAAAGATCAAGAAAGGCAGGGCGAATAAGATAATGACCGGAATATTGCGCAGGATTTTAACGACAATTTCCCGCATGAAATCCGTTACCTGACCGGCTCTGAACATCGAATACCAGGTGAATAGTTTTTTGAAAAAAGCGTTATAAATATGCTGAGCTCCATAAAAAATACAGGCAATTAGCGCGATTGTGTTCGTGATCTTATTCCAGTATCTTTGCTTGATCAGGACAAGAATGGCGGTAAAAAGCAAGATGAAAGCAAGATTAAAGAGAATATTATAAAATAAACCGCTCCAGCGAATTTTATTGAAGACAAATAACCGGAACAGGATTTCCAACCATAACAGATAGGTCATTAAGAATGTCGTATTGACTGTCAGATGTTTTTTTTTCGTGATATTCGTGATAATTTGATTACTTTTCTTCTCCATAGGGCACCTTTGTTAAGATCTTGTAAAATCATACTATAAGACGATTCAGCCATATTTTCAATAAGACTTATATAAAAAATGATGTTTTGTGAGATAATTTAAAAGATACTTGACAGATTCAAAGTTTTAACGTTCAGATTGTAGCAGATAACGATATAATTTATCCGAATCTGTGTTTTAAAATAAAAAGAAATAATAATTTTAAAAGGGGTTTTTTCATTTGTTAATGGATTTTGTAGATGATATAATGTCATCTGTTAAAATTGCATTTTATGCAAAATAAAGTAAGAGGTGCACATGAAAAAACTTGGAATTCAAGATCTAACCGTTCGTGACGGCAATCAGTCGATTCTGGCGACACGAATGAAAAGAGAAGATATTCTTGCTCTTGTGGGCGCTTTAGATAAAGTCGGATTCCATTCTTTAGAAGTTTGGGGCGGAGCAACTTTCGATTCCGCTTTCCGGTTTTTAAAACAAAGCGCTTGGGAAAATTTAAGAGAAATCAAGAAAGCGGCGCCGAACACAAAATTATCAATGTTATTACGAGGTCAAAACGTTGTGGGTTATCATCATTATGACAATGATATTCTGGAACGTTTTATTCGTTTAACCATAGAAAACGGCATTGATATTATTCGTGTTTTTGACGCGCTGAACGATCCGAACAATTTAAGAAACGCCTTTAAGTTTGTAAAAAAACATGGCGGAACTTTGCAGGCGGCGATCGCTTATACGGTCAGTCCGGTTCATAATAATGAATATTATGTTAATCTGGTCAAGACCTTTGAAGAAATGGGCGCTGATTCAATCTGCATCAAAGACATGGCCGGTATCATTACGCCGCAGACATCATTTGAGCTGGTTTCTGCTTTAAAACAGGCAACAGATTTGCCGATCGAGTTACATTCGCATACAACGGCAAATGCGACTCCTCTGGTTATGGAGCAGGCGATGAGAGCGGGCGTCGATATTGTCGACGGCTGTATTTCTCCGTTTTCCGGCGGTACCAGTCATTTAGCTGATGAAACGATTTTGGAAATCGCTAAATTGACAGACCGTGAAGTGGATTTAGACCTTGATGCCTTGAGTGAAGCTTATGAATTGGCAGATGTCATCGTTAATAAATATATTGCTTCCGGAGATTTGCGCACGCGCTCTTTAATTCCCAATCCCAAGATCCTGACCTATCAGGTTCCGGGTGGCATGTTGTCCAATCTGCTGAGTCAGCTTGAGCAGCAAGGTGCTTCGGATCGTTTCAATGATGTTTTGAAAGAAGTGCCGAATGTTCGCAAAGATATGGGCTATCCTCCGCTGGTTACACCATTATCTCAGATGGTAGGAACTCAGTCCGTGCTCAATGTGCTATTGGGAGAACGTTATAAAATGGTTCCCAATGAAATCAAAGATTATGTACAGGGCTTATATGGGCGAGCGCCGGGACAGCCTGATCAAAAGATCGTTGATCAAATACTCTCTCAAGTCGCGGTCAAAAAAACTCCGGTAGCGCCGGAAGATTTGCCTTTTGTATATGAAGACATGAGAGCGGAAATGACTAAATTCCTGGGTCGTGAACCGGAAGAAGAGGAAGTTGTCGCATATGCTATTTTCCCGGAACCGGTTAAGAAATTTTATATCGGTGAAAATTTGACGAATGAACAGTCCGCGGCAGGCATGAAATCCGCCAATGAACAGTCCGCTCCGGTATCGTTCCGCATGATTATGCCGAAATCTTAGAGAAAGGTGATTATGAATACTTTACTATTAGAAGCGAATACTTTTAGTTTTTCGGAAGGTACGAGCGTTTCGGTATTTTCAATGTTGATTGTATTTCTGATACTGCTATTGCTGTCATTTATCATTTATTTTTTACGTTATCTGCCTTCCGCGGAAAATAAACAAAAAAATGCTGCCGTCAAAGCTTCAGAGCCCCAAGCGAGCCGAGCAGTTTCCGCATCTGACGATCAGGAAGAACGCATGGTTGCAATGCTGGTAGCTTCCTGTATTGCCAAAGACGAGATTGAACAGGATGTTCAAATCATTTCAATAGAAAGAACAAAATAATAAAACATTATTTAGGAGGAAATATGAAAACTTATAAAGTTGCCGTAGGGGATAAAGAATATATTGTTAAGTTAGAAGAAGTCGCAGAAGGAACAACTGTTCCTGCAGCCAAACCTGAACCTGCGAAGAAAGCTGAACCGGCATCTGCACCGGCACCGGTCGCAGCGGCATCAGGTGATGCGGAAGTCATCGAAGCACCATTACAGGGTTCCGTATTAAGTGTCAATATCGTTCCGGGACAAGCTGTTAAAGAAGGTGAGACTGTCCTGATTATCGAAGCTATGAAATTGGAAAATGAGGTTGTCGCTCCAAGAAATGGTATTGTAGAGCAAGTATTTATTGAAAAAGGTCAGACTGTTAATGCCGAAGATGCTCTGTATACTTTGAAATAAGCGAGGTGTTTTCATGTTTGATATGATCATCGATTTTTTTAAGTCAAGCGGCATTATGGCGCTTGATGTCCGAAGTCTGATCATGATAGTAGTCTCTTGTATACTATTATATCTGGCTGTAAAAAAAGGTTTTGAGCCTTATCTGTTGATTCCGATTGCGTTCGGTATGCTTTTAGCGAATCTGCCTTTGGGCGGACTGTCTTCCTATGATGAAGGGGGCTTGCTTTACTATCTATATCAAGGTGTTAAATTAGGCATTTATCCGCCATTGATCTTCCTTGGTGTCGGCGCTTCCACGGACTTCGCTCCATTGATCGCTAATCCTAAAAGTATGATTTTAGGCGCGGCGGCGCAGTTTGGTATTTTCTTCGCCTTTTTAGGAGCGCTCCTTTTGGGTTTCTCTCCGGAAGAGGCTGCATCTATCGGTATTATCGGAGGAGCAGACGGCCCGACCGCTCTCTATCTGACGAGCGCTTTGGCTCCGCATTTATTGGGTTCAATCGCTATCGCGGCTTATTCCTACATGGCGCTTGTACCGGTTATTCAACCGCCTATTATGAAATTGTTAACCACCGAAAAAGAACGTAAAATCGTTATGAAAAATGTTCGCCCGGTTAGCAAAACAGAAAAAATACTATTCCCGATTGTGGTAACGATCGTTGTTTCTTTAATCGTTCCGTCGGCGACCCCCTTAGTCGGTATGCTGATGCTCGGTAATTTAATTAAAGAATCGGGCGTTGTACCCAATTTGATTACAGCCGCAAAAGATACTATCATGTATATTGTGACGATTATGCTCGGGACGACAGTTGGTGCGACAGCTTCCTCGGAGCGTTTCCTCAATGTTAAAACTTTAGGTATTCTCGCTCTGGGTTTAATTGCTTTCTCTATCGGTACTTCTTTCGGCGTGATATTTGCCAAGATCATGAATCTTTTCAGCAAGGAAAAAATCAATCCGCTGATCGGTTCAGCCGGTGTTTCCGCTGTTCCGATGGCGGCAAGAGTTTCACAAAAGGTTGGTCAGCAGGCAAATCCCAAGAGCTTTTTGCTGATGCATGCAATGGGACCGAATGTCGCTGGCGTCATCGGTTCTGCCGTGGCCGCGGGACTATTATTGAATTTCTTCAGCTGATTTATTGTCCGATGATTACTGAATGCTGTATTTAAGTGATGATTTACAATAATCAGCTTGACAGAATAAGCAAATAAATCAGTTGATGATTATAGGAGGCGTATTATGAATCAAGATAACAATTTTAATCCTGATCAGCAGCCGGAACCATATCAGAGCGGCAATCCGGACTACGGTCAACAGGGACAGAATCAACCACCGGCTCAAGGTTATACACAGGGTCCGGTTTATCCGCAAAATCAAGGTTATCCTCAGGGAGCGGGTTATCCGCAAGATCCGGGTTATCCTCAGGATTCGGGTTATCCGCAGGGAGCGGGTTATCCACAAAATCAAGGATATCCCCAGAATCAGGGCTATTCGCAAAATCAGGGATATCAGCCGAACACGTATCAGCAGCCGAATAATAATAATAATACCAAGAAGACGGATGGTCTTGCGATTGCATCCTTAGTTTTGGGTATTATCGGTATTATTTTAGGATTTTCTCTTAGCTTTTTTGCTTTCATCGGATCGATTTTAGGTATTGTCGGTCTGATCATGGCGATTGTTTCGAGGAAAAATCACGGAAAAGACGGGATTTCTCTCGGCGGCTTAATCACGAGCATCTTTGCTATTGTGATCGGTCTAATCTTTACAATCGCTTGCTGGGCCTGCGCCGGCGGAGTTACCAAGGGACTGCGGGATGAGTTTAACAACATTGATAGTTGGGATTATGATTTTGATTTTGACGATTATCTTAATTAAGATTGGTTGATCTCAGAAATAAAATTAAGGGCAGTTAATGATCAGCTGCCCTTTTTTTGTGCTTGCTCAAATAAATAATTGTGATAACGATTAGTACCAGACTGATAATCTGTGATGTTGAAAAAATTCCCCAAATACCTCGGGCTGCGTCACCTCTGAAAAATTCAATGCCGAATCGAAACGGTGCATAGGCGAATATATAAACAGCCAGCAGATGATAACCGTTTGTTATTTTTTTGAATAAAAATAAGATCAGGATAAAGATCAAAAAACAATAGATGGACTCCAACAATTGAGTAGGAAAAAGTCTGATGCCGTGAGGAGCAATCGGAGAACGGTTTAACTCATAACCGAAATCAGGACAAGCAACTCCGTAACAGCAGCCGGCGGCAAGGCAGCCGATTCGACCGATGGAGTGAATCAGGGGTATGGAAGGAACAAGAAAATATAAGAGGCGTTCCGCCTTGACTTTAAAAGCACGGCTATAGATGTAAATAGCCAAACCGACACCGATTAATGATCCGTAAAAAACAAAACCGCCTTGCATAATCAGTTTAATTCTTAACATAAATGGAAGATCTGATTTCAGAATTTCTATGATTTCGCGCAGGCTGACGATGAAAAAAAGTAATTTCCCGCCTACGGCAACACCGATCCCGCTCAATAAAAAGGCATAGATCACATCATCCGTTAATTCAGGGCTGTGCTTTTTTGTCAGAGCAACAGAGACGGCAAATCCCGCAAGTATGCCGATCAGGATCAAGGTACCGTAGCTGGCAAAGGTAATATCAAAAATCTCATAAGTCGGAAACATGATCTTTTTTCCTGCTCTTCTCCTTAAAATCCAACTTCAAAGCATTGACCGGACAGATTTTCCGGCAATCTCCACAGCGAATACATTCCGCTGAATTGGGATTCTTGTAGGGCTCAACGTTCATTTTGCAAATTCCGGCGCAGGCCTGACATTTGATACAGCTTGAGGAACATTTCATACGATAAAAACTGACTTTATTGAACATGCCGAGGATCGCGCCAAGCGGACAGGCATATTTGCAAAAGAAGCGAAAGATCAGAACGGAGCCGATAACAGCGAGAACCAAAAGCAGTAACTTCCAATTGAAAAGAATGCCAGCCGCCTGACGTAAAACAGGATTCGCGAGCAATAAAGGAATGCCTGCTTCCAGAGTTCCCGCGGGGCAGATAAATTTACAAAAAGCCGGATAACCGATCCCGAACTGATCCGCAATAAAAATCGGAATAAAGAGCACAAAAACGGCTAAAAATATATATTTCAAATAGCGCAGCAGATGGTCTGTTTTTTTCTGAATTCTCAACTTTTTCAGCGGGATCTTATAGAGCAGTTCCTGAATCAGCCCGAACGGGCAGAGCCAGCCGCAAAACCATCTGCCCATAATGATTCCTGAGAGCGTCAAGAGACCGACGACATAGAGTGAAATTGAAAATTTGCGGTCATTGCTGATCGCCTGCAAAGACCCGATGGGGCAGGCGGTTAATGCACCGGGACAGGAATAACAATTCAAAACAGGTAAACAGAATTGTTTTAGAGAACCCTGATAAATTTTCCCCTCAAAAAAGTTTTTGAATTGGCCGTTAATTACTAAAGATCCAACGGCTTGAATTAAAATTCTTTTCCGATTATGTTTTTTTAGCGAAACTTCAAGCTTGGGCATATTAACGACTCCTGCATAGTTCAGCCAATCCCGATACATTCAAGACAAATCTGAATGGCCTTGTTTATAATCAGCGATAACTCCTGTCTGTACACGCCGAATGCTATGGCGCAAACAGCGAGAACCAAAATGAGAATTTGCATGATTCTGCGTTTGGCGGAATAGCTCTTTCGCTTTGTCTTCATTTTACTCGTAGTTTCTGTCATGATAAATTATCCAGTGCCTGATCTAAAATTTTGGCAAAGAAATCATAATTATAAGCGCCGATGATAATATCTGTGACCAATTGACCGTTCCGATCAACAATAAAGGTAGTCGGCAAAGCCATCACTTCGGCGAGTACGGATGCGGAAAGATCCTGATTATTGATTAAACTGGGGTAGGAGACGCCGCTTTCAGCAAAAATATCCCGGGCCAGATCGATCATGTCTTGACTCCCTTCAAAAACGTCAGAAGCGATACCGATAACGCTAACGTTTTTATCCTTATAGTCTTCAGAGATCCGGGCAAGATCCGGCAGTTCGTATTTGCAGGGACCGCAAAAAGTACCCCAGACATTGATTATAGTAATATCCGCGGAGTTGATCTGATCCTTAAGATTAATATTGATTCCGTCAAGATCTTGACCTTCAACATTCCATGTCGCCAAGGCCTCGCTTTTAGAATCCGCTTGAGGAATTGACGCTGATTCTTGTTCGGAAATATCGATCGTTTCCGATTCTGTTTCAGGAGAAATCGAATGTTCCGCATCAGCGGAAGAGGAAGGTTGATTTGGATGATCGGTATTAATATTGCCGCCACAAGAACTGATCAGCAGGACTATAAGTGTTAAAAGAATAAAAATCTTTTTCATGTTCTCTCCTTGCATTATAAATGGTGTATGAAATCTGATATAATTTAAGCACGTATCTTATTTACGTTTTTACAAATTATAGCATTTTATATAACATAAATGATGAATAAATATTGAAAGATTAAATATCCGAACCCAAGTATATTGTTAGTGTGCTTAATTACTTGAGAAGATAATTATTTGATGATATGATTCTTAATATTTATTTCTGATAATTTTGGGGAGGCGGCATTTTGAAAAGTAAACAACTTACCAATGTAATTGTTTTCGTCTTGGCATTTCTACTCTTAACAACTTCATGTACCAGAATCGGTGAAGATCTTGACCCCGCAAGTTTAGGCTATGAGATCGAAGTAACCTATAATGCTTTGGGCGGAATTATCAATCAACGGGAAATAAGGAATACGAATTACGCAAAAAACTCCTTGCTTTTTGAGCCCAGAGGGTCTTCCAACTTATTGGTTGCTCCGCTCAAAACCGGCTATACGCTTGCCGGCTGGTACACTGATGTTAAAGAAATACCGGGCAAAGACGGTGAAGAGCCGACTTATGAATTCGACGCCCAGGATCGCTGGGATTTCAAAGTTGACCGCGTACAGGAAAATACCACTCTTTACGCCCGCTGGGTCAATCAGGCGAAAGCTCAGTATATTGATTCTGAAACCGGAGAGATCATTTTTTCCAAAGATATCACTGCCAGTTCCCCATTATCCGCTTTGTCACCGGCGATCTTAAATCTGGTCGCGAAAAACGGCTATACCTTTTTGGGATATTTTGATGAGAATCTGGAACAGGAAATAGTATTCAGCGATTATGAATACAGTCCTTTAATGCCCACCGATCAGGTGCTTTATGATATGCTGGCTGAAGAATTTCCGGATAATTTTCTGCCGTATGACGGCGAGGCTGAAGTGATAACCGAAACAGAAACTGAGCAGGTTGATACGGAAGGTGAAGTGGATCCCGAAGCGGAAGTGATCCCCGAGGCAAATTTAGAGGAAATTGATCCTTACGTTTTTTTGCATCAATACGGTTATCAATTGGAAGCTGACGATGAAACATTGGCGGCGATTCGTTATCGTAAGAATGAAATTATCGATGAGTACATTAATAAGTATATTGAGAATAATCAGCACAACGATGTTTACTTAAAGTTCGAAGAGGGCGTAAAGGTTCATGTAGCTGAAACGGCCGACCTGAGCAAAGGCGGAACATATATGTTTGACGATTTGGGTGACAAGGGCGAATATTTTATTGAAAATGATCTCAATTTCGGCGATGCCAATTTTGCCAAAAGCGATCATTTCAGCAGCACGATCAACGGGAATAACCATGTATTATCGAATATCCACGTTAAAGTAACATTAAAGAAAAAAGACATTCTGGAGGGAACAATTGCAGGACTTTTCGGCACATTGGAAAATGCGACAATCAAGGATGTGACCTTTAAGGATATGGTTATCGAAGTATCTGCTCCTAACGGTGCGGACGTGGAAATCGGAGCGCTTGCGGTCAACGGCATTAACTCGACCATTCAAAATGTCACTTTTGACGGATTGACAATTGTGACAGATGTCGATAAAAGTGAGACTTATCGGGTATCCGACTTCATTTTAAATAGCGAAAATATGAAAGTCGAAAATGTGACCGGTAATAATGTTGCGATCGAAGTGTCTGATGCGGCTGAAGTGAATCGGACTTTTAATTAATTTTTGAAAAGCTATCTATGATATAATTTAAACAATCTGTTTTACGCAGATAAAATAAAGAAGGAGAAGAGAAAATGAAAAATGTTTTCGTAAAAAGATTACTGGCATTTGTTCTCATTAGTGTTTTAATGCTCGGTTTAGTCGCCTGCGGCGGAAATACCGATAAAGACACTAAAGACACGGAAGCTCCTAAAGAAACGGAAGCTCCCAAAGATACAGATGCTCCTAAAGACACAGATGCTCCGGAAGATTCGGAAGCTCCTAAAGACACAGAAGCACCGGAAGAAACTGAAGAACCGGCGAAACCGGCAGCAGTTACGAAGGATACCCCCTTTGTTATTGCAACTCAAACCCTGGACGGCAAATTCAGTGAATTCTTTGCCACCTCTGCTTATGATGTCGATGTAGTCGGTATGTCATCTTTGTATTTGCTGTCCTCTACTAAAGACGGCGAGATGATCGCTGACTATGATCATCCCAGCTATGCCGAATCTTATCAGGTAGATGTGGCTGATGACCAAAGCCAGACCAAATATACCTTTGTGTTGAAGAATGATCTGGTATTTTCTGATGGCACGCCGGTTACGGTTGATGATTTATTATTCTGTTTCTATGTTTATTCCGATCCGTATTACGACGGCTCCAGTACATTCTATAGCCTGGATATTCAAGGCATGAAGGAATATCGTTTACAAACCTCAACTGAAATGGTTAAGGTGGGTGACGATATTTTAGCAGCCGGAATCAGCGGTGAAGCCGGAGCGGATCCTGTTTTAGGCGAAGGTTTAACCGTTGCTACTCCGGAACAGCAGCAAGCTTTCTGGTCCTATTTACCTGAAGCCGGTATGCAATTTGCTCAGCAGATTGTTGATGATGTTGCAGGCAAATATCTCACTGACGATAATGTCGGCGCGATGATGCCGGGATTTACAGCTGACGAAGTGAAAGCGTCTGATTCACTGACGACTGCCTATGGTATGATTGCCTGGGGATTCGGCGAGGTTGACGAAGAGGGTGTCATGACAACCGCGAGCGGAGCTACTTATAATCTGAAAGATGAAGCTGTCGAAGTCAATACTGAGACCTATTGGAATGAGATTTTCTCAGCCTATGGTTATAATTTATCTGATGAAGATGGAATCAATTTTGAGTTACCCAAGGATGGCAGACCGATTGAAGACTATTTAACCTCTTTATTCTATCAGAATGAAGGCGCAGTTGAAGGCGGCGTGAACAGCATTACCGGAATTACGACGAGCAAAGTAACCGGCGAAGACGGCCAAGAACATGACGCTGTTGAATTATTGTTGAACGGCATCGATCCTGCTGCTATATTCAAAATGGGTATCAGCGTTTCGCCCAAAGCATATTATACAGAAGGCTTTACCGGAGAATTAAATGAATTCGGTACCAATCCGAGCAGCCCTGACCTGATCGCTCACCTCAAGACCAAGAATGATCATCCGATGGGTGCAGGTCCGTATGTCTTTGAAAGCTTCAAAGATAATGTTGTCACCTTTAACGCTAATCCGAATTTCATTATGGGCGAGCCTAAAATCCCCGTCATTCGTTATCAGGTAATTGAAGCCGGTTCTGAATTAGACTCCCTGACCACAGGAACAGTACACTTTGCTGAACCCAGTGCTTCTCAGGAAGTTATTTCTGAAATTTCCAGCGGAGCCGGGGATTATGCGATGTTGGACTATATTTTAGTTGATAATGACGGTTACGGTTATATCGGCATCAACGCCCAGGCCATTCCTGATTGGAATGTACGTAAAGCATTAGCTCACTCTTTCAACATTGAAAAAGCTGTGAACGACTATTACGGCGAATTAGCTTCAGTCAATAACCGTACGATGACCAAAGTACAATGGGCTTATCCGTCCAATCCGGAACCGCTCTATCCATTCGACGAAACCGGCGATACATCCAAACAATTATTATTAGACGCGGGCTATGAATACGATGAAGCCGCTAATGTTATGCGCTATCCGGCAGATCACGAAAAAGCCGGTGAACAGTTGACGATTAAATTTACCTTGCCAAGTGCTGCGGAAGAACATCCGGCTGGCGGTATTTTCCTCGAAGCCCAGACTCTCTTGGCGAAAATCGGCGTTAAAGTTGATATTGATGAAGATAATGAATTATTAAATAAACTCTCGACTGCTTATGAATCCGGTATTCAGGTTTGGGCTGCTGCTTGGGGCAACGGCGGTGTTGATCCGGATATGTTCCAAATCTGGTACTCCGATCCGGCAGTAAATACAGGCGGTTCTCCGAACAATACAGGACTTTACTGGTTATTCCAAAATGGTTCTGAAGATCAAAAAGCCGTTCTGACCGAGTTAAATGAAACTATCTTAGCCGGCAGATCTACTTTGGATCCGGAAGAGCGTAAACCGATTTATGCGAAAGCATTAGAGTTATCCACCAGCTTGGCTGTTGAAGTTCCTACTTATCAGCGTAAAAATATGTTTGCCTATAACAAAGAAGTTGTTAATGGAGCAACCTTATTCAGCGGTGAAGATGTAACTCCGTTCCAAAGTCCTCTGAAAGAGATCTGGAATGTTGAATTAAATTGGTAAGATCATGATTGATCTGAAATAATTTTCGTGCATCGGCCGGCCGGATTCGGTCGATGCATTTCTTATCTTAGCAGGTGATTAAATGACGAAATATATTCTAAAGAGATTGGGTCTTGGCCTGATCATCCTGATTGGTGTTTCTGCCTTAATCTATTTACTTGTCATGTTGATGCCGGTGGACTACATCGATAATCAGACAGCGGCTGCTGTCCGAGCCGGACAGATGACTCAGGTAGATGTTCAACGATTAAAGGAATTATACGGTTTAGCTGACAAAAGCTTGCCCGGCATCGTAAAGAGTTATTTATCTTGGTTGGGTAGTGCCGTTCGGGGAGATCTGGGATTTTCTTTCCTGTATGGTCGTCCGGTGACACAGGTTATCGGTCAATATGTCGGGATTTCATTTCTGATAGCGTTGATAGCCTATGTGATCGAAATAATCATCGCTATACCCATGGGCATAAAGGCGGCGGTTAATCAATACAGCGGCTATGACTATACCGTTTCGGTTTTCGCTATGATGGCCACCGCATTACCTTCGTTCTTTTTGGCTGCTTTGCTGATGAATCTGTTCAGCATTAAATTAGGCTGGTTACCGTTGCAAGGTTTGACAACTGCAACTATTATTTTCGACCCGAATGACTGGTTTGCCATCTTTCTTGATAAAGCATGGCATCTGGTTCTGCCGATTATGACGTTGGTTCTGCTTAGCGTCGGCGGTTTGATGCGTTATACCAGAACCAATATGCTTGAGGTGATGAACTCGGATTTTATCAGAACGGCCAGAGCGAAAGGTTTATCTGAAAAAACCGTAATCAATAAGCATGCTTTCCGCAATACCCTGATTCCGCTGGTTACAACTTTATCCGGCATGCTGCCCGGACTGTTTTCCGGAGCGATGATTACGGAAACCGTGTTCTCATTACCGGGTATCGGCAAGATGGCTTTGCGCGCGACAATGCAAGGGGATATCCCCTTTGTTATGGGTTATAATTTGTTCCTCGCGGCCTTAACCATTATCGGCTACCTGATCTCGGATCTGATGTACGTTGTGGTCGATCCCAGAGTGAAAATTTCCAATTAAGGTAGGTGCTTAGATATGGATAATATTCAAGAAAACAATCTATCTCCTGAAAAATCGGAACGCGTGGTGCAAGGTGAATTAGCCCGCGAAGAACGTAAAGCGGAGCATGCCGATTCCAATAATATTAAAGCGATTTCACCCGGCAGAATGGTTGCCAAACGCTTTTTCCGCAGTAATTTATCGGTCGTCGGCCTCTGTATGATTATCTTTGTTTTCCTCTTTTCCTTCCTCGGTCCCGTGATTACGGATGCCGTGTGGGGCTATGGTGAAACCGAAGTACATCGTATCCCGCGCGAATCTCAGCTCTTGTCTACCACAACCTTTGAAGGAGCGGACGGTCGCACATATCAGTATTTTGATAAATCCATCAGCACGATTACCGTCAAGGCCAAACCTTCTTCCGAGCATTTACTCGGAACGGATACCAACGGGTTTGACTTATTTGTCCGTTTGATGTATGGCGGCAGAATTTCTCTGACGATTTCTTTTATCACGATTTTTTTAGAGATGATTATAGGTACGATTTTGGGAGGTATCGCCGGCTATTACGGAGGCTGGGTCGATCAGGTGATCATGCGAATCGTCGATATTTTCGCCTGTTTGCCGGGTATGCCGATCCTCTTGGTCCTTTCTTCAATCATCGCTTCCATTGATGCTATTCCGGCTGAACATCGAATATATTATATGATGGGCTTTTTGACTTTGATCAGCTGGACAGGCACCGCAAGATTGGTCAGAGGCCAACTCTTATCTCTGCGTGAACAGGAGTTCATGCTCGCTGCCGAAACAACGGGAATTAAATCTTCGCGTAAGATTTTCAAACATTTGATTCCCAATACCATCCCGCAATTAATTGTTTCCGCTTCACTTGGCTTAGGCGGGGTTATCCTATATGAATCGACCTTATCTTATTTAGGAATCGGAGTTCCTTTCCCGCGGGCGGCTTGGGGCTCAATGATCGCTCTGGCGGATCCGTCGAAAGGGCAGGAGATTCTGGCTTATTATCCGAATATGTGGCTGCCGGCAGGTCTGTTGATTGTGATTACGGTTTTAGGCTTCAGTTTTGTCGGTGACGGCTTAAGAGATGCTTTTGATCCGCGCCAAAAACGATAGGAGAGAAAATGGCTAACAAAGATATAAAGAAAAATCCGGATTATTTAACTCTACGTGAAGAAAAACAAATTGCTCGTTCCAATCAGAAAATAATGAAGCAATTTGAACGTCGTCAGAATAGAAGAAATGTTGACGAATCGGAATTCACGACTCAGATGCATGATCCGAGAAATATTATTGAGTTTGATAATTTACATACCTACTTTTATACGGACGTCGGAACGAATAAAGCGGTAAACGGCGTAACATTCCATATTCCGGAAGGTAAAATTGTCGGCGTGGTCGGAGAGTCCGGATGCGGTAAATCCGTTACTTCGCTCTCTGCGATGCAGCTTGTACAAGGCCCGATCGGACAGATTGTCGAGGGCAGTATCCGTTATACGACGAGTGACGGAAAATGTTATGATATCGCGAAAATGCCGCGGGATGAAATGAAAAGAATCCGTGGCAAAGAAATCGCCATGATTTTCCAGGAACCGATGACTTCCTTAAATCCGGTTTTCAAAATCGGGGAGCAGTTGGATGAAGCTCTGGCTATTTTCGAAGAAGATATGAAGCCCGAGCAGATTAAGGCGCGCTCATTGGAAATGTTGAATTTAGTAGGAATTGCAGATCCGGAAAAAATTTATAGCAATTATCCTCATGAATTATCCGGAGGTATGAGACAACGCGTGATGATCGCGATGGCGCTTATCTGTAATCCTCGTCTGATTATCGCCGATGAGCCGACAACAGCGCTTGATGTGACGATTCAGGCTCAGATTTTGGAATTGCTGCTGGAAGTTAAAGATAAAATTAACGGGAGCATTATGCTGATTACCCATGATTTGGGTGTTATCGCGGGTTTGGCGGATTATGTCGTGGTTATGTATGCCGGAAAAATTATCGAAGCCGGTGATATTCACGATATTTTCAAAAATCCCAAACATCCTTATACGGTAGGTCTGATGCGTTCGCTGCCAAGTGTCAGCAATATTGAAACGGGCGAGAAGTTGTATTCCATTCCGGGGCAGGTTCCCAGTACGATCAATATGGCTGATCGCTGTTATTTTTGCAATCGCTGTGATTATTCCTTTGAGCCCTGCCTGAAATCCTATCCCGGCGATTATCAATTTGATAAGGGACATCAGGCCGCTTGTTTCCTCTATGATGAAAAATATAAAGATTTAAATTTGGAAAAACCGTCCTTGCCGAGAAATATCGCAAAAGGTGAAGAAGCTCGCGTGGCCAGAAACATTCCGCAAGGCAGAGTAGAAATTCCCAACGATTTTAATCTGAAGGGAGATGTTAATAATGGCTAATGTTAATCATAATGTAGAAAATAAAAATCATGCCGATAATATCATTGAAGTAAAGCACTTAAAAAAATATTTTCCCGCCGGTTTTAAAGGAACACATCGTTATTATGTTAAGGCGGTGGATGATATTTCTTTTACGATCAAAAGAGGCACGACAATGGGGCTGGTCGGTGAATCCGGCTGCGGAAAAACTACGGTCGGCCGGACAATGCTCAGGCTTTATCCGATCACTGAAGGTGAAGTATATTTCGACGGCATCAAGATTAATGATTTATCTCAGAAAAAATTAAGAAAATTGCGTCCTCGTATGCAAATGATTTTTCAAGACCCTTATTCCAGTTTATCTCCCAGAATGCCGGTCGGTGAAATTATCGCGGAAGCAGTCAGAGAACACAATATTGTTCCCGCCAATCAGCTGGATGATTATATTGCTGAAGTCATGAACGCCTGCGGTTTGCCTTATCAATTTGCCAGACGTTACCCGCATGAGTTTTCCGGCGGTCAAAGACAGAGAATCTGTATTGCCCGGGCGGTAGCTTTAAAACCGGATTTTATTGTTTGTGATGAACCGGTTTCCGCTCTGGATGTTTCAATTCAGGCTCAAATTATCAACCTGATGCAGCGCTTACAGGAAGATTTCGGCTATACTTATCTGTTTATTTCGCATGACTTATCGGTTGTCGAATATATTTCAGATACGATCGGCGTCATGTATTTAGGATCCATGGCGGAATACGGCGATAAGAAAAGTATCTTTACAAGTCCGATGCACCCTTATACACAGGCGTTATTGTCTGCGGTTCCGGTACCGGATCCCGATTTCAAAATGAATCGCGTCATTTTGGAAGGCGATATTCCGAGTCCTGTCAATCCTCCTTCAGGCTGTAAATTCAGGACTCGCTGCAATTACGCGACGGATATTTGCGCCAAAGTAGCGCCGCAATTTAACGAGTATGTTCCTCATCACCAAGTCGCCTGCCATCTTTATCCTCAATTGGCAGAAGATGAATAGAATTGGCTGACGGAGGTCTTATGGGCAATAAAAAGGAGAAATCTATTCCGGGGGATGACGGCAGAGTATATGCCGATATGTCTGTTTTAGATGATATCGCTCCTAAATTTTCTATTCGTCCCAGAAAAAAAAAGAAAACCAAATTAGATGATCAAGGGTTTCCTCATGAAGAGGAAACCCTTGATCTGACCAAAGAAGAAAAAAAGGCCATTGTCCGAGGCGTAATCAGGGCGCATTTAGTCTATGCTCTGCTCGGAATTCTTTTGTTGGCTATCGTCTTTTTTATTTTAATCAAAGTTTGGCTGAATTGAAGTCGACAGTTTT
>CAYFVK010000001.1:142240-154268 GCA_964346695.1 uncultured Mageeibacillus sp. | reverse complement strand
AGTTTTAATCTTCATTCTTATTCATGATTAATTCGTCATCCGCGATGATGGATCTGTAATTGCTGCTGTTTTCTTTAACATTCATGCCCAAGCGCTCTTTGATGGTGTCTGAAATCTTGAGATGTTTGTTGCCGAAGACGATATCGCCCGAGTCCATATAGGCCTGCATTTCATTGGGTGTTAATTCCAATAGTTTCGGATTTTCCAAAACACGGTCTAAAATATTTAAGGATTTGACCAGATAGTAACCGTCGCAAATCCGCTCATCGATCGTAAAGGCAATATCCATGACCTCGTGCCAGACCAGACTGTCGTCTTTGCCGCGCAAGGGCGCATCGTAAATTTTGCCTAAGGTTAGAAAAATCGAGTTGGTTCCGACCTCGTACAGATGATGGAACGGAGCGTGTCCTCCGATACTGCCGAGATGAGAAATAAAAATCGAAGAATACAAAGGGATCGCTTCGGTCAGCCATTTCGGCATCATGCCATGGAAGTCGATCGTCCTGACCAGTTGAATGACCAGACGCTGAAACCAGCGGGGCGTTTTTGTGAAAAAGTAAATTAATTTATCGTCGGTTTTGGTTTTTTCCGATTCTCTGATCAAGTCGATTTGTTCCTGCATCTTGTCGGCGATGGAATCGATTTGATCATCTTTATTCATCGATACTCTGGCGACGGATTCATAAGCCTGATCCGTCATGCCCAGCTTAACGACATAAAGCGCTTCATAGGAATTATGCTCATAAATTCTTCGACCGGCGATAAAACGATTGAGATGCGGTCTTAAAACGAGCACTTGAAGAATTGCCGTCATAATAACGTTAAATACGGTGATCCGCTTACCCTTTTTTCTTTGCTCTTTAATAAATTCTCTAATCGGAGCGACTTCCACATTATTTTGATAATAAATAACAGATTCATTTCTTGTGCGCATGATATAAGGCATGACTCGATTCATCGGATCTCCGTCTTGAACCAGCTGCCCGTCTTTTCTTTTTTTGCCGAAAATAAAAGCCATATACATCTCCACCAAAGCAGACTTTAGAGCCTTAGTATAGCACAACTAAATCCGGATTCTGTGAACAATATTTTAAGATTAAATTTTACATCTATATAAAGCTGTGTGATAATACAGTGAAATATTAAATTGAGGTTTTTTATGCCACGTTTTGATCTACAACAAATATTAATTCGGATATTAGTATTATCTTTGTCATTATCAGTACATGAATATGCACATGCGCGTACAGCTTTTCGACTGGGTGATGACACGGCGGAAAAGCAGGGAAGATTAACCTTAAATCCTATATCTCATCTGGATCCTCTGGGGACGATCGCATTTATCATTATCGGCTTCGGCTGGGCCAAACCCGTCCCGGTTAATCCTGTGAGATTCTCCCGGAATAAAGTAAAAACCATGCGTTTCGGGATGATGCAGGTCGCGATCGCAGGACCGATTTCTAATTTAATTCTTGCTTTCATAGCGAATTTTCTTCTGCAGATTGTTTATCTGATTATCAATTTAACAAATCGCTCCTATGTCATGGGAGGCAATCATGTTCTTGATCTTTTTATCTTGATTCTGTCCGCTTTTTATTTTTCTAATCTTTTCTTGGCTTTATTTAATTTGCTTCCCGTTCCGCCTTTAGATGGATCCCGAGTTCTGGGAGCATTTCTGCCCAATGAAAAATATTACAAATATATGCAAATCCAACGCTATTCGTCGATTATTCTTTTGCTCTTGATTTTTGTCGGCGGAGGACTGATCAGCAAAATTTTGAATTGGATTTCTGTACCCATCAATTTTGTGCTGACTTATCCCGTCAACGCTTTATTTCGATGGCTGACGGGCATATTAAGTTAAGTACGGGTGGCCTGTAATTGAGATCACTTGATTAGAACCGCAGAAATGAATCGATTTTTACAAATTCACATCAATGAATATGAAAGTCCTTTGGATCTGATTTATCATTTATTGGAATTAAATCAGGTGGATATATACAATATTCCGATTTTCGATATTACGGAACAATATTTAAGTGTTATCAGAAATGACAGTCTCAAAATTTTGGATATGGAATTGGCGAGTGAATTTCTGGTCATGGCAGCTACCCTGATGCAGATCAAATCTCGCATGCTATTACCGGATTATGATCGGGATAACAGCGCGCCCGAAGGGAATGATCCGCGTGAAGAACTGGTCCTTAGATTGCTGGCTTATCGCCGCAATAAATATATGGCGGAAGAACTGCAAAAGAATTTCAGGCATTATCAGGGGATTTGCCTGAAAAAGATGTCCGAGCCGGAGCAATTCGGCCTGAGTTTCGAGATTATTGAGGATAAGCTGCGCCGCGCCGATTTTTTGGAGGCGGTAAAACAGATTGAACATCGAAATCAGCTACGCTTTAACGATCAAAATCAGAGAATCAGGCAACTGCTGCGGCGTGAAAAATTTTCTGTGCAGGACAAGATGCGTGAAGTCGTAGCTCGGGTTTCCAAGAATACCCGAATGTTTTTTAATGAATTATTTCCCGCTTCAAAGACCTCCAAAGCAGAGCGGATCAGCGGTTTTTTGGCATTGCTCGAGTTAATCCGCCGGAATAAAATAATTGTTAAACAGTCTTCTCCTTTTTCGGTTATAATGATTAAATTAGATAAAGAAACTGTTCAAAATATGAATGACGAACAAGATCTGAACTTGGAAATCGATCCGGAAGAGGCTATATGAAAAATGATCAGACCAACATGGCGATAATCGAAGCGATTCTCTTTGCTTCCGGCGAACCTGTCAGTGTCAAGAGCTTAGCAGAAATCTGTGAATTGCCTGAAACGGAAATTCAGGACTTATGTCATTTATTGGCGGATTCTTATCAAGAATCTGAAAAATCGGGACTGGAGCTTCGACAATTGGAGGATCATTATTGTTTGACGACAAAGCCGGAATTGAAGGAATTTCTTGCCAGATTATATCGTCCCAGACATCTGCCGTCTTTATCGAACGCCGCTTATGAAACTCTGGCCGCGATCGCTTATAATCAGCCGGTGACAAAATCCCAAATTGAGTCAATCAGGGGTGTCAATTCGGATAGTCTGGTCAATCGCCTGATTGAGAGAGGATATGTAGAAGAGACCGGCACCCTTGACTTGCCCGGTAAGCCGGCAGTCTTTTCAACTACCGACAAATTTTTACTGGAATTCGGGCTGAGCGGTAAAGCCGATTTACCGACCGTTGATCTTTTAATGTATGATACGATTGAACGTTTGCAGGAGGAATAATCATCGATGTCAAAAATTATTTCAATCGCTATTGACGGACCCTCAGGGGCGGGGAAGAGTACGATTTCAAAAGCATTGGCGCAAGAGCTGCAGATGATGTATTTGGATACGGGGGCCTTGTTTCGGGCATTAGCATACGCCGCTCTGCAGGAAGATGTGAACCCTAACGATATAACCGAAGTTACCCGTTTTTTGCCTCAGGTTGATTTGCAAATTCGATTTATTGATCAATGCCAGAGAGTCTTGATCAATGGCGACGATATAACAGATTTCATTCGTACCGAAGCTGTATCCAAAGCGGCTTCGGATATTTCAAAGCATCCTGTGATCAGAAATTATATTCTGGAAAAAGAGAGGGCTCTGTCTCGTCAAGAATCTTTTATTTTAGACGGCCGGGATATCGGAACGGTGGTATTGCCGAATGCCGATGTCAAGATTTTTTTGACCGCATCTCCGGAAATCAGAGCGGAGCGCAGATTCCTTGATTTGCGTGAAATTGACGCAAAGACTGAATATGATCAGGTGTTAAAAGATATTCTGGCGCGGGATGAACAGGATCGAAGTCGTGCAACCGCGCCCGCTGTCGCGGCGGAAGACGCAATCGTCATAGACTCCGGCAATCTATCGCTTGATGAAACAATTGCTTCAATCAAACAAATTATTCTGGAAAAGATTTCCGCAACTGAAGTGTAAATATGAAATTGATTAGGACGCAAAAATATTATGCTGTAAATGCGAAAAAAAAAGAGCCTTTCCGCCGCGTGATAGTTGCTGTGGTCGGTTTTTTGGCGAAAATACTCTATCGGCCGCAATATTATAATCAGCATTATATCCCGCAAGAGGAGAGTTTTTTGCTTCTGGGTAATCATCACAGCCTGCTCGATCCGGTTCTGGTTCATCTCGGTATGCCCAGATATGTACACTGGGTGGCGAAAAAGGAATTATTTGAAAAAAAGTTTTTTGCCCGGATTTTTCACAAATTAAAGGTGATTCCCTTAGATCGCAAGCGGGTAGATTTGGCCGCCATACGTATGATTCGCAAGAATATTCTCAATGATAAAATTACCGGCTTATTTCCGCAAGGTACAAGGGTTAAACCGGATAAATATCAGGAGACTAAAGCCCAGGCGGGGGTCGCTTCAATTTGTATGAGCTATGATTGCACGATTGTACCTTTTTATTGTGACGGACCTTATAAATTATTCCGTAAAAATATGATTGTTTTCGGTCCGCCTTATTGTCTGAATAAAAATTTGTCCGTTCATTCCAAAAATGATAAAAAGCAGCAAATGGCTGATGAATTGCTTAGAATTTCCTATGGCTTGGTCGGAAAAGTGTTTCCCTGAATCTTAAATACCGGGAATTTATAGTATTTTCCGATTTTTTTGTTGATTTATCGAAAATAATTATCCTTAGTTGCTTATTTTTATTGCAAAACTGACATACTTTGATACAATAAGTAAACGAGAACTTTTTGGGAGGTAATCCAGGTAATGACAGAACAGCAAGGGTTAAATAATAACCAGCAGGAAGAAAATATTGTTCAGGAAGTAGCAGAGTCTAATGTGACTGAACAGAACGCAGAGAACAGAGCAGCCGAAGAGGCGGCAAATGAAAATCATATCGAGGCAGCTGCGGAGGAGACAGCGGCAGAGCATGATGCTCAATCCTCAGCTCCTGAAGAGCCGGTTCAGGCAGCTCAGGAAAACAATGATGAAGCTGAGCATAGTAATTCTGTAGAAGAAGATATTGATTTTGAAGATTTTATAGAGAGCATTCCGGAGTTAAAACGTGGCACCACCGTTACCGGAACAATTACCGATTATGATGATGAATTTGTTTATGTCAATGTCGGCGTGAAATCTGAAGGCAAGGTACGAATTGATGAATTTAAAGGCGATCCTGATTTTGATTTGGAAAAAGCTAAAGCTGAAAATCAGCCGGTAGAAGTTTATGTTCGTAAAATTCATACCAGCGATGCCGGTACTGAGATTGATTTATCTAAATCCAGAGTTGATTTCAATAAGCACAAACAAATCGTTGAGGAAGCCTATAAAAATAAAACACCGTTGAAAGTCAAAGTGAATAATGCTGTGCGTGACGGGCTGATCGCTTCCTACGGCAGTGTTGATATGTATATTCACAGAACACAGATCGAGCTTGAAATCGTTGAAGATTTGACTCCGTATGTAGGTCAGGAATTTGAAGTCCTGGTCACTCAGTTTGATGCTTCTAAACGCAGACTGCGTGTTTCCGCTTCAAGAAGAAGCTTATTGCAGAGTGAGCGCCGTCAAAAAGCGAAAGAATTTTGGGATAATATCGAGGTCGGCAAAGAGTATGAAGGTGTTGTCAGAAATTTAACCGGTTTCGGCGCTTTTGTTGATATCGGCGGTGTCGACGGTTTGGTTCATATCAGCGAATTGTCATGGAAACGCATTGAAAAACCTTCTGATGTTATCTCCGTAGGCGATCACATTAAAGTTTATGTGATGTCTTTTGACAAAGAACGCAATCGTGTTTCGCTCGGTTTCAAACGTCCTGAAAACGATCCTTATCGTGATATTGAAACCCGTTTCCCGGTTGGCTCGATTTGCCGCGGCGTGGTTGTCAGAATGTTCCCCTTCGGCGCATTTGTCGAGATTGCTCCGGGTGTTGACGCTCTGTGTCATATTTCCCAGATTTCCGATTATCGCCTGAACAGACCGGAAGACATTCTGAAAGAAGGCATGGAAGTGGATGCCAGAGTGTTGGATGTGAATAATGAAGAACGCAAAATTTCAATCAGCATTCGCGAAGTTGAACCGATCAATCCTGAGAATATAGAAGAACTTGAAGCACAGGCTCCGCCCAGACGTAAACGTCGTCCTCGCCGTGACAATCAGCAAAAACAGGAACAAAAACAAGAGCCGTATGAACATTCCGGAATGTCTTATTCAGATGTACCGAAAGGCGGTTCTACTTTATCCGATTTAGCTGATATTACCTATTCAAATGATTATGTGGCGAATGAAAATAATCAAGCTGCTGTGAACGAGGATAACGAACAGGTTCCGGAAGAAGCTGAACCGGCTTCGGACGAGTCTGAATCCGCTGATACTGAAAATGCTGAAGAATAATCTTATATTCTTCATTAATAGATGAATGAAGGCAGTTTAAATAAAATCCGGAGTTTCAGGCTCCGGATTTTATTACGGAAGAAAATAATTCAGAAAGGGGATAACTATGAGTAAAAAGATTAAAGATCAGAAAAAAATAAACGAGGTAGCCATGAATATGGCTGCGTATAAAGATAAATATATTGAAGATTTGTTTGCTTTATTAGCCATCCCGAGTGTCAGAGCGGAGGCGACCGCTCGAGCTCCTTACGGGGAAGGAACGGCAGACGCTTTGGATAAATTCATTGAAATCGCTGAAAGAATGGGATTTAGGACTAAAAATTTAGATTATCATGTCGGTTACGCGGAGTTTGGTGAAGGCGATCAGATGATTGGTGTTTTATGTCATCTTGATGTGGTTCCCGCTGATGAAGGTTGGGCGCATGATCCGTTTAAGCCGAGAATGGAAGATAATGTTATCTTTGCCCGCGGTGTCGCTGATGATAAAGGTCCGGCAATGGCTGTTTTGTATGCGATGAAAGCGCTTAAAGATGACGGTTATGTTCCGCCCTGCCGTATCCGCCTGATTGTCGGCCTGAATGAAGAGAGCGGTTTCGGCTGTATCAATCATTATCATCAGGTAAAGGAAGAAATACCGGTAGCAGGCTTTACAGCCGATGCCAGGTTCCCGGGAGTATTCGCAGAAAAAGGAATTGTGCACGCCACTTATCGAATGGCCCGGACTTTAAAGGGTGAAGGACTTGAGCTGTACTCTTTAACGGGCGGTGAGGCTGCTAATATGGTACCGCAAACGGCCCAGTATTTTCTGCAAAAAGACTGTGTAAAATCGGCAAAATTTATTGTGGAAGGCAAGTCCAGCCACGCCTCAAGGCCGAATTTGGGGGAAAATGCGATCGTCAAGGCGCTGCATGAAATCATCGCGCAAAATCCGGATTGGCAGGATCCGCTGCGTGATTTAACGGAACAATATTTTAATGAACATATCAACGGCAAGGATTTCGGTATTGACTGCCGGGATGAGAGCGGCGAATTGACTTTGAATCTCGGCGTTATTGAAGTTACTCCGGAGACTGCCGCGATTACCTTTGATATTCGCTATCCGGTTTCGCAAGACGGCAACGACTTAATCCGAAAATTATCTGATCGCTTAGCAGTTTTCGGTTTCAGCTGTGATGATTGCAGTATTGTGCCGCCTCTGGATTTAGGTAAAAATTCACTTTTAATGAATACAGTCATGAATGTCTATAATCAGGCGATGGGTACCAGTGATGAAGCTGTTGCTATGGGCGGCGGTACATACGCCAAAGAGATGCCGAACATTACCGCTTTCGGTGCTGTTTTCCCGGGAACACCGGATTGTATGCATCAGGTGGATGAACACGCGATAATCGATGATTTACTTGCCGCTTCCTATATTTATAAAGAAACTTTAAGGGCACTTGCTGAGAATCAAAGATAATGCTATATTCTTTAAGGCAATACACACGTGGGGATATTTCCTGTTGCTGATATAAGGTATTAGTGGCGTTTCCCTGCGGAAGAAAAAACAGGAGGATTATTTGTATGGCTATTATTTCAATGAAACAGTTGCTTGAGGGCGGCGTTCATTTTGGACATCAGACACGTCGCTGGAACCCGAAGATGGCACCGTATATTTTTACGGAACGCAATGGTATTTATATCATCGATCTGCAACAAACCGTTACCAAAGTAGAAGAAGCGTATATGTTTATTCGTGACATCGTAATGCAAAACGGTCACATCCTATTTGTCGGCACGAAAAGTCAGGCACAGGAAGCGATTAAAGAAGAAGCTGAACGCTGCGGTATGTATTATGTTAATAATCGCTGGCTCGGCGGAACCCTGACCAATTATGTCACCATCAAGAAGAGTATCAGGCGCTTAAAAGATCTGGAAGAAATGCAATATAACGGCATGTTCGATGTTTTACCGAAAAAAGAAGTGGCACAACTGCATTTAGAGATGGAAAAATTAGAATCCAATCTGGGCGGTATCAAAGAAATGCCCGGCTTGCCGGATGCTATTTTTGTGGTTGATCCGAATAAAGAATACATTGCCGTGCATGAAGCCAATCGTTTGGGAATTCCGGTCGTGGCTATTGTCGATACGAACTGTGACCCCGATCATGTAGATTTTGTCATTCCCGGCAATGACGATGCGATTCGTGCTATCAGATTGCTGGTCTCAACCATGGCGAACGCGGTAATAGAAGGTAATCAGGGCGAGCAGATGGGTGATGTTCCTGCCGATTTGCTGGAGCAGGACAGCGCGGAAGCCGAAGCTAAAGAAGAAGTGGCCGCTGAAACTGAAGTATATAGCGAATAGGCCTCGGATATAGTCTTACAGCGAAAATGATTTATGCAATGATAAAAGGAGAATGATATGGCTCAAATTACAGCTAAAATGGTAAAAGAATTACGTGAGATGACCGGTTCCGGTATGATGGACTGCAAAAAAGCTCTATCCGCTTCTGATGGCGATGTTCAGAAAGCCATTGCCTGGTTAAGAGAAAAAGGCATGGCCGGCGCTGATAAAAAAGCCGGGAGAATTGCCGCCGAGGGCGTTGTCGATTCTTATATTCACGGCGACGGAAGAATCGGCGTTTTGCTTGAAGTAAATATCGAAACAGACTTTGCTGCGAAAAATGAGGATTTCAGAAATATGGTCAAGGATATCGCTATGCAGATCGCCTCGATGAATCCTCCGTATTTGAAACGTGAAGATGTTCCGGCAGATGTAATTGAGTCCGAAAGAGAAATTGCCAGAAATCAGGCTTTAAACGAAGGGAAACCGGAGAAAATTGTTGACCGCATTGTTGAAGGTCGTCTGGAAAAATTCTATGAGGCTAATTGCTTGATGGAACAGCCCTTTGTCAAAGATGATTCGAAAACCATTACTACCTTAGTCAAGGAAATGGTTGCCAAAATCGGTGAAAATATTCAAGTGCGTCGTTTCACCAGATATGAACTCGGTGAGGGCATTGAAAAGAAAGAAGAAGATTTCGCCGCGGAAGTGGCAAAGCAAATGCAAAAATAATGAATTAAGGTGTACATCCTGTACACCTTTTTTATTCCCTTGAATCTGTGATAAGACGTTTTAATGCGAGGAATGAATATGACCTATCAGAGAATTATGTTAAAACTTAGCGGTGAATCACTTGCCGGAGCGAACGGTTTCGGGATTGATGATCTCAAAGTAAAAGAATATGCTGCCATGATTAAAAAAGTTCATGCTTTGGGTATTGAACTGGCTATTGTTGTCGGCGGCGGTAATTTCTGGCGGGGCAGAACCAATCCGCAAATGAATCGCGTAACTGCCGATCAGATCGGAATGCTGGCGACGACGATGAACGCCATGGCTTTGGCTGATGCTGTTAATCAGACAGGAACTCCCTGCCGTGTTTTGAATGCAGTCGATATGCCTCGTGTAGTTGAGTCTTTTGTGCAGAGCAAGGCGCTGGCATACTTAAAAGATAAAACTGTATTAATCTTTGGCGGCGGTACGAGTAACCCGTTCTTTTCTACAGATTCTGCCGCGGCTTTAAGAGCTGCCGAAATCAACGCGGAAGTTGTTTTAAAAGCGACTCTGGTAAACGGCGTTTATGATAAAGATCCCCATCTCTATCGGGATGCTGTGAAATTTGATCAAATCAGTCTAAACGATGTTCTCGCCAGAGATTTAAAGGTGATGGACGCGACGGCTGCCGCTCTTTGCCGTGACAATCATATTCCGATGCTGGTATTTAATATCACCAATTCTGAAAATCTGATTCGTATTTTACAAGGTGAAAAGCTGGGTACATTGGTTACTCCTTAAAACCGCAGGCAACGATATTGAAAAATCCTAATCAGCGGCTGTTTTATCCGCAGTGGTTTTTTATCAGTTTATAATTTTTTTACACGATGTCGGGAATTAACCTGGTCAGTCGCTCGGCTAATTGCTGATGTCCTTTTTTTGATAAATGGATAAAGTCAACCTGATTTAAAGCCAAACCTTTGCCGTCTAAGAAATGACAGTGGTATAAATCGCTTACTTCCTCATAATATTTCGCCAATTCACGCGATTTTTCAACGCAATGTTCGCCCATCATGGGATCCATAAATCCCTCTTCTATCGGCGCCGGAGCGATGATCAGAATATTCGGCGTTTTTACACCCCAGCAATCCACAGACATGGCTTTGCGGATCAGCTGTTCCATTCCTCGGGCTATGACCGGCGCGGAGACATTGAAGCGATCTTTAGTATCGTTGGTTCCCAGCATGATAATTAATAAATCAATGTTTTTATGGCTGTTTAATAAGGGTGAAATGATCGAAAGAGCATCTGCCGTCTCGCGCACGGGATCGGCAAAGACTGTTGTACGGCCGTTTAATCCTTCTTCTATAATCAAATAATCGTCACCTAAGGCCTTTTGCAGCAAACAAGTCCAGCGTTCATTTTCCGTATAGCGCAGACCTTTGTCTTCGGAATCATCCGGATCCCCGCAATAGCCGTGCGTATTGGAGTCGCCCAGACAGAGTATATGTTTTTTCATAGCGGATTTTCTCCCTCATTGAATTTATCGGCGTTCATACTTACTGATTCTGTTTTTTCAAATCAGTCCGTTAGCACCAAACTGTTAAACTGAATATAACAGTATTTACTTATAAAATCGAACTCTTTTGTGCAATTTATTTGCTAAACATACGTGAAATACGGTAGAATGAATAACAGGATTTTATCACAATATTTGACTCCACTTCATCAAATATTGTTGCCAAGAGAAAAGGAGGATTTCCGCTGCGGCTGGCGGTGCGATAGTGTGGAGACCTATCGTAAAGAGGCGCATCATAGATGGCCACGAGATTGCTTTTTGCGGAGGCAGGGCAGTTACAGTCGAAAATTATGGCACAAGTTACATTGAAGAATCTGAAAAAGGTTTACCCCAACACAGAGAACAAAAAGAAGAAAAGAAAACACAAAAAAGGTGAAGAGGAGAAAGAAAATAAGCCGAATCTGCAAATCACCAAAGAGGGAGTCGTGGCGGTTCAGGATTTCAGCCTTGATATCAAGGATAAAGAATTTGTTGTCTTGGTCGGCCCTTCCGGTTGTGGTAAATCAACCACCTTGCGCATGATTGCGGGGCTTGAAGATATTACCAGTGGCGAACTGTATATTAGCGATAAATTGATGAATGATGTGGAACCGAAAGATCGGAATATCGCTATGGTTTTCCAGAATTATGCTTTATATCCGCATATGACTGTCTATGAGAATATGGCGTTTTCGCTCAAGTTGAAGAAAACTCCGAAAGATATCATCGACAAGAAAGTTCATGAAGCCGCCGAAATTCTGGATATTTCGGATTTGCTGGCCCGCAAGCCGAAAGCTTTATCAGGCGGTCAGCGCCAAAGGGTGGCTATCGGCCGCGCCATCGTGCGTGATCCGCATGTGTTTTTGATGGATGAACCGCTGTCCAATCTGGACGCTAAATTGCGCAATCAGATGAGGGCGGAAATTATCAAATTAAGAAAACGGATCAATACGACCTTTGTTTATGTAACCCATGATCAGACTGAAGCGATGACTTTAGGTGATCGGATCGTGATCATGAAGGACGGATTTATTCAGCAAAT
>CAYFVK010000001.1:88600-142140 GCA_964346695.1 uncultured Mageeibacillus sp. | reverse complement strand
TTACCGCACAGGGCAGAGATGTTATCATGATTGTTCCGACAAACGGCTTGAATGCGAATTTTGGAATGGACAGTGATATTACTTTTACGATGAACGGCAATGTTGTTCATCTGTTTTCCAAAGAAACTGAAAAGAATCTTGAGTTTTAATAATCACCGAGTGATATCTTAAAAATGCCGGGAAAATTCCCGGCATTTTCGATTAGAGAACGGGGCTGTCCGGGCTGTATATACATATAATTTTTATGTATAATAGAAGAGCCAATTCAAAAAATAAACATAACGGAGGTTTTTATGTCAGAGATTACTGTCGATGCGGCATCACTTCTTCCTTTTGAAGATAAGATGAAAGGGGCGGTTAAGGCCTTGGAAGATAATTTTAACGGCATCAGAGCGGGTCGTGCCAATCCCAGATTGCTCGATAAAATTATGGTTAATTATTATGGAATGGATACGCCCTTAAATCAAGTCGCTAATATACAAGTGCCTGAAGCCAGAATGATTACCATACAGCCCTGGGAAGCAAAGATGCTGAAAGAAATCGAAAAGGCGATCAATATGTCTGATTTGGGCATTAATCCGCAAAATGACGGCAAGATGATTCGTCTGGTTTTTCCACAGTTAACGGAAGAACGGCGTAAAGATTTGGTCAAGGATGTTAATAAATTGGGTGAAAACGCTAAAGTTGCCGTAAGAAATGTGCGGCGTGAAGGCATTGATAAATATCGCGCTCATCAGAAAAACAATCAAATCAGTGAAGATGAATTGTATAATTTTGAACAAGATATGCAGGAGTTGACCGATAAATATATTGCTGAAGTGGATAAAACCGTTGAACGCAAAGAAAAAGAGTTAATGGAAATATAATTAATTAATGTGAATCTGGATAAAGCAGCCGGATTTTGTCCGGCTTATTTTTTGGACAAAGATTGATGAGAAATATATTTAAAAAGAAAAGCACTTCGATAAAAATCCCTGAACATCTGGCTGTCATCATGGATGGTAACGGACGCTGGGCGAAGCGAAGAGCCCTGCCGCGCAAAGCCGGACATCGGGCGGGAGCGGAAAATTTGCGGAAATTTATCAGATGGTGCGCGGATTTTAATATTCCTTATGTAACAGTCTATGCCTTTTCATCGGAGAATTGGAGTCGTCCTCAAGATGAAGTCAATGCTTTGATGAAATTGATTATTGAATTCTTCGGCAAATATCGCCGGGAATTGGCGGATGAAGGGGTGAAGCTGAAATTTATCGGCCATTTGGATGATTTGCCGGAGGATTCTTTGAGGGTGGTCAAAGAAGCGGAGGAGGAATCCAAAGAGCGCGAGCGGATCACTCTGATTATCGCTTTGAGTTATGGCGCGCGTCAGGAAATTGTCCGAGCGGTTCGGAATATGGCGCGTGAAGCAGATCAGGGCAATTTTGATTTTTCTGAATTAAATACGGAGAATTTTTCGGATTTCCTATATACTAAGGGTATTCCTGATCCGGATTTGTTGATCAGATCGGGCGGTGAGCAAAGGATTTCCAATTTTTTGCTCTGGCAATTGTCCTATTGTGAGTTCTATTTCTGTGATAAGCTCTGGCCTGATTTTAAGAAAGAAGATTTACGAAAAGCCTTAGCCGAATTTTCAGAACGCGAGCGCAGATTTGGCAGGATCCAATCATGAGAACAAGACTTAAAACAGCATTAATCTATGGATTCATTGTGGGATTATTCGTGGTTCCCGGTTTCTGGCATGTCGAAATTACGGCGACGATGTTAATTGTCGTCGCGATTCTTGCCGCCAAAGAGATGAGGAATGTGCTTCTGAACGTGAATATTAAGGTGAATAGAGGATCTCTGTTGGCGTTTAATCTCTCGCTGCTTCCCGGATTTCTTTATGTTCTTACCACACGTCCTGAACTGATCAGTGCCAAGAAATTGTTTCAGGACAAGCAATTTTTCTTGACCAATAATCATATAAATTCCGAATTATTTATCCGGCTGGTTCTCCTGTACGGGATCAGCGTATTACTGATTGCCGGAATTTCGATCTTAAGACCTTTGTTGAAATATGGCGCTCAGGAGCTGGTGCATATCATTGTTGTTCTGACCGCCGGCGCCTATGTGTCATTGCCTTTGTTCTGCGGTTTTTTATTGCTGTTTGTCTTGCCCGGAGGCTGGCTGTGGTTTGTCATCGCTCTGGTAACACCTTGGATTTCTGATTCAGCCGCTTATTTTTGCGGAAGTTTATGGGGAAAGAAACCGATTGTTCCGGCTCTCAGTCCGAAGAAGACCTATGTCGGGTTTTATGGCAGTATCATCGGAACCGTTATTTTTTATGTGCCGCTTTATCTCTTTTTGCTGGCGCCGCTTTATCAGCTGCCGATAAATTTCTTATCTTTGCTTCTGGTGATTATTGCGGCGGTTTCTATCGGTGCTTTGATCGAGCTCGGCGACTGGCTTGCTTCGGGTATCAAGCGCTATTGTAAAATCAAGGATTTTTCTGATTTATTGCCCGGACATGGTGGTATAATTGACCGATATGACAGTACATTTTTCACTTTTACCGCTATTTTGTCTATTGCTTTACTAATTTATTTTTTCTAATATCAGTTTATGGAAAATTTTTCTTCTAAAAAAATTGCAGTGTTCGGGTCTACCGGTTCTATCGGCAGACAAACCTTAAATGTTTGCAGACGTTTAAAGTTCCGAGTCGCCGCTTTAACTTGTAATCGAAATATTGATTTATTCTATGAGCAGATCAGGGAATTCAGACCGGAACAGGTCGCTGTTGCCGACCTTCGTGCCGCCGAAAATTTGCTCGCCTTAATGAAAGATAAGCCATTGGATTATCAGCCTGAAATTTTATCAGGCGCTGAGGGTGTATGCGAATTGGCGGATCAGCCGTATGACTGTATCGTGATGGCCATCATCGGTTTTTCGGCATTATCACCGATGCTTTCCGCAATCAAGGCGAAACAGACGATCGCAATGGCCAATAAAGAAGTAATCGTCGGGACGGGTGAATTTATTCTGGACCTTGCGGAACGATACGGAGCTGAAATTTATCCTGTCGACAGCGAGCCGTCTGCCATCTGGCAATGTCTTTTGGGGCATGACAATTTATTTGAAAGAGTACTGCTGACCGCGTCAGGCGGGCCGTTTCGGGATTTAGACGAAGCGGATTTTCAAAACATTACGGTAGAGCAGGCCTTGGCACATCCGATCTGGTCGATGGGTAAAAAGATTACCATTGATTCCGCGACGATGATGAACAAGGGTCTGGAAATGATTGAAATCAGTCGTTTGTTCCAGCTTGAGGCGGATCAAATTGAGGTTTTGGTCCATCCGCAGGGAATTGTTCATTCCGCTGTAGAATTTGCTGACGGAGGTGTGATTGCGCAATTAGGTCTGCCGGATATGGAACTGCCGATTCAATTTGCGCTGACTTATCCCGAACGTAAACCCATGCCGGATAAAGAGAGATTGGATTTAACGAAACTACAGAACTTGAGTTTTTTCAAACCGGATTTGAATAAATTTCCGGCGCTAGGCTTAGCCTATGAAGCCGTTAAAGTTGGCGGCTCCATGCCCGCTGTTCTGAATGCGGCGAATGAGATTGCGGTACAAGCCTTTTTGGAAAAGCGTATCTCTTTTCCCGAAATTACTGCCTTGGTTGAGCAGGCTATGCAGGCTTGCTTGCAGAATAAGATTTTATATGCGGATAGTATAGAAGATATTTTAGCCGCGGATAGTTGGGCGAGAAGTTTTACTTCGGCTTTAATCTCCTAAGTGGCAGAACTGCCGGATTGGTATAGTGGATTAATGATTTCGTCTGAATAGAAAGCAAATATAACTTTGTAGGTAAAACATGTCGGTTGTTGGAATTATTGTTGGTTTATTAATTATCGGATTGATGATGCTGGTACATGAGTCCGGTCACTTTTTTGCCGGTCGATGGCTTAAATTTAAGATTTTGGAATTCTCCATTTTTATGGGTCCCAGATTGTTTACAACAGAGAAAGACGGGATCAAATATAGTTTTCGCTTATTGCCGTTAGGCGCATCCGTACAATTTGCGGGTGAGCATATCGAGGAGGCTGAAACCGATTTGCCGGATTATGATCCGCAAGATCCGGGATTATTCTTCCGACGTCCGCGCTGGGCGAGGGCTATTGTGGTTGCCTGCGGACCTTTGGCTAATTTTCTTACAGCTTTGATTGCCTTTATTATCATGTTTTCTATTTTCGGCACGCTTGTTCCCGTACTCGATCAAATTCCCAATGATACTTTGGCCTATGAATCCGGTTTAGAGGCCGGTGATCGGATTATCTCGGTAAATCGTCAAAATATTCATACCACCGTCGACTATGCTATGATACAGGCTTTTGCCGACCCGCGGGATAATATTGAAATAGAAGCCCAAACGGCAGAAGGACAGAAAAAAACGGTCATCTTAAAACCACAATTTGTTGACCGGTATCGCATGGGGATCACCCAACAGATTTCCGATAATAATGAATTTACGGTTCTCTATGTCGATCCTGAGTCAAACCAGGGCAATCCGGTATTAAAAGAAGGGGATAAACTGCTTGAAATCAATCATATCCCATATCAGCAGACGGAGAGGATCTCCGAGATTCTGAAACAGGATCAAAGTACTGATTTAACTGTTAAGGTGGAGCGCGACGGACAAATTCTCGAACTTGAGATGGTAACCACTTTATATCATGATCCATTGCCGGATGGTATTTATTTTACCGAATCTAAACGTTTCGGCGATATCATTTACCAATCAGTCTATTATCCGATTTCAATTGTCAAATCGACTATTCAAGGCTTTGCCATGATCTTTCAGGGGCAGGTTAAATTTTCGGAAAGTGTGACCGGCCCGGTCGGAATCGTGAAAATGTTTGGTGACGCGGTATCGGACAGTCCGGATTTCAGCGCTGCTATCTATAAGTTGTTATTTTATTTTGGGATGATTTCGGTTGCTATCGGCTTTACTAACTTGTTACCGATACCGCCCTTAGATGGTCATCATCTGCTTATTCTTGCCATAGAAGGTATTATCCGCAAAGATTTACCGCAAAAATTTAAACATGTAGTTGCGGCAATCGGCATGATTTTGATCTTATTATTAGCTGTATTTGTCATCTTTATTGATATTAAGCGAATCATATAATTATCGGTATTGCTTTTATAAGCCTTGCCTTAATAAAGTATAATCCGTTAGCTTTGGAGATTGATTAAATAAATATGTTTATGAATAAAACCCGATACAGAAATTCCAGAAAACTCTGGGTAGGCGCTGTTCCCGTTGGCGGCGATGCTCCTGTTTCTGTGCAGTCCATGAATAATACGGATACAAGAGATATTCAAGCAACACTGACGCAAATTGAAGCGATGGCTAAGGCAGGTTGTGAAATTACACGGGTCGCTGTTCCGGATATGGCTGCCGCAGAAGCTCTGAAAGAAATTGTCAGGCTTTCACCGATTCCCGTGATAGCCGATATTCATTTTGACGCGAGATTGGCTCTGGCTGCAATAAAAAATAATGCAGCCGCCATCAGAATTAATCCGGGCAATATCGGTTCCGAGGCAAAAGTAAAAGAAATAGCTTTGGCGGCAAAAGAGAGGCATATCCCCATTCGGGTAGGAGTTAATTCGGGTTCTCTCGATCCGGTGATTCGGGATCAGTCAGGCGGTGTGAACGCAGAGTCGATGGTTTCTTCGGCATTAAAATATTGTGCCATGTTGGAAAAATATGATTTCAGCGATATTTGTGTTTCACTCAAATCCTCCGATGCAAAATTGACGATCGACGCCTATCGGTTATTAGCCGAACAAGTAGATTATCCTCTGCACATCGGTGTTACTGAAGCCGGAACACCGAAAGAAGGAATTATCCGTTCTGCTGTAGGTATCGGCGCGCTTTTAGCGGATGGTATCGGAGATACCATAAGGGTCTCCCTGACTGCGGATCCGATTTTGGAAATAGAAACAGCGTATATTATTTTAAAATCTCTTCATCTCAGAAATAAAGGACCTTTGCTGATAGCGTGCCCGACATGTGGGCGTACGGAAGTTGCCCTGCAGAAATTAGCCGAACAAGTTGAATTACTCTTAAAGGATATCGAAGAACCGATTAAGGTAGCGGTAATGGGCTGCCCCGTGAACGGACCGGGAGAAGCCAGAGAAGCGGATTGCGGGATTGCCGGAGGCAGAAACTTCTATTTAATATTCCGCAAAGGTGAAATATTAAAAAAAGTTTCCGAAGAGAATGCGCTGCCCGAGCTGATGCGGGAAATAGAGCTTGCCGCAAAAACATACAGAGAGATACATCATGCTGCAAACTAATCTTGCTCAAATTATCAAATATTCAGGCCTCGATTCTGATCAGGAGCTTGCTGATTTACCGGAAAATACAGATCTCCATCATTTAAGTGTGAAGCAAATTGATTTTCTTTCCGTAAAGACATTGGTTTTGAATATAGAGACAAAAGAGCTTCTCCTCCCTCAATGGATCATCCTTTTGGAGAGCAAATTGGAAAAAGCCTTCGGTATTCCTGAGGTAATCATCAGGCAGGAAGCGGTTTCTCCGCCTGACGAGGAGGAGAAGATCGCCTATCTTGCTCAAGTATCTATCTGGCTGAAAAGGCATGCGGAGTTTGCTGAGACATTCGAATCTTCTATTTTCGCCAAGAGTCAGGTGGAAATTCGTAAAGACTCAATTTTTTGTTTTCTTAATGATCATCAATTTGCTTTAGTGAATAAAGAGAATAATTGGCTGATTGAATTCTGGTATCATTTTGGATCTTTTCCCTGTGAGATTGTTTTAAAAAGCAGAAAGAATCTGACCCGATCAGATATTATCGAGCGTACGGAGCAGCTGATAGCGGATGCTGAAAGCCGTTCCAGCGAACTTTATCAGCAAAAAGTGGAAGAAATTCAAAATACTGCCATAAAACAAAAAGAACATAATGCTGTTAGGCAGAAATACCGGAAATCCCGCCAATCAGATGATGTTTTATGGGGCAGAACAGGACCGGCGATACCCTTAATAAAAATCCGTGAAATCAATAATGAAACGGAAAGGGCTTATTTTGAGGGGGAAGTTTTTTCTTTTGAGAGCAAAATAACCAGAAATAATCGATTGTTAATTAAATTCGCCATAACAGATCAAACTGCTTCCATTTCATGTACTTTGTTTACGGATCCTGAGGAAGAAAAAGAATTGACGAAAATTATCGACGGTCAATATATCAGGGTAACCGCAAAGGTTTTTTATGATGACAGATTCGCAAAGGAATTTGTCGCCAATGTAACCTGCATCGAAAAAGCTGAGAGACCTTTACCCAGAATGGATCAAAATACGGAAAAAAGAGTAGAATTGCATATCCATTCCAAGCTTTCCGCGAAAGACGGAACGATTAATCCCGCAGACATTGTCAAAACCGCCTCTCGTTTCGGGCATCCGGCTGTAGCGATAACCGATCATGGCGTCGTACAGGGATTCCCTGATGTTTGCAATACTGCGGACCAACTTGCGAAAGCCGGTCATCCGATCAAAATCATCTACGGCGTAGAGGGATATTTACTTGATGACGGAATGGGTTGTTTCGCTTATGAAGCAGAAGACATTGCTTTTGACCGAGATTTCATTATCTTCGATATCATTTCTGACGGAGACGACCCCGGACAGAATCGGATCAAAGAAATTTCCGCCGTCAAAGTCCGCTATCAGAAAGATTTGTCTGCTTTACATTCTCAAGAAAACAATCAGGAGACAGCCAAGTCGAAAAAATTATCTGCTTTATTAAAATTGGAGGACTTTCAAATTGTTGATACTTTCACTAAAACGCTAAATCAATCATCTGATCATCCGGAGGACCCGGAAACAGCATTAGACATATTATCTGAATTTAAAGAATTTTCTGACGGCTCTTTATTCATAGCGGAAAATGCTCTCGTAAAATTGAACTTTTTGCGCTATGCCGGTTTTCGGGTAACGGATAATGCCCCCAGAATTAAGTTTAATCCGCCTTTGATAGATTTAGCTGAAATGATCCGCCTGGTTGATCAAAAGCAGAATAAAACGATCTCGGAGCCGGATAAAGGGAATATCGGTTGTTCAGCAGATCTGAATGCCGATGAGAGCTCGAAATTATCGTCACTCATTGATCTGGCAGCAAAATATCTTCAATATTTACAGATCGCAGAAGTCGATAATTTTATCGAACTCAATTATTATTCGGATTTCAAAACATTCCGGGAACTCAAAAACGAGAGAAAGAAAAGTAATCATATTCTGCTCCTTGTTCAGGATTCTTTGGGTTTATACAATTTATACAGATTGTGTTCTGACGCCCATATAAAATATTTTTATTATTCGCCCAGAATTCCCCGTTCTGTACTGAGTTATTACGGTGCGGGCATCATCAAGGGAATGGCATGTGTGGACGGAGAAATATTTTCAGCAATTGTTTCAATTTATAAACAGGCGCAAGGAGATTTTTCTAAGGCAAAGCAGATTCTCCGAAATCATCCTGTCAGAGAACTGGCGAAACGCTATACATTCTTAGAAATTCAACCGCTGACCAATAATTCTTTCTTGCTCCGAGAAGAGAATAATTTCATCAACTCAAAGGATGATTTGCAGAACTTGAACCGTCTGGTTCTGGAATTGGGAAAGCTCTCCCATAAAAGGGTCTGCGCCACGGGGGATGTTCATTATCTCAACCCGGAAGATGATATTTACCGCAAAATTCTGATGACAAATATGAATTTTGAAGATATGGAAGAGATGGCGGACCTTTATTTCAGAACTACGGATGAAATGTTGAATGAATTTTCATATTTGGATGAAAACACGGCTCACGATGTAGTCATTAAAAATCCCAACTTGATCGCCGATATGGTCGAGGCGGATCTGCGGCCGTTCCCACAGGGTTCTTTCCCGCCGATTATCAAGTCCGCTGATCAAGATATTCGTGAGTTAACGACGCGCAGGGCATTTGAAATTTATGGCTATGAGAACAAACTGCCGGAGATCGTTGAAAAAAGATTGCAAAAAGAGCTTACATCGATCATAGATAACGGTTTTGCCATCATGTATTATATCGCCCATTCCGTAGTAAAAAAATCAAATGAAGATGGCTATATTGTGGGTTCCAGAGGATCGGTCGGTTCTTCATTGGTTGCCACTTTATGCGGCATTACGGAGGTGAATCCTCTACAGCCGCATTATGTATGTCCCGATTGTCATTATGCGGAATTTGATGACAGCGGAAATTATGGATCCGGTTTTGATTTGCCGCCTAAAAAATGTCCGAAATGCGGCGCCGATTTTATCCGAGAGGGGCAGGATATTCCTTTCGAAACATTTCTCGGTTTTTATGGCGATAAACAACCGGATATTGATTTAAATTTTTCCGGTTTTTATCAGTCAAGAGCACATCAGTTTATCGAAGAAATGTTTGGAGTCGACAAAACGTTCCGTGCCGGCACGATCAGCAGCTATGCTGAAAAGAATTCAGCGGGTATGGTTCTCAATTATTTTGAATCGAATCAAAAGAATGTAAGTAATACAGAAGTTTCGCGACTGGCAAAAGGATTGCAGGGAGTTAAGGTTACAACCGGACAACATCCGGGTGGCATGGTAGTTATACCCAGAGAAAGAGATATTTACGACTTTACACCTATTCAATACCCGGCGAACAAGGCCGACTCTCATGTAATTACAACTCATTTCGACTTTAATTCATTGCACGATACGATTTTGAAGTTGGATATACTGGGCCATGATGATCCCTCAATGCTCAAAATGCTGGGGGATATTACCGGCATAGATGTAACAACGATTCCGATACCCGATGATAAGGTTATGTCCTTATTTCACAGCACGAGTGCCCTGGGTATTCCGGATGAGGAATCAACCTTAAAGGCGGCGACAATCGGTATTCCGGAATTGGGAACATTCCTGGTCCGCAATATGATTGCGGAAACAAAACCGAAAAACTTTTACGATCTGGTTCAAATTTCCGGGTTGTCACATGGTACTGATGTCTGGTCCGGTAATGCGCAAACTTTGATCAAAGATGGGATTTGCACGATTAATGAAGTTATCGGCTGCCGCGACAGCATTATGACTTATCTGATTTATCATGGTTTACCCAATAAAGATTCCTTCGATATCATGGAAAAAGTCCGCAAAGGAAAAGGGCTGAGTCAGGAACATGAAGCGTTAATGCGGGAACATCAGATACCTGATTGGTATATTGAAAGCTGTAAGAAAATAAAATATATGTTTCCTAAGGCGCATGCCGTTGCCTATTTAATTTCTGCCTTGCGCATCGCCTGGTTTAAAGTTTATTATCCGGAAGCCTATTACTGCGCTTATTTTACAATCCGAGCACCGGAATTTTCCAGCGATGAATTATGCTTGCCCCCGGAAATTATCAAGCAGAATAGAGCCGAGCAGCGGAGAGATTGGAATAATCTGACGGCCCAGCAGCAAAAAAAACATTTTTATCTTGAGCTGGTAGAAGAGATGCAGGCGAGAGGAATAGACTTTTTGCCAATGGATCTGGAAAAGTCCAAAGCTGTGGAGTTTTATTCACCGCAAAAAAATGAAATCAGACCTCCTCTCAACGCCATTCCCAATATCAGCGATACGCTGGCGAAGCAGATCGTGAAAGCTCGCGAGGAAGGCGGCTTATTCAAGACGCAGGAAGAATTGGCAAGAAGGGCGGAGCTTGGGCAAGTAGCTATGGAATCCCTTAAAACCGCAGGCGTTTTGAAAGGTTTACCGGAATCGGCGCAAATCGATTTATTTTCCTTGTTAGGGTAGAATATTTGAGAAGTAAATCAAAAACAGTTTATTTTATAATGCAGTCAGATGAATAAAAAAATCACAAAAAAATATATAATTGTCTATTTATTGGACGCGACCTTGGATTTTGATAAGCCCTATACTTTTCTGGCTTCAAATCCGGATTTGTTCATCGGGCAATTGATTGAAGTTCCTTTCGGAATCGGAAATTCATTGCGCCGCGCCGTTATTTTTGCCGAGAGTGATCAATCTGAATTTAAAAGAGTTAAATCCGTTTCAAAAATCATTTTTGAAGAGCCTGTTTACCGGGACGATCAATTGTTTTTGGCAAAGGAGATGAAGAGAAGATATTTTTGTACGGTCGGCCGAGCCTTAAAAACAATCAGTCCGCCTACGGTCTTTCAAGTAGGCAGAAAAACCGGGAAAGCCTGTCGTTTGAAAGATCCGCAGGCAGCGCTTGAATTGCTGGAAGAGCAGCGTTTCAGCACTTTGCAGCAGGAAAGGGTAATTGAGCTTTTACTACAAGTTGAATCCGCTCTTTGTCAGGAGATTACTCAGGTTTGTCAGGTCAGTTCCTCCGTTTTGAATACTTTGCAAAAAAAAGGATTTATTGAGTTTTTTCAGAAAAAGATTTCCAGAAATGAAGAGGCGATGGAGATTTGGCATGAAACGCCGGTTGCACGTCTCAACGATGATCAGGAAATAGTTTATCGGGAACTGGTCAAATTAAGCTCTGCTGATCAGCAATTAAGGGAGGCTCTATTATTCGGCGTAACCGGAAGCGGTAAAACGGAAGTTTATCTGCGATTCGCGGATGAGGTATTAAAAGCCGGTAAAACAGTAATTATTTTAGTCCCTGAAATATCATTGACGCCTTTGATGATCAGTCGTTTTGTTAATAAATTCAAGGAACAGGTGGCGATCTGGCATAGCCGACTAACGCTTACGCAAAGATTTGAACAGTGGCAGAAAATATTGAACGGCGAGAAAAATATTGTGGTAGGAGCACGTTCTGCCATTTTTTCACCTCTTCAAAATATCGGCTTGATCATTATTGATGAGGAACAGGAAAGCAGCTATGTTTCGGAAAGCATACCGAAATATAAGGCGCATGAAATAGCCAGGATCAGGGCGATTGAACATCATGCCGTACTGCTTTTAGGCTCCGCCACCCCTTCTATTGAAACATATCATCGTACCGTGAGAGGAGTTTCAAAATTACTTACCTTGCCGAAAAGAGCCAAACCGGCTCCTTTACCGAAAATTGATCTTGTGCAAATGAAAAACGAGATGGCAAGGGCTGATTTTGATCATGTTTTCAGCCTGAAATTGCTGAAAACTCTGGAACAAACATTTGCTCAAGGCGGACAAGCCATGTTGTTTCTGAATAGGCGCGGTTTCAATTCTACCTTACAGTGTAAGAACTGCGGGCATGTAGTTAAATGCCCGCATTGCGAAATTCCGATGACAAGACATCTGAATAAATATGACAAGTCTAAACAAAAATTAATCTGTCACTATTGCGGTCAAATCAGCCCCGTCATAACAACTTGCCCTGAATGCGGAGAAAACACGATAGAAGAAATCGGCATTGGCACGCAAATGGTGGAGCAGGCTTTTCGAAAACATTTTCCGGAGTGCAAGACAATGCGTATGGATTTTGATACGGTGATCGGCAACCAGGCTCATCAAAAGATTCTCTCAGCCTTTGGCAGGGGCGAGGTGGACTGTCTGATCGGAACACAAATGATAGCAAAGGGCCATGATTTTCAAAATGTCCGCACTGTGGGAATTATTTCTTCCGATTCGTTGATGTATACAGGTAATTACAAGTCTGAAGAAAGAGCGTTTCAGCTGTTGACTCAGGCTTCCGGCAGAGCCGGCCGTTCAGATAAACAGGGCGATGTTATTATCCAAGGTTTTAATCTGAATAATTATGTGATTCGTTATGCTGCGAGACAGGACTATTTGAGTTTTTATAAAGAAGAGCTCAAGTATCGTTACCGGGCGGCATTTCCTCCTTTTTTTGAATTGGGTTTGATCTTGATTCAGAGCAAATCGGAAAAAACAGCTCGGCAAAAGGCCGTTGATATTTTTTACTTCCTAAATGAAATGATTAATCGCAATCAGCATCTATTCGATCAAACTTTAATTTTTTCTCCCTGCCCTGCGCCGATTATTAAACTGCGGGGAAAATATCGGTATCGTATCATCATTAAAAGCGATAAAAAAGAAAAAATAGCCCGCTTATTCAATACTGAATTACTTTTGCGGCATGAACAAGGTGTACAGGTTAATCTGGATATTAACCCTGAACAAATGCTATAATTACTCATCTTTTGTTATTCTTTTTCTTTACCTGCGTTAATATATATCGGACAATAGTTATTGATGTATATTTATTGTTGTAACAAAACGACTTATTATTATTTATAATGTTGAAGTAAAATATTAATTGTTTAATATATGACGAATATAGTTTTAAAATGAGAGGAATGAGATGGCTTTAAGAAATATAGTTAAAATCGGCGAAGAGGGAGAATTTGCTTTGCATTCCGGAACCAGAACCGTTAAAAGATTTGACACTCGTTTAAAAGAATTGTCCGAGGACATGATTGAAACGATGACCCGGGCGAACGGAATCGGACTGGCAGCCCCTCAGGTCGGTATTTTAAAGAAATTGTTCGTGATGAACGTTCTGGAAGAAGAAGGAAATTTAATCATCATTAACCCGGAACTGATTGAGTCTGAGGGAGCGGAAATTTCTTATGAAGGCTGTTTGTCGCTTCCGCATCTGTATGGGAAAGTCAAACGCTACAGCAAAATCAAAATTAAATATGATGATTTGAACGGAGAATCTCATGAAATGGAAGCGGAAGGCTTGAAGGCAAGATGCATCCAGCATGAGATGGATCACTTAAACGGAATCATGTTCACAGAGAAAGTTATCGGTGATTTAGTTCATGAGTCCGAGTTCGCTCAGGAAGAGCAGGAAGAGAATGAATAAGACGGAACGAAAAAAAATTATCTTCATGGGTACTCCTGACTTTGCCGTGCCCGCATTAGAGTCCTTAATTGAAAAATCCGATCTTTATCAAATTATCGCTGTAATCAGTCAGCCCAACAGAGCAGCAGGCAGGAAGCAAGTCATCCATGATACGCCGGTAGCAGCAATAGCTCACACGCATCAACTGCCCCTCTATCAACCGCAAAACATCAATCAGGATGCTTCGGTGGATTATATCCGCTCATTGGAACCTGATCTGATTATTACAGCGGCATATGGTCAAATTATCAGAAAAGCGATCCTCGATATTCCTCAATACGGCTGCCTGAATATTCACGCTTCATTGTTGCCGGAATATCGCGGAGCCGCGCCGATTCATGCCGCGATCATGGACGGCAAGAAAGAAACCGGCATTACGATTATGCAGATGGATACCGGCATGGACAGCGGGGATATTTTGTATCAGCGCAAAATAGTAATAGCGGAAAACGCGACAGCCGGCAGTTTGTTCGATCAATTAGCTCGGCTCGGGGCGGAAGCGATTGTCGATTTTTTACCTGAATTTTTCATCGGCGCATATCAAAGAAAGCGTCAGGATCCGACAAAAGTCAGTTTTTCTCCGAAACTTACTCGAGAATCCGGGGAAATTGATTGGCAGAAGAGTGCCGTTGAAATAGAACGCCTGATTCGGGGTACACAGCCTTGGCCGGGTGCTTTTTCGTTTTTTGCCGGCAAACGGATGAAGATATTTTCAGCCGATCAAAGTTCATCGGGAGAGTCGCAATATTGCGGGGCAGAACCCGGAACGATTATCGATAATCAAAAGAAATTGCTTGTTCGATGCGGACAAGGCGCAATTGCTTTAAAAGAAATTCAATTTGAATCCGGCAAAAAAATGCCGGCAGGAGAATGTTCTCATAATTTTAAAATCGGTCAGAAGTTTGGGAGGGAATAATGGTTTATCTGTTTTTATTATTCGTTTGTTTCCTGTTTAGTGTATCGGCGCAGGCAAAAGTTCAATCAACTTTTCGCAAATATGATCAGATCAGAGCGCGGAGCGGATTGACCGGAGAGCAGGCTGCCCGCAGAATTCTGCAAATGTACGGTTTAAATGTTCAGATTGAAGGGGTCGGCGGTAAATTGACGGATCATTATGACCCGAGAAATAATATTTTGCGTCTGTCCGAGGCGACCAGATACAGAGATTCTCTGGCAGCAATCGGCGTAGCTGCTCATGAGGCAGGTCATGCTGTGCAGGACGAAACAAATTATTTCCCCAATAAGATCCGAGCGGCTTTAGTCCCGGTAGCCAGGATCGGATCGGTAGCGGGTCCTTATTTAGCCATCATCGGCGTTATCCTGAACGGATATAATGAATTCGGCATGACATTGGCTTATATCGGATTGATTTTATATTTTTTCGCATTTCTGTTTTTCCTCATAACTTTACCGGTTGAATTTAATGCCAGTAAAAGGGCAGTCAATATCCTTGAAAATTCCGGAATTTTATCTGTTGATGAAGTTAAAGGTGCCAGAAAAGTTCTCAATGCCGCGGCAATGACCTATGTTGCTTCAGCAACTACTGCTTTGGTTTCTTTTCTCAGAATTTTCTCGATTGTTAACAGCGGTCGGGAAAGATGACAGTTATCAAGTGGGATGAAGTTCGGGCATTGGCTGTTCGAGGTCTGGAGAGAATTCTCAATCAGGATCAATTCTCGAATGAGGTGGTGGCTGATCTTGTCGAAACTCCGGGTTTGAAGAGAATTGACAAAAAGTTCCTGACCGCCCTTATTTATGGAACTTTGGAATATTTGTTGCTAATCGACGAAATGATCAAAGAGAATTCCAATATCCCATTTTCCAAAATAGACACGATGGTTTTGATGATTCTGAGAACGGGAGTCTGGCAGATTTATTTTTCCGAACAGATTCCCGACGCTTCCGCCGTTGACGAATCCGTCAAATTGTGCCGCTGCTTTCATAAACAACATGCTTCCGGCTATGTCAACGCCGTTTTGCGAAATATTGCCAAAAAACCGATTCATTTGAAGAAGAAGCAGGAACATTTGAAGTATGGTATTTCCTCCGAGTTATTCGGGTTATTTAAAAAATGGTATGGCGAAGAGACGGCAATTTCTATTCTGCAAAATTTTTTGATTCGGGAAGACGGGTTGTCCGTATTGTTGTTGAAAAAAACCGAGAAAGAACAATGGTTGTCAGATTGCGCGGCAGCACAAATTGCTGTCGAACCTTCTCAACTTTTAGAAAATACATTTGTCTTACAGAAACTGTCCTCCGCCATAGCAGATGTTCCGGGTTATCGGGAAGGATGGTTCTATATTCAGGATGAATCATCGACTTTAGTTGGCAAAACTGCTCACGCGGGCAATATCAGAACCGTATTGGATGCCTGCGCGGGTCTTGGCGGCAAATCATTCGCACTGTCATCTGAAAATCAGGATTTGCGTATTACCTGTCTGGAGCCGAATCAGAAACGCTATGCTGGATTATTGGAAAATTCCTCCCGTCTCGGGCTGAACCAAATCGAAGCCTATCCTTTGAGCTTGCAGGAATTTCAAAGCAATGAAAAATTTGATCTGGTTTTGCTGGATGTGCCGTGCAGCGGGCTGGGCGTTTTAAGGCATAAGCCGGAGATCAAATTGAAAGCGACCTATCAAAAGGTCATGGAATATCCGAAAATCCAGTTGGAGCTTCTGACGGAGGGAGCGAATTATGTTCAGTCAGGCGGTATCTTGACTTACAGTACCTGTACGCTGAATCCCGAGGAAAACCAACAATTGATTGAAACATTCTTAAACTCGCCAGCAGGCCGAAATTTTGAAACAATGGGAATGGATTTTATTGTAGATTATATAAAACCGGATTTTCGGGAAATTGCACGGGCGGGATTATCTGAATGGGGCTTATTACTACGGCCCGATCAATTGCCGATTGACGGATTTTTTATCAGCTGCATGAGGGAAAAAGCATATGAACAATGATCTTTCTAATTTTACAAAAACTTTTTATGATTATGATTTCGAGTCAATGCGGCAATTAGCTGAAAAATATCATTGGCAAAATTATCGCATTAAACAATTATTGGAATGGCAGGGAAAGTATATCCAATCTGTGGACGAAATGACGAACATCTCAAAAGATATGCGCGGGATTCTGGCTCGAGAAATGTATTGGCCGCCTCTGAAAATTGTCAAAGTAGAAGAATCTGTAAAAGAACCTGTGAAAAAATATCTTCTTGCTTTGCAGGATGAAAATCTGATTGAAACGGTTGCTATGCATTATCCTTATGGTTTTTCAGTATGTTTGACCACACAGGCAGGTTGCCGCATGGGCTGCCGTTTTTGTGCTTCGGCCAAGCTTGGCTTAAAAAGGCATCTAAGTGCGGGGGAAATGCTTGCCCAAGTCGCTTTGATCGCTCACGCGGAAAAGGCCAGAGTAAGTCATCTGGTTTTAATGGGAATCGGAGAAGCACTTGATAATTATGATCAGACGATTCTGTTTTTGAAGCGGCTTCGGACCGAAGAGGGGATTACGATCAGTCTGCGCAATGTGACCCTGTCTACCTGCGGCTTAGTACCGCAGATAAGAGCTTTAGCGGAAGAAAATTTGCCGATCACATTGGCAATTTCTCTGCATTCCGCCGATCAGCAAACTCGCAATCAGCTGATGCCGATCGGCAGGCATTACAGCATTCAGGATATCGTTGCGGCGGCGGATTATTATTTTGAAAAAACGGGCAGAAGAGTAACCTATGAATATGCTCTGTTTAAAAATGTGAATGATCAGCACAAAGACGCCGAGAAATTAGCGGCACTCCTAAAAGGGAAACACGCTCATGTCAATCTGATACCTGCAAATGAAATACCGGATTCGGATTGGACCAGACCGGATAAAACGAATATCGACCGGTTTCAGAAAATTTTACAAGCTCATCAGATCAACGCTACGGTGCGTTACTCCGCCGGTCAGGATATCAGCGCGGCCTGCGGTCAGCTGAGACGGCAAAATTTGAAAACGCAGGCATAGCCGTATTTATCTATTTGCGCTGAAGGCCCATGCAGCGGCGGTTTGTCTGGCCAGGTCGGTAAATTTCCAAGTTTTGCGGCTGAGCTGAACATTGAAAGGATCTAAAATCTGATAATTATCCTGAGCATGCGACCATACGACAATGAAATGCCCGACAGTTGTAAAATCGCCCGGTCCGAGCGAAAGGATGATCAGCTTTCCGGAATCCAGAGCGGATTCGAAATCAGCCGGACTGACCGTTAAACTCTCAGCGTTCAGTCCGATTTGAGTAGCGCCCTCGTCAAACAAAGACCAGGCCGTACCGACATCCTCCACATAATAACCGTTCTCCAGAGCAAAATCGGCCACCTTGTCCGGCGGCAAATCCGTATTTCCGGTCAGACCCGTATAAACCATAGAAAGACAACAGGGGCCGCAGCCGGTAACAGCCAACGGAGCGTCAATATAGTTATGGAATGCCCAGCGTTGATCCCACTGCACATAATGCGGCAAAAAACCGCCGATGATTCTGTCTTCAGTTTCAGATAAAGTGTCTGTTCTGCCGCTGTGCAGACGGACAAAAAACTCAACTGAAGCTGGTTCTCTCCTGATTTGGATTTTTTCACTATCCGAATAATCAGCTTTATGTTGCTTATACAGGGATTCTGCTAAAACAGACGGCTTGGCAAATGGACTGTAGGCAGTCGGCAGGCGGTCATAAGAAGGATGAAAACGGTTTTCAAAATAATGGGGCAGCTCCGATAAATTTCCGTTTAATCCATATAAAAAGAAGAGCGCTCCTGCAAGGATCAGGATTAAGCAATAAAGAAAGGCAAATCCTTTTTTGCCTCTTCTCCGAGAACGTTGATTTGCTCTTGAACGTTTTAGGTTAACATCATGATTGTTGTGCTGAGTCGTATATCTATTCATAAAATCAATTCTCCCATACAGAACTGTCGATTATTTATGGAAAGGCATGTTGTTTTCTATCTGTGTCAGAACTAAGAATTTATTTTATTACAGATTAAAACGATGTGCAATTTGAGCCTGCTTTGCACTTCCCGGGCTGCGTCATTCTGCGATCTCCGGCTGATTTTCGGAGTAAATGTACCGCTTGCCTATGCTTGGCCTTTATTATAGAATTGTATTTTGCAGAGATATAGATTTATTATAAAATTATAAAAATGAGAGAGTAAATTATGTCTAAGAAATTTAGGTTGGCAGCTTTAACAAATGTTGGTCTTGTACGGGAAAGTAACGAGGACAATTACAGTATTTTTGAATTGGACGAAGGGCTTCCTCTTGTCTGTGTCGTTGCAGATGGTATGGGCGGGCATTTAAATGGTGAACTGGCCAGTAAAATCGCCGTGGAATATGTCGAGGACAGATTAAAGAGCGATTTGCCTTTAGATGAAGATCCTCAAAAAATTCAGTATTTATTAAATGATACAATTCAAAAAGCGAACATAAAAGTATACCTGAATTCATTAGATACGCCCAAAAGCATAGGCATGGGCACAACCTTAACGATTGCCGTATTTTACAAATCCGGCTTATATATCGGGCATATAGGTGACTCTCGTTGTTATTTCATGCGAAATCGTTATTTGGAATCTTTGACGAAAGATCATACGGTTGTTTCCGAGATGGTGGAAGCAGGCACATTGAGCACGGCGGAATCTTTTACACATCCGCAGCGCCATGTTCTGACTCAGGCTTTAGGATCTGTCGAGTATTTAAAACCGGATATTTTACATTGTGATATAAAAAAACATGATCGTTATTTACTCTGCTCAGATGGGTTACATGGTTATGTTGAAGAAAATAAAATAGAGAAAATTATGGCTCAACTGAATGATCCTGAACAAATGTGTCAAAAATTAATTGACGAAGCCCTTGCTAAAGGCGGGCCGGACAATGTTACTGTCATAGCAGTGTTCATAGAATAAACATGTTTGGGAGGAATCGATGAATAATAATCGTCAACAATTATCACCGGGAAAGGTCTTAGGCAATCGATACAGTATTATTCGTGCCTTGGGTCAGGGTGGTATGGCCTATGTTTATTTGGCGAAAGATCTGCAAAATAATTCTTATGTAGCTTTAAAGGTGATGCGCGATGAACTTTCTGATGATCCGGAATTTATCAGAAGATTCGCAACCGAGGCAAGAGCCGCGGCCAGCCTTGATCATCCCAATATTGTTGCTGTTTTGGATTACGGTCAGGATGACAACATTCGTTATATTGTCCAGGAATATGTTGAGGGAAAAACCTTAAAGGATCTGATCAGGGAACAAGGTGCCCTTGATTATCATCTGGCTGTACCTTTGATGATACAGATCAGTCTTGCCCTTGAACACGCCCATAAGCGCGGAGTTATCCATCGGGATATGAAACCGCAAAATGTGATGATTACTTCCGATATGATCGCGAAAGTTACCGATTTCGGCATAGCGCGGACGACCAATGCCAATACGATCACCTTAACAGGCGGAGTAGCTTTCGGTTCAGTCCATTACTTTTCGCCCGAACAGGCGAGAGGCGGTCATGTTACTGAACGTTCGGACTTATATTCGCTGGGGATTATTCTCTATGAAATGCTGACCGGAGAATTGCCTTTTGACGGTGAATCTTCTGTTGCCGTTGCCATTAAACAATTGCAGGAAATGCCTGATCCGCCCAGCAAATATGTTAATGATCTGCCGCGCGCTTTAGATAATATTGTTTTCAAAGCTATTCAAAAAAGTCCTGCCAATCGTTATCGCGACGCCAGAGAATTTGTATCTGAATTAGACGCCTTTATGAATAATCCCAACGGCAGATATGGAGTGGTTACCGGAAACAGAAATCAAGTAGTTACTTCATCCGCACTTGGCTCAAAATCCAGAGGATCTAATTATAATAAAATTTATGAAGTAGAAAATTCGATCAATCAGCGGAAGAAATCTAAAACGCGGGATACCGCCGGCGTTATCATTATCGTCGTTATCGCTTTAGCCCTGCTTGTGGTCGGTTTTATCTGGATCTATAATCGATTTATGAATTCACAAAAAGACGGAGACAAGTCAAATGTCAGTTTTGTGATCGAAGATTATACGGGACGAAATATCGAAGATGTGATGCGGGAATTGTCAGATCAATATCAGCTGAAAATCGATCAGGACATATTCGTCGAATGGGTTAAGAACGATGTTGCTAAAGGAAATATTTTTGATCAGGAACCTGAAGCAAATCAACGTTTCAACAAGGGGCTCGATAAACTTAAATTCAAAGTCAGTGCCGGCAGCGAGGATTCAAAAGTTCCGGACATCACCGGTTACACGCGCGAAGACGCCGAAGCAGAACTGCTTGCCGCAGGTTATGGCGTGATTGTAGTCGATGAAAATTCAACTCAGGTTGAAAAAAATCAGGTCATCCGTTCAGTGCCGATCGGCGGCAGTGTTTTGCCGGCAGGCGAATCGGTATATATCTATGTTTCTACCGGAAATTCCACAACGATTGTCCCGATGCTGGTCGGCTATTCCTGGAATGATGCATTGGCTATTCTGGAAGGGGCTAATCTTGAAATGGGACGGGCCACAGGCTATGAAGGCAGTGTCGCGGAAGCTGACAGAATCATTATCATGCAGTCGCCCGAGGCAAATTCCGAGGTTCGGATAGGCAGCTCCGTTTCAGTTACTTACGGTACTTCCAAGCAATATAACGATTATATGAATCCTACGGAATCCACAACGCAGGCTATTAAAATGCCGGATTTTGTCGGAAAAACCTTAGATGTCGCTTATGCGGAAATGAACAGCTGGGGCTCATCGGCGCCCAGCGTGATCAACGTACAATATATCAGTCAGGCTTCGATGGAAGTTGCTTATCATAAAACCAATCCGGAGGATTGCTATATTTTGGAACAGTCATTGGCTGCCGGTACACAGGTGACCAGCAGTTCCGAAATCACCTTTGTTTTAGGTACCGCCGATGATTATCAAAATCAGATTAATCCGACTGAGGCTCCGACAACAGAGTCAACTACTCAGCCTCCGACAACAGAGTCAACTACTCAGCCTCCTGAAACAGAACCTCCGGAAACGGAACCGCCTGAGACAGAACCGCCCGAAAATGAGCCTTCTGACATAGAGCCATAAGATTTGATCGATCCGTAATTGAACAGGATAAGAGTAATATCGTGATAGGACTAAAAAATAATCAAGCAGTTATCCTAAAAGGAGTAGGAGGCCATTTTTATTTACATCGCTATCACCCTGCTTTTGAAGGGGTTGCTGTCGCCAGAGGAATTTTCAGAAAAAAAGATTTAATCCCGTTGCCGGGGGATATCGTAGAGTATTCCCCAAGCGGTGACCCGGATATTCCCTATGTTGTCGATAAAATATTACCGCGCAAAAATCAGCTGAAAAGACCGCCTATGGCAAACCTTGATGTATTGTTGATTACAATTTCAACTCATTTGCCGGAAGCCGATTTATTTTTGACAGATCGCTTGATATCTTATTCTATTTTGTCCGATATTGAACCGGTTCTGTTGTTCACCAAAATTGATTTGGACGATAATAAACAAACGATTTTAGATAATTATTTACCGACCGGTCTAAAGATTTTTGAGCTCGGCAAACAAGAAGATGATGATTTGCATGAACTGAAACAATATATTACCGATTTATCCGTAGCTTTAGCCGGCCAAAGCGGAGCAGGCAAATCTACTCTGTTAAATCGTCTGTTTGAACAGGACAGAATGATTACCGGAGAATTATCTGATAAAACGGGTCGAGGGAAGCAAACCACGAGGCATATCGAGCTTTTTCCGTTTGAAAACAGTTATATCGCGGATACTCCCGGCTTTCAAACAATTCAATTTGATCAAGCTGAAATAACTGAAGAAGAATTTGCCAACTCCTATCCCGAAATCAAAAAGTTATCGGATAAATGTAAATTTAATAATTGCACACATCGTCATGAGCCGGGCTGCGCGATTAAAAACGCAGATAAAACACAGATATTTCCCGATCGTCTGCAACGTTATTATTATTTAAGAGATGAAATTAAAAAAATTAATCAATATTGATTGGAGATTATTATGACAGCTATTACTAAAGAAAAAAATCTTGTTATCAGTCCCAGCATTTTAGCCGCTGATTTTGCTAATCTGGCTGAAGAGGTAAAGAGCATTAAAGACGCGGATTGGATTCATTTTGATGTGATGGACGGTCATTTTGTGCCGAATCTTTCCTTTGGTACGGTCGTTGCAGAAGCGATCAGACCTCACACCGATCTGCCGCTCGACGTTCATTTGATGATTTCAAATCCGGACGAATATATAGAACAATTCAGTGCTGCAGGAGCCGCGCTGATCACAATCCATCAGGAAGTCGCGATCCATGGTCACCGTACCATACAAAGGATAAAAGATTCGGGCTGTCTTGCCGGTATGGCCTTAAATCCCGGCACTTCCATAGAAACGTTAGAGGAATATCTGCCTTATTTGGACTTGATCTTAATTATGACGGTAAATCCCGGTTTTGGCGGGCAGTCATTTATCGAAAGTATGATCAGCAAAATCGAAAGAACCAGAGCAATGATCGATCGCTCAGGCTATGACATTTATCTGGAAGTTGACGGCGGAATTTCCGCTAAAAATATCGAAAGAGTGGCGGCAGCCGGAGCCAATGCTTTTGTAGCCGGCAGCGCGATTTTTTCGAAACATGACAGGGCGGGGGAAATTGCTAAAATGCGCTCTTTAGCTCAGCATTTCCCGGCATAAGATGAAAATTAATACTACGATCATATTAAATGGCGAAATTGCCGACCGCAACGCTTTGCTCCAAGCGATCAATCAATCGGATCATGTGATCGCCGTGGATGGCGGCATACGCCATTTAAGAGAATTAAATCGCTGTCCCGAGTTTTTTATCGGAGATCAGGATTCCATTGCTGAGAAAGATCTGAAATATTTAAAGGATAATCTTATTCCGGTTCAGAAATTTCCGGTAAAAAAGGATTTCACAGATTCGGAGCTGGCTTTGCAAAAAGTGTTGGCCGGCGTTCATAATGTTGAGAATAAACCTGTCATCGCTTTGTTCGCGGCATTCGGCAATCGCTATGATCATCTTCTGTCCAATCAATTTTTAGCTTGTCGAAATTCCGATCACGCGGATTTTATTCTTTCGGATGGTTTACGCTGGCAATTTATTTTCCGGGCAGAGCGGGATGAGATGAGAGAAATTCAGCTTAAAGACTTACCGATACCGGAGTTTCAATATCAAATAAAATCTGTGTTTTCAATCTTGTCAATGTCGGAGCAGGTCGGACGCCTGACCATTGAAAACACGGAATATAAACTAACAGACTATACGCTTAAATATGGCGAATCCAGAGGTATCAGCAACGTGGCAAAAAATGACCTGCATCCTTGTGCGGGTTTGATCAAGATTCGTTTTTCCGACGGACGACTCGCTTTGTTTATCAATCCCGCGGAGTAGATTGATAAATAGCTGAGCCTATCTCTGCCGCAATTTTATGCTCTTTTACGGTATGTGTACGCACGACGGAAATTCCCTTGCTTGCGGCATAGGCGGTGATAGCGGCAGAGGCTTGATCGCGGTGGATAAATCCCGCTTTCAATTTGGGATCGGCTTCAAGTCCGATATTCTGTAGGATCTGCACCACAAATCGTTTTCTGGATACTCCTAAAAAAATCGGAAAGCCCATATTCTGTATCTGCTCAATATTTTTTAATAAGGATAAATTTTCATTTTTCGTTAAGCCGAAACCGATTCCCGGATCGAGCAAAATCTTTTCTTCCTTAATGCCGGCTTTTTTAGCTACGCATAATGATTTTTCGAGATAAAAGCGAACCAAATCGAGGATTGGCAAATGTGCCATCTTTTCATAATCCGACGCTGAAAAAATATCGGATGCTTGTTCTGATAAAAAATCGGGAAACAGCCGGCTTTCAGCATGATTCGGTCTGGCGACCACCGCGTTAAACATAATAATGATATAACTTTGCGTTTCGGCAACGAGGGAAGCCAGCGCGGAATCAGCCAAGAGACCGGTAACATCATTGATGATCGTTACTCCCTCCGCTACAGCAAAACGGGCGACCTCCGCTTTTCTGGTATCCAATGAGAAGGGAATATGGCAATTTTTTCGCAATAAAGGAAGAACAGGTTTTAAGCGCGCGATTTCTTCAGCGGCTGTCAATAATTTGCTGCCGGGTCTGGTTGATTCCGCTCCGATATCCAATAAATCGGCACCTTCCTGTTCCAGTTTAACAGCTTGTTGCAGGGCCTTTTCCGGATCATAATATAAGTTCCCGTCAGAAAAGGAATCCGGTGTAATGTTCAAGATGGCTGCGATTTGCGTGTGCTTTTGATCAATCAAAAAATCTTTGCTCATGTTATTTCGTCCTTTTTATTTTTATTACTCTGTGTCAGCAGCATGGTCATTATTCTTAAAATCCGATTTGCGATAGGTGTTTAAGGGATTTTTTTCTACCGCCTCATGCAGCATATCATCGTTGATATGGGTATAAATTTCTGTTGTCGAAACACTCGAATGGCCTAAAATTTGCTGCAAGCTCCGCAAATCAACATGTCCATGCTGATACATCAATGTGGCTGCCGTATGGCGCAATTTATGCACTGAATATTTTTTCGGATCCAGCCCGGCCATGCGAATATATTTTTTAACCATATTCTGAACGGCCCGCTGCGAAATCCTTCTTCTGTTGCGGCTGATGAATAAGGCGTTTTGGGCGTCTTTATCATCCGCTCTCGGCTCCAAACGATGCGGTAAATATTGATCGATTGCCTGAAGGCAAATGCTGTTTAAATAAATCGTCCGTTCTTTGCCGCCTTTGCCCATCACTGTCAAGGTATCCTCGCGAATATCGTCCAGATCGATTCCGCACAATTCGGAAAGTCGCATGCCGCAATTCAAGAATAAAGTTAATATGCAATAATCCCTTTCAGCTAAAGCATCCTCGGAATTTGCCGCCTCCTTTAAAACATTCACGCTTTCTTCTACGCTCAGATGGCGGGGCAAAGTTTTTCTGATTTTCGGCGATTCCAGCTCAGCGGCGGGATTGTTATCGATGACCTTGGCTTTTACATAAAGATAATTGAAAAAAGAACGCAGAGCGGAAATTCGTCTTGACCTGGCGGCAGGACCGTTATCTCTTTGCTTGCCGAGCCAGGAAACAAAACGATACATTTCACTCAGTTGAATGGAATTCAAAAATTCTGCGTCAATATCCGAGATATCGATCTTATTAAAATCCTGATCCGGTTTTGCCAGCCCGCGATAATTCTTCAGAAAGCGAAAAAACAATTCAAGATCATATTGATATTCCTGAATCGTCCCTTCCGATCTTTCCTTAATGCCGGAAAAATAACTGAAAAATTCATCGAGCCAATAAAAACTGTTCTGCATATGTTCCCTGCTTTCTTGGTATAATTATATGCTAAAATAGAGTAAATATTAATTACGGGAGGTTTACATTTGATGAATCGTAAATATAGAGTGGGAATTATCGGCGGAACCGGATATGTCGGCCAAAGATTTATAACTTTGTTGGAAAATCATCCCTGGTTTGAAGTAAAAAGTATTTTTGCCTCCGCCAAATCAGCGGGCCGTAAATATGGTGATCTGATGCGGGAAAGATGGAAAATCTCTGAACCCGTGCCCGAACAGGTTAAGAATTTTGTGATTGAAGATACTTCCACTATAAAAAATCATGTCGGGGAATTAGATTTTGTTTTCTGTGCTGTCGATATGCCGAAGCAAGCTCTGATCGAACTTGAAGAATCCATCGCCGAGCTTGAAATACCGGTCATCTCGAATAATTCCGCGAATCGCTGGACAGAAGATGTTCCGATGATTATTCCCGAAGTAAATCCGGAGCATACAAAATTGATCGTCGCTCAGAAAAAACGTCTGGGAACCGAGAGGGGATTCATAGCCGTTAAGCCGAATTGCTCTATCCAAAGCTATGTGCCGGCTCTCACGCCGTTAAAGAGCTTCGGCATCAAAAAAATCCATGTCTGCACTTATCAGGCGGTTTCCGGAGCCGGTAAAACATTGGCGGAATGGCCGGAAATTAATGGGAATATCATTCCTTATATTGGCGGCGAAGAGGCAAAATCTGAAAAGGAACCCCTGAAAGTATGGGGGAAACTGAATGATAATGAAGATGGGATCGAATTAGCGGCCGAACCCGTAATTTCCGCTCAATGTTATCGCGTGCCGGTACAGGACGGTCATATGGCAGCCGTAGCGGTTGAATTCGAGAAGAAGCCGACACAGGAAGAAATCATCGATACCTGGTTAAATTATAAAAGTAAAATCGCAGAATTTGATTTGCCGTCTGCTCCGCAGCCTTTTTTACAGTATTTAACGGAAGACGATCGTCCGCAACAAAGGCTGGACGCTATGTTCGGCAGAGGTTTCGGCGTATCGATCGGCCGTCTGAGAGAAGACCCTATCTTTGATTATAAATTCGCCTGTTTATCGCATAATACCATCAGAGGTGCGGCGGGAGGCGCGATTTTAACCGCCGAATTATTGGTAAAACAAGGATTTATTTAATAAATTATTTCGGAAAGTCAGATTATGGTAACGATTAAAGATATTGCGAAAAAAGCCGGAGTTTCTTATGCGACGGTTTCCAGAGCGTTGAATGATAAGAGTGACGTTAATGCCAATACCAAAAAACGCATACTGGAATTAGCCAAGTCCATGGGATATCGCCCCAATATGATAGCCCAAAATCTTGTAAAACAGAAAAGCAATAATATTGCTTTAATAGTGCCTGATGTTTCCAATCCTTTTTTTGCCGACATTGCCCGGTCGATTACCGAAGCGGCAAATGCTGCGGGCTATATGGTCACCATTTGCAATACCGGCTGGAACGTGCAGCGTGAAAATACGATGCTCGAACATATGCAGAGCCAGCAAGTAGCCGGTATTATCATTAAGCCGACCGCTTTCTATAAGCCGGGAACCTTTGACTCGATTCGAGTTCCTTTAGTTGTGTTCTGGCATCCCAATCAGGATCAAACAGATTTTATCGACATGGATCATGATGCAGGCGGTCAGTTGGCGACCGGTTATCTCATCGAAAGAGGATATCGCAATATCGCTTACTTGGGGGGAGCCGGCACCTCGCCTGCAAATCAGCTGCGGCTTTTGGCGTATCAGAGAACCCTGCAGGAACATCAGATTGAGGTCAAAGAAGAATTAATCAGTTATGGCGGTTTTGACTTGAAAAGCGGCTATGACCGGATCAAAAAATTAATCGAAAAAAGCAGGATTAAACCGGATGCCGTATTTTGCGGAAATGACTATATCGCCTTGGGTGTGATGGAATATTTATATGAGAACAAGATCAAAATACCGCAGGAATTCGGCATCGTCGGTTATGATGATCTATATTATTCCGGTTTGCCCATGATCAACTTAACCACCATTTCTCAGCCCCGAGATGAAATGGGGAAAAAAGCTGTCGCATTATTAATCGATCAGATTGACTTTGTCGAAAATCCGGCCTCCGAAGAGGAGAAGCTTATCAGAAATCCCGCCAGAATACTCTTGAGACCGGAACTGATTGTGAGAGGAACCACCAGATGAAAGGCTTATATTTTGATCGAAAATTACAGTATCGTGACGATTTGATTTTTCCCTCTCTTACTCCTGAGCACAGCCTGATTAAAATATCAGTTGCAGGTATCTGCAATACGGATCGTGAGATTCTTAAAGGATATAAGAAAAATTTCCGGGGAATTTTAGGACATGAATTTGTCGGAATCGTCGAACAATCGGACAAGCCTGAACTGATCGGAAAGAGGGTAGTGGGGGAACTGAACGAGGGCTGCGGCAAGTGTTATTATTGTCAAAACAATTTGCCGAATCATTGTCAAAATCGCAAAATTATCGGTATGTCCATCGACGGTTGCTTTGCTGAATACATGACAATCCAAACGAAGCTGCTGCACATAGTCCCTGATTCTATCGCGACAACAGACGCCATGTTTACGGAACCGTTAGCGGCCGCATTTTCAATTCCGAATCTGATTCATATTAAACCGACCCATGAAATCGCGATCATCGGCGATGGCCGTTTAGCGTATCTGATCGCACAGGTTGTCGTTTTGACCGGAGCAAAACTGACTGTCATCGGGAAACATCGGTTCAAGTTGAAAAATTTTCAATCCTTTGCCGCTGTTACAATTAATACCGATGCTGATTTTGACATCGTTATTGACGCTACCGGATCACCTGAGGGTGTGAAGCAGGCACTGAAACTGGTGCGCTCACGCGGTCATATTGTCGTTAAGAGCACCTATGCGGAAAGAGCAAACTTTGATTTCAGTGAAGTAGTGGTAAGGGAAATCAACATCCACGGCAGCCGCTGCGGCCCATTTGAACCGGCATTGCAGGCGATAGAAAGAAAGTTGATTCAATTACCCGTCCCGGAACTGTACAAATTGGAAAATTATCAAGATGCCTTTACATCCAAAGCTTTTAAATCCGGATTCATTTTTGAATAACACTTTGCTTTCTGACTTGCACTTATCTGTTTACAGCTCAGGAAATATTGAAACTTGCAGATGAGCTATTTAATAAATTAGCAATATATATTAGTATATAAGTTGGTTCTAATTTAATTTTGATCATAGGAGGACAAAATGAAAAAGAAATTAATTGCGTTATTTTTATCATTAATTATGATCATGGGTGCGGTAGCTGCCTGTGGCGGTAATGATAACACCGGAAAAACAGAAGCACCGTCTGATGAAACGGAAGCTGAGCAGCCGGCGGAAAACGAAAAGGCTGCGTTGAAAATCGTTATCGTTTCCAGCCCGTCCGGCGTAGATGATGGTTCTTTCAATCAGGATAATTATATCGGCATTCAGAATTTTATCGCCAATAATCCTGAGAGCACAGTCGATGATATTAAAGAAGAAGACGAAGCTAATGCCGTTCCCACAGCTGCCAGCGTGGTCGGCGACTATGATGTCATTGTAACTCCGGGTTTCCAATTCGCAGGCATTTCCCAGGCGGCTGTAGATAATCCGGACAAAAAGTTTATCCTGGTAGATACTTTCCCGATCGACGCGGAAGCCGGTGAGGATGAAGCAGCTTATGATAATATTTACGCTATGCAGTTCAAAGAGCAGGAAGGCGGTTTCTTAGCCGGCGTTGCGGCCGCTCTGGAAACTGAATCCGGAAAAGTTGCTGTGGTAAACGGCGTCGCGTTTCCGAGCAATGTCAATTATCAATATGGATTTGAAGCCGGTGTGGCTTATGCCAATAAACATTTGGGCGCGAACGCGGAAGTAGTTGAATTAGCTCAGTATGCCGGTACCGATGTGACCGATGCCGATGTCGGCGGCAACTATATCGGTGATTTCGCTGATCAGGCAAAAGGTAAAGAAGTCGGTGAGGCTTTACTCGCTGAAGGTGTGGACATTATGTTGGTTGCTGCCGGCGGCGCGGGCAACGGTGTCTTTACTGCTGTGAAAGAGAACGGTAAAGCCAAGGTTATCGGTTGTGACGTAGATCAGTATGACGATGGCGCCAACGGAGATTCCAATATCGTTTTGACGAGTGCCTTGAAGGTTATGCATCTGAACGTGGAGCGTCAATTACAGGCTATTGTTGACGGCACTTTCAAAGGTCAGAATGTGACTTTAGGCGCTGATACCGATTCCGTCAGCTATGTAAAAGAAGAAGGACGTCATCAGCTGTCAGACGAAACTATCGCTAAATTGGATGAGGCTTTAGCCGGTTTGAAAGATGGCAGCATCGTTCCGCCCTCGAACTTCAGTGAAGGAATCACAGTCGAGTCATTCCCCGGACTGTAATACATAATTTTTATATAATTTCTTTATTAAGATAATTCAGGAGAATCTGATTAAAAACAGATTCTCCTATTTTTTTATTTATATGTTAAAATATCTTTATATTTCTTGTAGGAGTGGAGACGATGTCTGAGAAATATGAAAATATCATCGAGTTTCACCATATAACGAAGCGATTTCCCGGGATCATAGCTAATAATGATATCAGTCTCGCCATAAGAAAGGGTGAGGTTTTTGCCTTACTCGGCGAAAACGGCGCGGGCAAATCGACATTAATGAGCATCTTGTTCGGTATGTACGAGCCGGACGAAGGTGAGATCTTTATTCGCGGGAAAAAGACCAGAATTGAATCGCCGAGTCATGCTACGGAGTTGAGTATCGGTATGGTCCACCAGCACTTTAAGCTGGTTGAAAATTTCACGATTACGGAGAATATCGTATTGGGAATGGAGCCGAAAAAAAGTTTTTTGGGTTTGCCTTACGTTGATATTAAAGGCACTAATCAAAAAATCAAGGAGCTTTCTCAAAAATACGGTCTGGATGTCAATCCGACGGATGTCATTGAAGACATCAATGTTTCAACCCGGCAGAGAGTCGAAATCTTGAAAATGCTTTATCGGGAAGCCGAGATATTAATTTTCGATGAACCGACCGCCATGTTGACCCCGCAGGAAATCAGTTTTCTTCTTGATATTATCAGAAATCTGAAAGCGGACGGGAAAACGATTATTTTGATCAGTCACAAGCTTGATGAAATTAAAGCCGTCGCGGATCGCTGCGCCGTCCTGCGAAACGGGGAACTGATAGATGTTCTGGATGTGGAGACGACTTCAACTCAGCAAATGGCCAATTTGATGGTCGGGAAACATATCTCTTTTGACATTGATAAACCTCCTAAAGTGCAGGGAGAAGCAATTTTAGAAATACAAAATCTATATTTGAAAAATGATTTACATGTAAGAATTGTCGAAGACGTCTCTTTCAGCATTCATGCCGGAGAGATCTTTTCTCTGGCAGGTGTTTCGGGAAACGGTCAAATGGAAATAGCTGACGCGATTGCCGGAATTTTGCCGATCGAGCGTGGACAGATCCTGCTTGACAAGCGCGATATCAGCCATTTCTCCGTGCGTCAGAGAACAGAGGCGGGTGTCTCCTATATACCTGAAGATCGCCAAAAATACGGTCTGATATTAGAATACCCCTTAGATAAAAATCTGGTATTGAAATCCTATTACCATGATCCGTTCTCGCAAAAAGGAATATTGAATGAGGAGAATATCAAGCGTCACGCTGCTGCTTTGATCAAAGATTATGATATTCGATCCGGGCAGGGCAGCAAGACCATCGTCCGCTCAATGAGCGGGGGAAATCAGCAAAAGGCGATTGTCGGCAGAGAGATTGAGCTGGACTCGAAATTGTTGATTTTCGTTCAGCCGACCCGCGGACTCGATATCGGGGCGACGACGGCAATGCGTGAAAAAATAATAGAAGAACGCAATAAAGGGAAAGCCGTACTGCTGATTTCCTTAGAGCTGGATGAGATAATAGCTTGTTCCGATACCATCGGTGTCATTTATAATGGTAAAATTCAAAAAATCGCTAAAGCGGATCAAATCACCAGAGAGGAGATCGGTAAGGCTATGATGGGGGTGGCGGAAAATGAATAAGCGCAGAGTTAAAAACGATCATTTATTCTTAACCCTGTTTGGTGATCCCAAATATCAATTTATCATGATTCCACTCTTTGCTGTATTCCTCAGCTTAGTATTATCAGCGCTGATTATCATCATACTCGGTCAGGATCCGTGGCTCGCTTTCAAGGGCCTGTTGCAGGGCGCCGGAGTCATATCCAAACATAATTACGCGACCTATCAAGGTCAGATTACTGATTTTATGGAAACGCTGGACAAGATGACGCCGATGCTTTTCGCGGCATTAGCCGTTGCGATCGCGATGAAGGGCGGTCTGTTCAATATCGGAGTATCCGGTCAAATGTTAGCTTCCGGCTTCGTAGCAACGATTGTGATCGGCTACGCGAAGGAGATGAATCCTTGGCTGGCGAAGCCGCTGGTTGTTTTTATCGGCATTGTGGTCGGCGCTTCGGTCGGATTATTAATCGGTTTTCTGAAAGTTAAGTTTAATATTAATGAGGTTGTTTCGTCGATCATGCTGAATTATATTTTTCAGTATGTAACCAGTTTTTTTATCAATACAAAGTTTGTTGATCCCATTTCCAGACAGTCAAAGGTGATCGGCGAACAGGCAAGATTAACATTCATCAATGTTGAAATAGCGGAATACAAAATGCGGATTCCGATGTTTTTTGTGATCGCCATTTTGATGTGCATTTTAATCCATTTTTTTATCAACCGAACGGCGCAGGGTTTTGAAATTACCGCTATCGGCTATAATAAGCACGCTTCTCTATATGCCGGAATTAACGTGAAAAGAAAGGTCCTGCTGGTCATGCTGCTATCCGGCGCTCTGGCCGGCTTATCCGGCGTCACGTATTATTTAGGCTACCGCGCTTCGATTTTCCCTAATACCTTGGCATCCGAAGGGTTTGACGCGATTGCGGTATCTCTCTTGGGAAATAATAACCCGATCGGAATTATCTTTTCTTCATTTTTGATTACTGTCATCGCCAGAGGTGGTACATATATGCGTTCTACCTCAGGCGTTGAGCAGGAAATTGCGGCTCTGATCAGCGGAATCATCCTTTTATTTTCTGCTATGAGCAGTTATATGAAACAGAAATTCAGCGGCATGTTGAGCAGAAAAGAGGGCAGATAAAATGTTGGATACGATTATTATTGACGGTTTATCTTTTGCTTTCCCTTTGCTGATTATTGCGATTGGCGGGATATACAGTGAACGCAGCGGTGTGACGAATCTGGCACTGGAAGGATTGCTCGGCTTCGGCGCTTTTACCGGCGGCTTATTTATGGTTTTTTTGGGCGATTTATTTGCCGTCAATTCGCCGGTTCCTATTTACTTATCCTTATTGATTGCAGCCATAGGCGGCGCTCTTTACGCGGCTTTATTCGCTCTCTTATGCATCAATTTCAAAGCCAATCAGGTTATCAGCGGGGTTGTGATCAACATATTATCCCTCGCTTTAACCAGTTTTTTAACCAGGCAAATCAACAAAAACTTTTTTGACCAACCCTCTGACAAATTTCAAATCGGAGTATTTCCCAGAAAATCGATTCCTGTTTTAAAAGACATCCCCGTTATCGGTGCGATTTTTAATAATTTTTATTTATTTAATATTATCATCGTGATCTTGTTGATCCTGTTCTGGTATATCTTATATAAAACAAGCTACGGTATGCATCTTAGAGCTTGCGGCGATAATCCTCAGTCTGTCGACGCCGCCGGCATCAATGTGGAAAGAGTACGGTTTAAGGCCGTCCTCATATCCGGCGCGTTATCCGGTATCGGCGGCATGTGTTTTGCTTACTCTATTTCAGCTAATTTTTCACCGGCGATTTACATGGGATACGGCTATTTGGCCATCGCCGCTTTGATTTTCGGCAACTGGAAAATCATGCCTACTTTTCTGGCCTGTCTGATCTTCGGATTTGCCAGGTCAGGCGGGAACGCGTTGGCCAAGGCCTTGAAACTCTCCAGCAGTTATCTCGATCTGACAATGACTTTGCCCTATATTTTAACACTCTTATTATTAATCTTCTTCTCCGGATCGAATCGTGCGCCCAGAGCTTTAGGTGAGATTTATGATAAAGGGAAGCGTTAATATATGTTGAATGAACAAAGTATTTCCAAAATTATGCGCGAATATCAACCGAAACTGCAGGGCAATCCCAGAAAATCGGCAATTATACTGCTACTGACGGAAGTTGAGAGTGAATTGCATATACTGTTTGAAGTTCGCGGCCATACGATCAGACAGCCGGGCGAAACCTCTTTCCCGGGAGGGGGAATAGAAGCAGGGGAAAGCCCTGCCGAAGCTGCTTTGCGTGAAACGGAGGAAGAACTTCATATTCCGTCTCAATATATCAAACTGATCGGCGAAATCGATTATACGGCAAGCGAACAGCATGTTGTGCATTGTTTTGTCGGTATCTTGCAAAATTTCCCGCTCGATCGGATTCGCCTGAATCAACAAGAAGTCGAAGCGATTTACACCGTGCCTTTGGATTTTTTTATGAGCGAAACTCCGACCTTCTACGATCTACCGCTTAAAGCGGATCCTTCCCGTGATTTTCCCTTCGAGTTGATAAGGGGAGGGGTCGATTATCCATTTTACGCGTTAAACCGCAAAATTCCGTTTTATAATCTTCCGGAAAAATACGGGAAATATGTGTTATGGGGTTATACTGCCTCTTTTGTCTATAATTTTGTGCAAATATTAAAAGAGAATCAATGATCGCGTTGCTGCTGCAAACGTTTTTGGGCCATTTCTCCAACGTAAACAAGAGGAAACACTTTCTTTCGAATAGAAATCTGATAATCGGAACTCTCGAAAAGAATACCGTCAAAATTCGATAAAACCGGCTTGCCGTCATCGGAAACGATTCTGACCTTCTCGAATGTACCGGACATGATTTTCTTATCTTCCATGATTTTGCCTTTTTTATATTTCACGGATAAATTTGCGAAGTGAATATGATTAAATTCAGGAGCTATACAATAGTTTAATTTGCCGTCATCCAAAATACAATTCGGAGCAGGATTAAAACCGTTCCCGTAAAATCCGCCATTACAAAAAGCAGCTAAGAGGCAATTTGAGGAAATTTTCTTATCATCAAACCGGAAGGTGAGATTCCAGGTCTTTAGCTTTCTGGTCATAAAATGCTTTAAAATCGCTAAATAATAACTTTTCGTATTTAATGCGGGATAACGCGCCATATATTGAAAGGTCGAACGTAAAATTTCAGAATCCAAACCCAAACTCGCGACATTTAAGACATAGGTAGATTCGATTATTTCATTTTGATTTGCGTTAACAGTATCCGGACCTGCACCAAGCAAACTTAACTGTCCTTCCAATTTGATCAGGTCAATTTTACTTATTTGATAAAACTCTAAATCTTTCAAAAAGTCATCAAAGTTAAATTTCTTATATAGTAATTTGCAAAAATCATTAGAAGTTCCATAGGGGACAGGGCATAGGGCGGCATTTGTGTCCAATTGCATCATAACATTTACCGCTTCGTTCAAACTGCCGTCACCTCCGGCAACCACAATAATTGAATCAGGATACTTCTGAGCAAAACTTCGAATAATCTGTTCAGAATGTCTGGCATGCTGAGTGACTACATGCTCAATAATGAAATTAGGATGATCATGTTTATATTTTTCCAAAGATGATAATAATTCAGGTTCAACCTGACCATAACGATTACTAAACACAAATAAAAAATGTTTTTTCATTAATAGATTAACCTCTTTGATACAGGAAATATATTTGTAAAAAAATACGATTAATATACTATCATGAATTAAGACTTTATTAAAGTTGACAATTTACAGAATTTGATTTGAATATTTTCATTATCTTGAAAAAGGGACAGAAGTACCAAAGAGAAAAATAATTGAGATGTAGAGAGGCATTGAACTTCGCAAAATAATAATTTTGCGAAGTTATAGTGATGAAAAATAAATAAGAAGTAAAAACAACAACTAATTTGTCGAATCACTCTCTGAATTATTTTCCTGTACTGTGTTATATGTTTGATTTCTCATCTCTTCATCCGAATATTTACTGTTAATTCCCAATATTCTATTGAAATCTGTCCCGGCTTTAAATGGATTTAAGATGATAAACAATAAGAAAATAATAATAATTAATAAGATCGTAATTAAAAATCTTTTCAGAACATTTTGTCTGTGTCTTTTTTCAAAAGTCTGATCCACCTTGCCAACTGTTGTATATCCGACCAATTCGTAAACTTTTGCGCCTTTGCGCTGATCGATTAACCACGGCTTGTTATCCGGCTCATTTGTTTCTTTGATTTTTTGCGGTTTCTTTTTAACATATGCTTTTAATTCTTCCGTGCTATATGCATTTGAGTTAGGAGCTACGATGGTTTGTTCATTTATATTATCTGTATTCGATCTGACAGGAATTTGTTGATCAGGTTGATTACTGTTTTGATTTTGCACTGAATTCGTTTGATCCATTTTAAGCCTCTTTAATTATTATTTTCCTAAATTTCATAAAAAGAACAATCGTTTGACATCGAACAATCGTTCTGTTATATTTTTATTAAATTTATAGATATTTTATCATATTCAAATTTTATATCCTATTGATTGGATTCGGAGTACATTATGAGTGAAAAATACCGTTTTACAAGAGCCAATGTTGATCAAACCGCGGATAAAGTTTTTGATTTTATTGTAAATTATTTACAGGAAAATGGATTTTCACCCTCTGTCAGAGATATATGCAAAGGTATCGGCGTTAAATCTACTTCGACTGTTCATAATCATTTAAATCGTCTGCAAAGTGAAGGCCGCATTACATACAGCGACGGCAAACGACGTGCTATAGTTATTCCTGATCAAGACTTACATATGTCTTATGAAGTGCGCAACGCTCCGTTAATCGGTCATGTTACCGCAGGGCGACCTATTTTGGCAGTTGAAAATGTAGAAAAACAAATCCCGATACCCGATTATTTCGATAAATATCCGGATATGTATGTTCTTCAAGTTCAAGGCGACTCTATGGAAGAAGCCGCTATTATGGACGGAGATTTAGTCTACGTTGAGAAACGAAACTATGCCCAAAAAGGTGATATTATTGTAGCATTGATCGACGATGAAGCAACGGTTAAAGTACTTGGTGAAATTGACGGCCGGCCCTATCTCATTCCCAGAAACTCCCTTTATGAGCCTATTCCCTTTGATCATGAGGGATGTCGGATCTTAGGAATAGTTCGCGGTGTACTCAGGGTATCTCTTTAATGTTTTTTTGTAGCGATATGCCTCATTGAAGATATAGTTGACTTCTTTTTTGGGTTTAATGCAGCACATTCCTGCTAAGAAAAACAGATGCTGAGATCCGTTGCAATTTAGAACGATACTATCCTGATCAAAGCCTACAATATAACCTTCCGCTCTGACTGAATTGTTCATTTCTAAGATAACTTCAATTTCTCTTTTTCGACAAAAATTGAGAAAACTATCTTTCATTTTATGGTTGCTGCTGATCGAGTCATGATCATTCAAATAATTCATAATTTTTTCTCCTTTCCTGTTAATTTATTTATATATATAAATATTTTTAAGTGATGAGGAGTGTTATATTATAAAATTATCAAATTTGATTGAAAGAATTGCGAGTAATAGTTGTAAAAGTTTATAAAAACCGATAAATTCTAAAAATTGATTAATAACTGATATTGTAAGTATTATAAACAAAAATGTAGCAAAAAGATACAGTTAATTTGCACAATATTTAATCTTATCTTTATGAAATTTGAACTAATCATAGTTCATTAAGAATTTATAAGTTCAGCCGGCTTATAGAAATCTGCTTATCTTCTCCAGCGCTTTATCGATTGCCGCCTGTGAAGAAATAATATCATCCAATTCGATTAGGTCTGTTCTGGCATTAAACCATGTATATTGGCGTTTGGCGTAATTCCTCGTAGTTTTGGCAATCATTTCAAGAGCCTCTTCAAAACCGACTTTATTATTGATAAAAGCCAGTGTTTCTTTATAACCGATCGCTTGAAAACTCTGGCACTGATCAACACCCGGATATTTTTGCAGCAAGGACTCAACCTCTTCAATCAGACCTTGAGCGAACATTTGCTCAGTTCTGCGATTAATATTCTGATACAAAAGAGCCCGCTCCGGCTTAATATAAAAATTCAAAAATTCAAAATCCGGACCTTTTTCACGAGATTTTATATTGATTTCCGTTTGAGTTAAATCAGTTGAATAAAAAACTTCAAAAAATCGTCTGATCCTTTTTATATCATTCACATTGATTTTTTCCGCCGCCTTTGAATCCAGTTCGGCTAATTTTTGATGCCACATTGCCGCGTTATCGGTATCAATTTCTCTTGCCAACTGTTCGCGCAAAGCTCTATCAACAGGTACATCAATAAAGATCAAGCCATCCAGCAAGGCGTTGATATATTGTCCCGTTCCCCCGCATAAAATTACCCTGCGCTGTTTATCATGCAGGTTTTTAATGATTTTCGTCGCTTCATTCACATAATTTGCCACGCTGTAATTTTCAGTCGGCTTAACGATATCAATCATATAATGCTTCACTTCAGCTTGAACTTCCCGTGAAACTTTGGCGGTACCGATGTTCATATCCTTATAGATTTGCATGGAGTCAGCGGAAACAATATCGGCGTCGATTTTTCCGGCTAACTGAACAGCCAGATCGGATTTTCCTGACGCAGTCGGCCCGCAAATAGTAATAACTTTTTTATAATTATCATTTATCATAACTTAAATAATTCTTCTGAATAATTTTTCCAGATCGTTTCTGCTTAATTCGACCATCAAAGGTCTGCCGTGCGGACAATGAAAAGGATTATTTAGCGTCAATAATTGTCTAATTATCTCTTTCATTTCGGTATAACTCAGATTATCATGCGCCTTAATAGCGGCCTTACAGGCGACGGTGTATAAAAGTTCATCCTGTTTATCCTGTTCCCAGAAAGAGCGGTCAAGCAAAGAATCGATGATTGCCTTAACCGCGTTAACCGCGTTCATTTTACCTGATTTTGTGTCCGGTACGGTTCGAATTAATATAGTATCCCCGCCGAAAACATCCAACTCGAACCCCAATCGGCAAATCTCATCTCTATGTTCTTCCAGCAAAGCCATTTCCTGATTCGTAACCTCGACGGGAATTGGCTGCAGCAATGTTTGTTTGAAAGCCGGTTGGCTTTTCTCTTTTAAATATTTTTCATGTAATTCTTCGTACAGAATACGCTCATGCGCCGCATGCTGATCAATCAAGATAAATTTATCCTCGTATTCCAGCAATAAATAAGTTTGAAAGACCTGACCGATTAAACGTGCCTTTAACAAATACTCCAGCTCGGAATGTTTGACCGGTTTAATTGACTTTGACATTTGATTCTGATCCGGTTTCTGTTCTTCGATTTTATAATTGTGCAAAAATACTTCAGCCTGCTCATGCGGACTTACCTTATTCTCTACCAGTCCCTGATAGTCCTGATGTTGAAGCTCCGATCGCCCTGCATCATCTGATAATAATCCGCTTTCAGCCAAAGTCTGTTGTCTTTCAGGAACAGGCTGCTTGTTTTCAGGAAATCCGCTTTGATCAAGTTTGTCATCGATTATCATGACCGGGGTTTGAGTATGTTCTGATTTGCTGATAATCTCCCCTTTAATAACGGTAGAGTCCCCTTCCCAAGCATCTCTTAAAGCATGATAAATGGCCCGGAATACGATTTGTTCATTCCAGAATCTGACTTCTGTTTTTTGAGGATGAACGTTAATATCAACCAAGGAAGTCGGAATTTCTAAATTGAGGACCAAAGAAGGGAATTTTCCTTTCATAAACCAGGTTTTCCCCGCTTCAAAAATAGCTGAAGAAATAACTTTGGAAACGATATTGCGTTTATTGACAAAAATAATCTGCCGACTTCTGTTGCCGCGTGCGACTTGCGGTGTTGAAAGATAGCCCTGCACTTTTATCTGCTCATGCTGATAATTCACGGAGAGCATGGATTCAGCGACTTCTTTTCCCCATAATACATAAATGGTGCTCAACAGATCATTGTTGCCGGGAGTATAGATCAGATCTTTGCCATTCGTGCTGAGACGAAAAGATACATCTGATCTTGAAAGTGCTAAACGAGTTATTAAGTCGCTGATAAAGCCCTGTTCCGCCGAATCTTTTTTCAGAAATTTGTATCTTGCCGGAACATTATGGAATAAATCGGTTATTTCAATTTGCGTACCTTCGGGACAGCCTACTTTTCCGGATTGGATAATCCGACCTGCACTCAGCCGAATTTCAAAACCTTCATCGCTGCCGATTTGCCTTGTCCTTAAGCAGATATTGGATACCGCGGCGATACTAGCTAAAGCCTCGCCGCGAAAGCCCATGGTTGTCAAGCTGTCCAAATCAGATAATTTATGTAATTTTGAGGTGGCATGTCTTTGAAAAGCAATTTGGGCATCCTCTTTTGTCATGCCGATGCCATTATCCGTAATTACGATTTTTTTTATGCCGCCCTGCTCGATTCGGCAATGAATAATCGAAGCACCCGCGTCCAGAGAATTTTCGATCAATTCCTTTACGACCGAAGCGGGTCTTTCAATTACCTCTCCGGCAGCAATTCCGTTAGCTGTCAGGGTATCTAATACTTGTATCATATACTGAACCTTTTATATTTTTCCTTTTGCTTCCGCGATTAATTCTTCCAGGATTTTTCTGGCGTCGACCGGACTGACATAATCCATATCAATATTTTTCAAATGTTCTACAACTTTGACACTTTGATTAAAGTTTTGTGCGGCAGAAAAAAGATCAACCTGACCATCTAACGGTCTGGCGGTTTTTTTAATCGTTAAACGTTTGCCGTGATTATCTTTTTCCAATTGATGCAATATTTCTCTTGCCCGGTTGACGACTGTGTCAGGTACTCCGGCCAGCTCCGCTACCTCAATACCATAGCTCTCCCCTGCGCTCCCCTCTTTAATTTGATGGAGAAAAACAATACCTTCTTCCTTGTTTGTCGCTGAAATATGACAATTGAAAATCCCTTGAGTGGAATCAGCCAGATCAGTCAATTCATGATAATGCGTCGCGAACAGAGTTCTGGCGCTGATATAATTTGGATCAACGATATGCTCAACGACCGACCAGGCAATCGATAAGCCGTCGTAGGTACTTGTTCCCCGACCGATTTCATCTAATATCAGCAGACTTTTTCTGGTAGCATTGCGCATAATCTGAGCAACTTCGTTCATTTCAACCATAAATGTAGATTGTCCTGAAGCTAAATCATCTGAGGCTCCGACTCTGGTAAATATACGATCGACAATCCCGATTCGAGCTGATTCTGCAGGGATAAAACTGCCGATTTGAGCTAATAAGACGATTAATGCGACTTGGCGCATATAGGTTGATTTACCGGACATATTCGGGCCCGTTAAAATCATGATTTTCTTGTCTGTGCCGTTCAGTTCTGTGTTATTCGGAACAAAGCTGCCGCCGGGGAGCGATTTTTCAACAACCGGATGACGACCTCCCTGAATGATCAACTGATCATCATAATTGACGATCGGCTTGCAGTAATTCTCTTTTTCAGCAAGTGCTGCCAAAGAGCAAAGAACATCTAATTGGGCTATTACACTCGCGTTATTTTTTAAAGACAGAACCTGAGATGTGACCTCGTCTCTGATTTCCAAAAAAAGTTTATATTCTAAAGCAATTAATTTTTGCTCAGAACCTAAAATTTCATTTTCCATCTGCTTTAACTCTTCGGTAATATAACGCTCGGAATTCGTTAAAGTTTGCCTTCTGATATAAGAATCCGGAACCAGATCGAGATTCGTTTTTCGAACATCGATATAATAGCCGAAAATACGATTATAACCGACTTTCAGTGATTTAATACCGGTTTTTTCACGTTCTTTTTTTTCCAGTTCAAGAATCCAGTTTTTGCCATTGATTGCGGCGTCACGGTATTTATCAACCAACTCATGATAGCCTTCTTTAATAATTCCTCCATCTTTTAAGCTGAGAGGAGGATTTTCCCGCAGTGATGCTTTTAGTAAGGAGATCAGATCAGGCAGTACGGATAAATTTTGTTCCAGTTCGGTCAAATACGGATCGCCCACGCCGCCAAGAATATCTTTTAACGGTTTAATTCTTTCTAAAATATCAATTAAAGCATATAAATCACGGGCATTGACTTGACCTAAAGCAATTCTGCCGCTCAAGCGTTCCAGATCGTAAAGGTTTTTCAATAAAGCGATAATTTCCTGTCTTTCGATAAAATGATCCAAAAAATAGGCGATCGCATTTTGCCGTTTCTGAATTAAATCGAGATCGAGCAAAGGCTGTTCAATCCAATATCTTAATAATCTCGATCCCATGCCTGTCGCGGTTTTGTCGATAGCCCAGAGAAGCGAGCCTTTTCGTTTGCGTTCCCTAATGGTTTCGGTTAATTCAAGATTTCTTCTGGCATTTTGATCCAACAACATGAATTCATCTAATTTATAGGGCTTAATATTCTTAATTTCTTTCGGCAAGCGAAATTGAGTATTTTCGATATAAGCTAATAAGCAGGCAGATGCTGCCGCCCACAGACTATATTCACCTGTAAGCTCCATGAATTCTGAATATCTTTCAATTGCGGATATTTGAAAAGTGCTGTCAGGTTGTACTGTCAGCGTCAATTCAACGTCTTCCAAAATGTGCTTACATGTTTCAGTTGAGGCAAAGTCGTTATTACATAGAATCTCGGACGGTTTATATCTCGCGATTTCGTCGATTAACTTGTTATTCGTAACGCCATGATTTATTTCACAAGTTTCAAAGAAACCGGTCGATATGTCGCATACGGCAAGTCCATAATATTGATCTTTCATAAAAATAGAGGCTATAAAAGAATATTTTTTTTCATCTAAGTAACCTTGATCCGTTAATGTTCCGGGGGTGACGATTTTAATAACTTCCCGTTTTACCAGACCCTTGGCTTGAGCCGGATCCTCAACTTGTTCAACGATGGCAACCTTGAAGCCTTTTTTTACCAGACGCAATATATAATTATCTGCTGCATGATGCGGAACTCCGCACATCGGAGCACGTTCGGACAAGCCGCAATCTTTGCCGGTCAATGTCAATTCCAGTTCCCTTGAAGCGACTATCGCATCGTCGAAAAACAACTCGTAAAAATCGCCCAGACGAAAAAATATCAAGCAGTCCGGACGCTTTTCTTTTTCTGTCAAATACTGCTGCATCATGGGAGTAAGATTTTCGATATCAACTTGATCAAAGGTCAGCATCTAAGGTCACCATTTCTCCCTCAATAGAAAAAGTTTTTGCTTTCAATAATTTAACCTGACAATATTTTCCTTCAAAAAAATCACCGTTAAATCCGGATTCCTCAAAAGCGTCACTCGGCAAACGGTTCATAATATTATCGGGAATGGAGAGATTAATTAATTTAAAATCTGCCGTTCTGCCGCTCAGGATTTTATTGTCGCCATGGCTCACACCCTCCAATAAAACTTCTTCAGTCTTTCCGATCACTGCTTGATTCGCTTTTAAGCTATGTGCGTTTTGCAGTTCAACTAACCGATTGAAGCGGTCCATCACGATATCCTGCTCAATCTGATCCTTATATTTAGCAGCCGGTGTCCCCTCTCTGGGTGAATAGATAAAGGTAAAGGCACTGTCAAATTCGACTTTTCTCATCAAATCCAACGTATCTTCAAAATCTTCCTCTGTTTCTCCGGGAAACCCTACGATAATATCTGTCGTGATACTTATTTCCGGTCTGGCCAGTTTAAGTTTGTTCACGATGTCCAAATAGCGTTCGCGATTGTGGCGGCGGCCCATTTTTTTTAATATGGCGTCGGAACCTGATTGCAAAGGCAAATGCATATGCGGTTCAATATTTTTATATTTCCCGATAATATCAATTAATTCCTGATCGATATCTCTCGGATTCGGACTCATATAACGAATCCTCTTTAATTCCTTAAATTGGGCAATCGCTTCCAATAATTGAGCAAAATTCTGAGGACCTTCTGTTTTGCCGCGAAGATCCTTGCCCCAGGCATTTACATTTTGACCGAGCAGCATCACTTCCGTATAACCCTCATTTACAAGCTCTGTGATTTCCTCATAGATCGCCTTGAAGGAACGGCTGATTTCTCTGCCTCTGGTATAAGGGACAATGCAGAACGTACAAAAATTATCACAGCCATACATGATCGAAACCAGCGCACGAAACTTTCTGGAGCGGGTAACCGGCAAATGTTCCTGTTCAACCATACGATTTACCTTCGATACGGCAATCAGTTTTTCATTTTTCCCTATACTGTCCCATAAAAGCTGCGGCAAACGATAAATATCATGAGGGCCGAAAATCAAATTGACGAAGGAAAAACTCTTCTTGATTTTTTCAATATGCTGTTTCTGAGTCATCATACAGCCGCAAAGTAAGGTCAGTCGATCATTATTTAGACTGTGCAGTGTTTTTAATATACCCAGATGACCGAACAATCTCGTATCTGCATTCTCCCTGATACTGCAGGTATTGATGATTGAGATATCCGCTTTTTCATAATCCGGAACAGAAATAAAACCGCAAGTATCAAGAATACCGGAGATAATCTCGCTGTCGTTTTCATTTTGCTGGCAGCCGAACGTTTGAATGAAATAAGTGGGTTTATTCCCTTTCTCCAGCGTCCATTGTTCCACATACGATTGCAGACTTTTGAAATAAGGCTGTTGCGACTCGATTTTAGTATCTGATTTATCTATTTGATTATCTAAAGTCTTGTACATTCTCTTCCCTTAATTATTAAAATATTCTGAATGTTTTATTATATAACAGAAATAGTCCATCTCAAAATCGCGGTTCTTTAGCAAACAGAAATCTTCTAAAAAACCATTTAACTTGATTCAAATTTTGTCTGGTTGTATGTTCAGCAGCCGCATACATCTCCAGCAAGCATTGAATTTCATCTTCCTCAGGGTTCTTCTCCGCGTAAAAAACGCAGTCAATAGCCAGATAAGCTCTATGGGCCTTGGTTCTGTCAAAATTAAATTGCTCAGCCATATGGACAATAATCTTTAATATCGTATCACTATTATCGAAACTCCGGTTTTGCAATTCATACAAATATTTCATATCCAGCCAAATATAAGTGATTACGGCATAAATATCCCGATCGAATTTTTTAAACAGCCATTCTCTGTCATGTTTATTGCGCAATAAATTTTTACGCCAAAGTATATATAAGATGATCAATCCGATCAGGAACAAAATCGAAAAGATCGGCAAAATAATTTTGGTTAAATTATTATTTAACTTATTTTGATCGGGACGATCGGTTTTTCCATCCGGTTTTATCGTGTTTTTAGTAGTAGTCGGAAGAGTTATCTGCGATTTGCTCGGCAATGTCTCAGTCGGCGTTGTTTCGGGCAATTCCGCACGCAGTTCATCTTCTTTTTGCTGATCCCTTAATAAATCATTTAAGCCTGAATTAGGGGTGGCATCAAGCGGAATGTAACCCAGCTCATTTACTTTGACCTCGGTCCAGGCATGAGCCTGATCCGAACTGACCAGTCTTTTATAATATTCACCGGGCAATCCTCTGTCTTGAATACCCGGTACCAGAAAACCTTCTATGTATCTGGCTTCAAAACCCGCTTCCCGGAGCAAGATCGTGAGCGCTGTAGCAAAATAGGTACAGTAGCCATTTCGCGTTGAAATAAAATGTTCAAATAAATCCACGCTTTCAGGTATTTCTGAAACATTCAGATTATAAACATAATTTGTTTTTAAATACATCACGATATTTTTTAGCTGCAAAGCTTTATCTGCGTCTTTCTGATAGACGATTTCCGCTAATGCAGGCTCTGTATTTTCCAGAAAAGATCGATAATTTTTATTGTTTTTCATGGTCCGGGAAGCAAAGCTGATTTTTTCCGAATAATAATCTTTAATGATTAAATTCAGATAATCATCATTGCCTGCCAAGGTGTTGATCTGACCCTTGACAGTATATCCCGGAACTTTTATTTCATCCGAAGCGTAAATTTGCCCGTCCGGGTTAAAATAAAATGAAATATTATCTGTCGGGCTGTTCTCAGCATCAGTCGCTGTTGTTTGACCGGTTGTCGGAGTTTCGGACTGAATATTATTTAAAATCTGTTCCGGTTTTCCGCCGTGAAAAATGGCTTGAATCGGTTGATATACGGGTGAAATGTTGATTGACGCATCTTTAAAATAATGCTGGAATATTTCATCCGACAGATTCAGGCTTTCTCTGTATTGAAAAGCCTCCTTCTGCTGTCTGATAGGTGCCTCATTGTAAAATAGATAGTTGATATCCATATTTGATGCATACCAGATGTTCTGTTCAAATTCATTAAATACGGTACCTCTCAGATAAAAACTTTGCCCCGGTCCGGTCACATACATAAAAGGTAAATTCTTCTTTTCGACAGGCCCGCCAAGATGAGCATTTTGCGGATAGAAACCCGCGTCTTTGATGCTGAACTCATAATATTTCACAGTATCCGGCATATTTTGTTTGGATTTTATCAGCTCATCCAAATAGCGATTTAATTTCGTGTTAAAAAATAAATCCGCAGGCAAAAGATTCTGCAGGAAAAACAAGCAAACCAATAAGATCGCGATTAAGGCAAGTGGAGGTATCTGCCAAATCTTGCGCCATTTACCGCTGAAACTGCTTTGTCTGGTGAATGTAACGGCGATACAAAATAAACCGATAAACAGGTTCAGCAAAGAGATTTCCGCTGTTTTATAAGCGGAAATTGATACATAAGGAATGAGCCAGAAAATTGATAAAAGGATAGGAACCGGTTTCACATAGATTAATAACAAAGCGATCAGAATAGAAAAAACAGCCAGATAGACCGGGAAAGATGAAGGCATAGCCGACTTGTTATAAGAAAAAATCCAGACAAAAGAGTGGATTATTTCACTTAAATGAAATTTAACGCCTTGATAAAATGAGCCAAGGAAGCTATTTGGGAAAATATAACCTACAAATGTCGAAAGAATTGTTATCCCCAATGCCGGCAATCCGACATATTTAGGGAAATTTACAATTAGTAGCAAAGCGAGTGTGATCAGAATTTTAACCTGCCACATATAGGTCGCGGAATAATGAAGTTGCAAAGCTCTATTTGCCTCCACAAACCAAATACAGGAAAACAGAAAAGCAATCCCGGAGTAAATCAAAGAATCAATTAATAATTTCAGAAATGATTGAACATCAATCTTTTCTGTTTGACCTTTTTTTCTCAGTTTTTCAATTTTGGCGATTTCATGAGTCATAAGCATTTATCTTATTCGAATTGGCTATTTCAACGATTATATCTGCCTGTTCTAATTGACTGATATATATTTTAACTTCCTCATCCGAGCTCTGACTGTCGGAAACATAGACTAACAGGATTCCGCCCGATACAGCTCTGAGTGACCTTAATTCCGTAACCAGAGAGGAATTAAGCTCGTCTGTCGCAATATAGATAATATTGTGTTCATTTCCGATCAATTCATCATGCAGCTGATCAGCAAAGGAGATCACACTGAGATGCGGAATATAAGCTAATTGTTTTCTCAACAGCTCGGATTCATTCAGATTATCGGCTTCTTCAATCAAAAGTTCCGGTTGATAGGTTTTTAATCGTACAGTGGCTCCGAAACTTAAAAAAATCTGAATGGCTGTATATGTATGATCCAGCATAAAATCTCTGATCTTGCCTAAACGATGATACTCTTTACTTAAAGATTTATCATCTAACTCAGGAAGATTCAGCAGAACTGTAACCGACCTGTCATCTTCTTTATCGAATTCTTTTACAATCCATTCCTGCATTCTGGCGGATAATTTCCAGTGAATTAATTTTAAGGAATCGCCGGACATCATATTTCTGAAACGGTCGATTTCGTCTAAAAGTACTTGGCTTTTACCTGCCGGAAACTCTCCCGATTCTAATTGATGCTGCAAATATGACTTGTAATCCGCTGAGGAATCCATTAAAGGCAAAACGTAAATATTAGGTACGTTCAAATTATTAGCGCCAAATACTTTTATCCTGAAAAAACCGAAAATATCATTTAATGAGATGGAAAGTCCGTACAAGCTGAAAGGACCCGAATGAAACGGTTTGGCGGTGATGCGAACGATTTCGCTTGAATGCTGCGCGATCAGATGAGTGGATCGAATTTGACTTTGATCGTAAAACAATGAATTTGCCCTGAGCATTAAACGTAAAGACAAGGTTTGGATTCTGCTGTTGTTTTCCAAATAAACATACCAAACCGCATCTTCTCCCCTTTTGATATATTCAGAAACAGGCTCAAAGCGAATCTTCAATTTTCTTCTTAACCAGAATGTATAGAGAAATGAAAATATGGGCAACAACAATAAAAACAACATAAAAATCATGATGAATTTATGTTCAATTAATTGATTTGCTATAAAACAAGCTATTACAGCCAAAAACCATAGAGCGGATCTGTAGCGCGGCATGCTTATTTCTCCGGTACTGGTATTTGTTGCAACACGGAATGAATGGCATCTTCCGCGGTTATTCTCTTCAAACGACTTTCAGAGGTTATACTGATTCGATGCGATAAAACTGATAATGCCAGAGCCTGTACATCATCCGGTCGAACATACTCTCTGCCTTTAATCAGAGCGCGACTTTTAGCAGCCTGCATTAACATGCGGGACGCTCTCGGACTGGCTCCCAGTTTGATATCCGGATGTCTCCTTGTCGCGGCTGTTATCTCGCTGATATATCTTTTGACGGATTTGGCGCAATGAACCATCTGCACCTGCTGGCGCATCCACATTACATCCTTACTGTCAGCCACCTTATCCAATTCCGGCAAATCAAAATCATTGGAGTACAGATCAAGAATTTGAATTTCCTGCTCAATGGTCGGATAGCCAAGATCTATTTTCAGCATAAAACGATCCAATTGAGCTTCCGGCAAAGGATAAGTACCGACATGATCAATCGGGTTTTGAGTTGCCAGCACGATAAAAGGCTGCGGCAAAGCATAGGAGACGCCGTCCACCGTCACTTGATTTTCCTGCATGGCCTCGAGCAGAGCGGATTGGGTTTTGGGCGAGGTTCTGTTGATTTCATCTGCCAGAACAATCTGGCTCATTACCGCTCCCGGTTGAAATTCAAATTCGCCTGTTTTTTGATTATAAAGGTTAAATCCGGTCACATCAGAAGGCATTAAATCCGGCGTAAATTGAATTCTTTTGAAGGATAAGCTCAATGATTTTGCCAGTGCGGAGACCAGGGTTGTTTTTCCTATTCCCGGCACATCTTCTATTAATACATGCCCGCTCGCGGATAAGGCGATTAAAAGATTCTCTACGACATTCTGTTTGCCGATCATGACTTTATTTATATTTTGTTCGATCCGAGAACATAATTCTCTGAAATTGGAGGCGTAAATGCTCATATTTCCCTTTCTACTCGATGGCTGGTCTTTAATTTATCGGATTTGTTCAGAAATCCGACTTTTTTTCGTACTTCAGGTCTTTTTAGGAATTGCTGAAAATTCTTATTCCCCTGATTTATCAGAAGCATTACCAGATCTCTTGACCAGCGAATATTTTTATTATCTTTATTTTCTAATGAAAAAATAACAATCGTTCTTTTTTGATAATATTTATTTTTACTGATTAAACTGCGTATATAGTCAAAGTCCTTTGTGGCTGAATTACGATTTAGCAATTTTTTCAGGTAATCATCAGAGGCGTTCTGCAGGTTTTGTCCTTTAGTGATTAATATTCCTTCTACATCATTTAGCTTGACGATAATTTCATTCTGCTCGGCAATGAATACTAAATTATCTCTTCTGGTTAACGCAAGAAAGATATCTTGATTAGGAACTAAATCAAATCCGCTGATCAGAGATAATTCACCCAGCCATTTGGCTTTTGTCTTACGCTTCAGCTGATTGATTTTATAATTTGTTTTGAGGAAGCGATAAAAATGAATAAATATTGTGAACATAGAAAATAAAAAAACAGGAAACCCGATCCAGAAACTCAAATTACCGTAGAAGATTAAAAACAGATCCGTTATTAAAATTAAAAAATATAGTAAGAGCATATTGATTCACTTTCTCACTTAATAATCTACATTATATATGAATGATCAAATTAGAACCATAAAACTGATGTGAACAATTATCGGTATATTACAATAAGATTACAGTCAAAGGACAAAATTATTATTTATAAAAAATAGAGTCCGTTTATTTATTCCATCTTAATTTTTGTAACCATCCATCGGAATATTAACAAACAAAAACCCCTGCGATATCCGATCACAGAGGCTGAATACTGGCAGGGGAGACAGGAGTTGAACCCGCAACCGACGGTTTTGGAGACCGTTGCTCTACCATTGAGCCACTCCCCTAAATAAAAAAATGGTGCCGGAGATGGGACTTGAACCCATACGCCCTTGCGGACAACAGATTTTGAGTCTATCTCGTCTGCCGATTCCGACACTCCGGCGAATTACTCAACAAATATAACAAAGTTATATTTTAATGTCAATTTATAAAATTAATTACCTTGCCCCAATTTTTTATTCTCAGCAAATTTTTTCCGACAATTAGCAATATTCAAGTTCAAAAAATCCGATTCTGTTTAGTTCACTGCCCGGTAAAAAATTTCATTGAGCAAGCATAAAAAATATTATTCAACAGTAACGCTTTTCGCCAAATTGCGCGGTTTATCAACATCCAGACCTCTGGCGACGGAAACATAATAGCTCATCAATTGCAATGGCACAATGGCTAAAGAAGTCGTAAAATGCCGGTCGGTCTGCGGAATATATACGACGAAGCCGGCAATATCTTCAATGTTATAATTTCCATTATTCGTTAATCCCATGAGATAGGCTCCGCGGCTCTTGCATTCTGCCATATTGCTGCCCGTTTTTTCATAAAGATTCTGTTGAGTAAGCACGCCGATCACCAAGGTATTCTCTTCCAATAGACTAATTGCACCATGCTTAATCTCACCTGCGGCATAGGCGTCAGAATGAATATAACTGATTTCTTTCATTTTCAAGCTGCCCTCAAGACAAATTGCATAGTCCAAACCTCTGCCGATAAAAAATATATCTTTAGCGGATGCCTGTTTGGCTGCGAACCATTGTATACGCTCTTTATCTTGGAGAATTCTTTCTATTTTATCGGGCAATGTCTTTAATTCCTCAATTAATTCTTGATATTTATCTGAATTTATCGTCCGACGAACATTAGCAAATTGAATAGCAATTGTATAGGCGGCGATTAATTGTGCGCTATAGGCTTTAGTTGTCGCTACAGCGATTTCCGGACCTGCTAAGGTAAATAGAACATGATCAGCTTCTCTGGCGATTGTAGAGCCTATTACGTTGACAATAGCCAGGGTATTGATTTTCTGACGCTTAGCTTCGCGCAGAGCTGCCAAACTGTCCGCCGTTTCACCTGATTGACTGATTATAATCACAAGACCTTTCGGGTCTAACAGAGGTTTTCTATATCGAAATTCGGAGGCAAGTTCAACACGAACCGGAATCTGCGCCAAATCCTCCATCACATACTGTGTCGTGACGCCGACATGATAAGCCGACCCGCAGGCGACGATATAGACCTGACTGATTTCTTTTATATCTTCCTCTGTCAATCCGGCAGCGGAAAGATCAATTTTTCCATCCTTAATGATTGATTGCAATGTATCCGATACCGCTTTCGGCTGTTCATGAATCTCTTTCATCATGAAATGCTCAAAACCGCCTTTTTCCGCGGCTTCGGCATCCCAATTAATTTGCGTTAAATTCTTTTCGATCGGTTCCCCGTCTATATTATAGAAAGACACCTCACCTGCTTTTAATCTGCCGATTTCTAAATCGCCGATATAATAGACTTGTCTGGTATATTTCAGAATTGCCGGTACATCCGAAGCGAGATACGATTCGTTTTCTGTAATGCCGATGATCATCGGACTGTCTTTTCGCGCTACATAGATTTCACCCGGAAAATCTTTAAACAGGACTGCTAAGGCATAAGAGCCGCGGATTCGAAACATCGCACGATTTAATGCTTTAATGGGATCCGTGTCTTGATAGTAGAAATCGATTAAATTTACTGCGACCTCTGTGTCGGTGTCGGAATAGAAATGATAACCTTTTGTTGTTAAAAATTCTTTGATTTCGTTTTCATTTTCAATGATTCCATTATGAACGGCAACGATTGACGAGTTATTACTGTGATGGGGATGAGCGTTAATTTCGGAAGGCTCGCCATGTGTCGCCCAACGAGTATGACCGATGCCGCAATTACCTTGAACCGCTTTGCCCTGATTCGTTTTATTTTTCAGATTATCTAATTTCCCCTTGGCTTTTACAATCTCAATATTGTCCTTATCATTGCGTACCGCTAAGCCTGCGGAGTCATAACCTCGATAGGCCAATCTCTCTAAGCCGTCCAATAAAATGGGAGCTGCTTTCTTTTTCCCGATATATCCGACAATACCACACATAAGTGATCTCCAATCTCTAATTTTCGAATGTCATTATAGCAAAAAGCGCAAAAACTTGATGATTAAACTTTTCCATATGAATAATTCGCATTGATTTAATAACCAAAAATTTCGAAATAAAATCCTCAGTACTTATTATTTTAGATTAAGCTGAACACAACCTGAACGAAGTTGTAATTAAAACACCCGCGTCAGCTGATAATAGCTACCCGCGGGTGAGTTTGATAAAGATGTTATAGTTAGAGAGAAAATAGATCAGCCGGGATCGCTTACAAACGTTTTATCTGTTTTCACAATCCTGTCATGAACCCTCTTTTAACTTTCATTATTCTTCATCTTCTTTGCTTTTCTTTTTTCTAAGAATCAGCAAAGATCCACCTGCAAATGACAATGCTAACGGGAGTAAATTAGAAGCCATTGTTTCTCCGGTTGATGGAACATTTGATTCTGATTTCTCAGACTTCTGTTCTGTTTTTTGTTCAGTTTTAGACTCAGTCGGCTTAGTTGTTTCTGTCGGTTTAGCTGTATCCATGGGCTTTGTTGTATCTGTCGGTTCCGAAG
>CAYFVK010000001.1:80170-88500 GCA_964346695.1 uncultured Mageeibacillus sp. | reverse complement strand
TCTGTCGGTTCCGAAGTTTCTGTTGGGTTTGTCGGTTCTGGAGATACAACTTCCTGTTTGTAGTAGTTAAACGTATCTCCGGCTTTCAGCCTGACTTTATCAGCTTATTCAATCTATCACGGATTTTTTATCAGATAGATATTCCTAATACATTTTATCTTCGATGTTCAGATAAGTTAATTCCGCATAGCTGTCATCTTCTATCGCTTTATGTCTTGCCTTTACTTCGTTCAGGAATTCCTTATGCGTGATAATATAGGTCTTATCATCTTCCATTGCGGCAAATAATCTTTCGCCGACGCCGTCCAGCGGAAGTCCTGTGACGATAAACTGCTTAAATCTCTCTTGAGAACCTTTGTATATTTCTGTTTCATAGTGTTCAGGGTCGTTGGTCTGAGCAAATCTTTTCGGTCTATAGTGATTGGAATTATATAGATTGGTTTGAATAAAGCCCGGACAGAAAATGGCAAGTTTGATATAGTCAAATCCATATCTCTCAAGTTGGTCTTTAACACATTCTGAAACCGCGATCATACCGTTTTTCGATACTGAATAAGACGGGTTGATTCCGACTCCCGGCTGCAGACCGGCAACGGATGCAGTTGAGATGATATTGGCTTTGGTTTTTTGTTTGATCATAATCGGCAGAACTTCTTTGTAATAATAAGTTTGACCTAACAAATTAACGCCCAGAACCCAATCCCAGTCATTTTGATTGGTATGAACGATATCACCGGTGGTAGCAACTCCCGCATTATTAAACAGAACATCAATCCTGCCGTATTCTTGCATGGTGGTTTCTACACTCTTCTTGACTTCTTCATACAAAGAAACATCGGTTGGAATAGCTTTTGCAATAGCCCCGCTCTCTTTCAGCTCAGCAGTCAATTGGTTCAGAGCTTCTTCATCAATATCGACTAAAGCAAGCTTCATTCCCCTTTTAGCCGCTTCTCTGGTGAAAGCCTGGCCAAATCCATGTGCCGCTCCCGTTATTAAAGCAACTTTGCCTTCATAGTTTTCCGTAACTTCCATTTCATCTTTGATGGCGAAGTCTTTTTCAATATTTCGATGGCGCATTTCTATTTCTTTTAAATACTTAGTATGAGTTTGGACGTACATTTGCTCATCTTCAATCGCCTTAAACAGCCTAAATCCGACATTATCTATCGGCATGCCTGTTTGCAGAGATGCGCTGGCGAATTTCATCAAGACTTTATACAAATCCGATTTATAGAATTGATTATCGATATCCTTGAATCTTTCAGGGCGATGGCGCTCGAAGTGGTAGAGATCTGTCTGAATGAATCCGGGACAGAATACGGATACTCCGATATTGTCGTATTTATACATTTTCAAGAATGCTTTTAAATCTTCCGCTAAAGCCAATGTAGCATGTTTACTTGCACAATAAGCCACCCCGTTCGCAGATCCCGGCTGAACGCCTGCTGAAGACGCAACTTCCATAACGTAAGCAGATGTGCCTTGCTTAATCATAATCGGCAGAACTTGCGACAGCATATAAAAATGACCATAAGTATTGACAGCTAAAGTCCATTCATAGTCTACTACCGGCATGTTGATCACATCACCCAGCGGGCTGACTCCGGCATTATTGAACAAAACATCTATTCTGCCGAATTTATCCATGACTTCTTTTACGGCTCTTTTTACTTCGTTAAAATCTGAAAGATCTGCCGTAACCGTCATCACATCGCTTACACCGCGCTGTCTGAGAAGAACTTTTACTCCAAAAACATCGTTTTCATCAATATCTACCAAAGCAACTTTCATGCCGCGTCTGGCAGCTTCTATCGCAAATGCTTTCCCAAAACCGTTTCCCGCTCCTGTAACAAGAGCAACTTTTCCGCTGAATTCTTTCATATTACAACTCCAGTTGATGATTATAATTTATATATAATTGCGAAGTTGTAAAAATTTTATACTTAGTAGAAAATAAATTTCCTAACCCGGATCCTAACCCAGAATTTTTCTGAGGAAAGAATTTTTCTTTTCGGTATAGGGATGATATCTTAAGGCCAAATCTCCGAACCATGCCTTTTTTACAATCGTTTTCGGATGGGAGAAGGTGATAAAACTATCTCTGCCATGGTATTGTCCCATACCGCTATTGCCTACTCCGCCAAAAGGAGCTTTGGGCGAAGATAAATGGATCAAGGCATCATTGATACAGCCGCCGCCGAATAAAACCTTATCTTCATAATAAGACATCACTTCTTTACTGTTCGTAAATAGATAAAGAGCTAAAGGATGCGGTCTTTCTTTAATAAATGCCGCAGCATCTTGCCAGGAAGAAACAGAAAGAACAGGCAGAACAGGCCCGAAGATCTCCTCTGTCATCACTTCGGAATCTAATGCCGGATCGATTATTAAAGCAGGTTCTATCTGTCTTGATTCGGGATGCAGTTTTCCCCCGATCGTTGGCGGGGTTTCATTCAGTATATGGGACAAGCGGTCGAAATGTTTTTCATTGATAATTGAAGGAAAATTCGTTCTGAAATATTCACTGTCTTTACATATATCGGAAAATTCTTCAGACAGGCAGCTGATAAACTCATTCTTAATCGAATCCACTGCGAGCACATAATCAGGCGCTACACAAGTCTGACCTGCGTTGATGAACTTGGCGAAGGCCAATCTTTTTGCAACTTGTTTCAAATCGACGTTCGTGTCAATAATACAGGGGGATTTGCCGCCTAATTCCAATGTCAGCGGAGTTAATGTATCGGCTGCGTGTTTCATGACTAATTTACCGACAGTCGGGCTGCCGGTAAAAAAGATGTAATCAAAATTTTCTTCCAGCAGGGCCTGATTCTCTGTCCTGCCACCTAATATGACCTCGCATAAACCTTCCGGAAATGCCTCCTGACAAATAGTCCTGATCATGTTTGCCGTATGCGGCGCATACGCGGAAGGTTTGATAACGCAGGTATTGCCTGCCGCAATAGCGCCGGCGACAGGGCTGAGCGTTAACAGGATAGGATAATTCCAGGGGGACATTATTAAGACTGTTCCATAGGGATTATAATGGACTTTTAAATACCCCGGCTGCTGTGTGATTCCGGCAATTTTCCTGACAGGCTTCATCCATTTTTTCAAATGTTTTTTCAGGTATTTAATTTCATCTAAAACCAGACCGGTCTCACACATATAACTTTCAAATTCCGATTTATTCAGATCAGCTTTTAGAGCTTGTTCAATATCTTTTGTATGCTTTAAAATGGTCGCTTGAAAGTTATTCAACTGTTCCATACGAAAATGATATGAAAAAGTTTTTTCAGAGCCGAAAAAATGATCGGCTTTCTGTTTTGCCTCTTTGATAATTGTCTTTTGATTTTGTTGTACTTGCTCCATCATACTAACCTTTTCTGCATAATAGTTTCTCACAGTATTCTGACAATTTTCGGCTTAATTGATTTTTATCATTGAACAGATCTTCGCCTAAATAGGCGCAAATGCGTTCTTTATGATAATCGGAGGAATAAGCGAATTGCAGCATGATTACTAAATTATCTAAAAAATAAGCCGTCAGATTAAAATCCAAATCTGAAGGAAGTTCCGATCTATCTTTGCCATAAGTAATAATATTTTTATAGAATTCGATAAAGTTTCTTTCCAGGTCATTGGATAATTGACTGGCGATTTCACTGAATTTTTCAGTGCTTAAATCAAGGTAGATCAAAGATAACTCAGAATACTTTTCACTAAATGTTATGGTAATGCGAAAGAGCTTTTCTAAAATACTGAAAAAAGACTCTCCCTCCACAATTTCGCTTTTGACAGTTTCCAATACATCATTTAATAATTCTTTGCCGATTCCAATAATTGAAATCAATAAATCCTGTTTTGAATGAAAATAATTGTATAAAGTTCCAATGCTGACATTCGCTTTTTTTGCGATAATATTAACATTGGCGGCATTGTATCCCTGAACGGCTATTTCGTGAATAGCCGATTCAAGAATACGATTTCTTTTTTCCGTTTGACTAAGCTTGAGCATACTTTCCTACCAGCATCATGTGATCCCCGATTTCCGCGCCGAACTCAGGAGCGCCTTCCATGACCAGTTTTTGCTCCATGGTCAGCTGCAGCAGGTCTCCGGTTTGCAGCAATATGGCGAGTGCGGTATCCAAATCCACGAAACGCATTGTAAAGAACGGTTGCGAACGTTTATACATGCCTCTCGCCGCTCTGGTTTTGCCGGCTTTAACCCGAATATACGCTCCGATTTCAGGATGCGTATCAACACACCAGGCATAGACCCGGTCAGGGCTCATCTTGCTCCAATTGACAACTTCCGGATGTCCCAATTTATTCAATGTACTGATACCGGAACTGAGCAAGTAAAGGAATAACTTAACGATCAGAGCTTTTGTTTTCTCGTCCTGAGGCGGTTCTTTCGCCTGCAGTAAATCAGCCATTTTTAATAATAATCGAAAACTTAGAATTAAAAAACCGAGATGTTTAAAGCCCTTGATCTTTGGAAGTTTTTTGGTTTGACCTTTAAAAAACGCGTTAAAATGCTCAAGATTAGGAAATAACAGCTCTACATCCGGCTGTTCATGCACCGTCAAAGAAACCTGAATATCATTTTGTTGAAAATCCAAGTGGGTTGCCCATTTTTCCTGACCGTTCATAACGCCGATCTGCAGAACACCGGTTTTCCCTTTGACTTTATCTGCCATAATCGGATCCTGAGCGATGACTTTTAGTAAAGGAATAACCGAATTCAAAAATATTTTTGCAGAATAGACGGATTCACTTTTTTGAGCCATACTTATACCTCGTCTTCCCAATCATCGTCTTCTTCAAAATCCATACTCAATAATTCGCCTGCGGCTTTCATGATTCCGTTCGTATCAATGCCATGGTAAGATAATAAATCTTCCTGTAAACCGATTGGTGAGAATACATCCTGAATACCCAATCTCTTAAATGCACAAGCTTTTCCCGATTCGGCCAACACTTCTGCTACTGCGCTGCCTAATCCGCCGATGACAGTTGCGTCTTCGACTGTAATAATTCTTCTCGTATCGTGGATAGCCTCTAAGACCGCTTCTTTATCCAGCGGCTTGATCGTGTGCATATCTAATACCCTGACCTTGATACCCTGCGCGTCAAGCTCTCTGGCTGCCTGTAATGCCTGGAATACACAGCAGCCGCAGGCGATGAAAGTCATATCTGATCCTTCATGCAATTTGATTGCTTTTCCGATTTGAAAATTCTCTATCGGCTCTCTATAGACAATTTGATCGAAACCCCGATTGATCCTGATATAAACAGGTCCCTGATGTTCTACCGCCGCTTCAACCACATGAGCCGTTTGCATGCCGTCAGCCGGAACCAACACTGTAAGATTGGCCATCGATCGCATTATGGCGATATCTTCCGTGGCATGATGCGTGCTGCCCGCCTGACCGAAAGAAGTTCCCGCATGTGATCCGATCATTTTAACATTCAGATTCGGATAGCATACATCCGTATGAACCTGATCTAAAGCACGGCAGGAATTAAAGATAGCAAAGGTGGAGGTAAACGGAATCAATCCGGTAGAAGCGAGGCCGGCCGCAATGCCGATCATATTCGCCTCAGCAATACCGACGTTATAGGAACGATCCGGATAACGATTGAAAAAAGTTCCTACTTTTGTTGATTTCGCGAGATCCGCTGTTAAAACAACAATTTTATCATTATCTTCCGCCAAATCACTTAATGTTTGACTGTACACTTCCGCTGTGGACAGTTTCGTTGTATCAATACTGGTATATTTTAATGCCATTTTATCCCTCCTTGATAGCTCTCATTCTGTTTTCATGATATTCAGTCAGGCTCTTTAATGCTTCTTCAAGCAGAGGCTCGTCAATAGCCCCGTAATGCCAGCGATAGTCGCCTTCGGCGAAACTGACCCCTTTGCCTTTTTGGGTATTCAGAATTATGCAGGTGGGTTTTTCTTTATTTGCCTTGGCTGCCTGAATCGCTTCATAAATCGCCACATGATCGTGACCGTCTATAACTAATGTTTCAAAGCCGAATGCTTTCCATTTATCAGCGAACGGCTCCAATTTCATAACATCTTCGGTCTTCCCGTCAATCATGGCCATATTCCGGTCAACAAAAGTAAGCAGATTATTGGCATTAAAATTACTTGTTGCCATAGCCGCTTCCCAAACCGAACCCTCATCACATTCACCATCACCCAAGAGACAATAAACGTAATAATCTTTCTTTAAGTGTCTGGCGGCTAAAGCCATGCCTAAAGCTATCGATAATCCATGGCCCAGAGATCCGGTTGACGCGTCCACACCCGGGACTTTTGTGGCGTCAAGATGAATACCCAGCTTGGACCCTGTCAAATTGAACGTTTTTAAATCTTCTCTCTCCAAATAACCGATATCTGCCAATATGGATACTAAACCGATACCGGCATGGCCTTTGGACATGACAAAGCGATCTCTGTCCTCCCATTTCGGATCTTTTTTATCATAATTCATCACTTGATAATACAGCACGGTGCAAAGATCCATCATGCTTAATGAGCCGCCTAAATGTCCGCTATGCGCGTCATATACGGTCTCTACCGTTAATTTTCTCAATTCATTCGCCTTTTCCTCAAGGCGAATACGATCTTCTCTTGATAATGCCATGAATTCCTCCTTACATTTGCTGTTTCAAAGATTTGCAAGCATCTTCCGTCACGTTGGCAATATAATCCAAGTCTTCTTCTTTTAGACTGCAATTCATAAAATGATTATGATGACTGGTCATGAAAACTCCGCGTTTAACAATTTCACCCACTAATTTCTGCTTTAAGAAATCATCGGGATCATCAGCCACATTCATATAAAACATGCTGGGCATACCGCTAAATTCCAGATGAATATCATACGGTGCGGCGGCAGCCGTCATTTTCTGCTGCAGCTCTAAGCCTAATTTGCACATCAGGCCGACAGAATCAAATTCCCGCAGCATTTTTATCGTCTCGATCGAAGCCGCCATAGGACCCGGCGATAACCAGAAGCTCCCTGTATAAAAGACATTTGAAGCGGCAGCTTTCCATTGTTTTTGACCGCATAATGCAGAGATCGCATAACCATTCGCCATCGCTTTCGAGAAAGAAATCAAATCAGCTTTAATTCCCAGATAATGATCCGAACCTTGAACATCCATGCGAAAACCGCAGCGAACATCATCGATAATCAACAAGGTTCCATATTGATCGCAAATTTCTCTGACACTTTGCCAGTACTCTTTTTCCGGGAAGAAACTCCGGGTAAACGTACCATGGAAATACGGCGTTGTGATCACGCCCGCTATTTGCTCCGCATTATCTTTCATGCATTTTTCAAATGCTTCCAGATCGCCTAAAGGAATCGTAATAATATCTTTAACATCATTATAGGTGATACCCGGATATCCCTCAGCCTGCATCCAGGCCTGAACTCCGTGATATCCTCCGACAAATTTAATGATTTTATCGCGATGGGTAGCGGCTTTTGAGATCATACCTGCAAAATTTGTCACGTCACCGCCGTTTTTACAGAAAAAAGCCCAGTCGGCAGATGCGATCGTGTCGACCATGAGTTCAGCCAAATCAACCATACATTCCCCGGCCAAAGTGACTGTGCTCATTTTTTCCATCTGCTGTTTATAAGCGGCGTCGATTCTGTCATTGTTATAACCTAAAACATTCGGTCCGTAAGCGCACATTAAATCAATAAAACGATTGCCGTCTACATCCCAGAAATAAGAATCTTTCGCTCTCTCCGCATAATAGGGATAAGCGTCCGCCGGAATCATGACTCCGCCTGAAGGGCCTAAATGCCCATATATACCGGCCGGAATAACCTTGTTGGCTCTAACAAATAAATCTCTGCTTTTCGGATATTCATAAGTTTTCATATTCAATCCTCTCATTGCAAATAAATCGGAACTAATTCCAGGACTTTGTTGATATTGTCGATCATGGGAATGTTGCCGGAAATTGACATCATTCCGCTGCCCATCGCCGCATAGGTATCTAAACTGCCTGATAATATACCTTGAGCAGTTTCTATTGAATCAAAATACATCTTCGCGTTGAATTTATTGGGTTTTCCTTTGCTGGTAGTAAATTTTCCGTTGAAAATATCCATCGTGATCGACGGTCCGTTTTCAACTTCTACTAAAACTTTGCCGGTCGGTACTCTTGCGGCATTCACTTTGCCCAGATGATCATAATTAGCTATTTGAGATAAAGCGAAAAACGCCGTATAAGCTGTAAGCACCGTACTGTCATTGCTAAATTTACGATCTGTTTTTAATAATTCCGGATC
>CAYFVK010000001.1:50690-80070 GCA_964346695.1 uncultured Mageeibacillus sp. | reverse complement strand
ATTCCGGATCAATTTCACATAAATCTTCCATATTTCTCAGAACCGCATGTAGATTGATAGCAGCCAAAGCTGTTTCATCGCGCATCATAGGCATCCTCCCTCTTCATCAACAAGATTGAGTGATTGCTCACTCAACAAAAGTATATATTTGTGTAAAATATCCGTCAACATATAACAATAAAATGTTGATTATGAGGAATATTTTGTCGCATTGCATAAAATTAACGAAATATATTAGGTGAACTCACAATCTGTTTAATTTTCTTATTATAAAAAACAACTATTTGCTGAAGATTTTGATTCTTCGCAAACAGTTGTTTATTTTGATTTTTCTGATGAAACATGCTCTGTTTGAAGATAATTATTCTTTCTTCTCACTGCCCTCAGACGCGTCAACTGAAATTACAGATTTCTTATTTAACTGCTTCTGATCTTTCCTGACCACCGGTTCAGCTTTACTGTTCAAACGAGTTTCACTCTTAGCCAACTTGTTTTTTCTCGATTTAATGACCGTGGCGAGAATGATCAAAATTGAAATACCGCTGATGATTAAGCCGAGGCTGAATCCATCAGGAATAAATTGAAATCTGATATAATTTTTCCCCTGCTCCAACGGAACTAAAATTAACGCATTATCCAGCGGCTTAAAGTCGGCTTTTCTGCCGTTTACGTCAATATTCCAAGCGCTGTCGTAGGTTGTGCTGAATAAAGCATATCCTGCCTCAGGAAGTTCAAGCTCCGCGGTTAAAAGATTTGCCTTATGATATGTAGGCGACACGGAATATTTTTCTAATCCGCTGATCCAGTCGGAAAATAAATTTTCATCAATTAAAGCGGCTTCTACTTGTAAAGTCCCGTTATCAGAACTTTTAGAACCGAATTCAAAGGTGATTCTCGCCTTTTCATTCTTTTCAAAATACCCGAGATCGGAATTAGAAGTATCTTTTCGACTCAATTGTTGTTTTTCATCTTGAAAAGTCTCTTCCCGGTCTTCTGTCTGTAAAATATCCGGGTTGGAACGTTTCATATAGACTTGATCAAATTTCAATCCGGTGCTTCGCCAGGAAAAAGTATAATAGCCGTTCTCCGGAGCTGTAAAATCATAACAGATCATTCTGGAACCGCTAAAACCGGCTTCTTTTGTGATTGAATATTTGTTATTCATCTGATTTGTTACTTGATTGCCCAAACCGAGGCTCAGTTCCGGATCAATAATCCTCAACATGTCCTGATTTCCGCCAAGCGCTTTAATCAAGCTTTTTTGATTATTCATGCTTGAAATCTGATCGCTTAAATGGAGATCATTCATTTGCCGCGGAACATAATAAAAAATCGGCAAAGCATATTTATTTTTGTATAAGATGGCGTCCCCTTCTTCTCCGACCTTATCATAAAAGGAATTCTGTTCATCACGGTCTTTATTCACCATTTTATAGTGCAAACCGAAGATTGAATCGAGAATAATATTTGAACCGGTATTTTGATAACTGTTGATTCCGTTATTGTCATAGCCGATTTTCTTAAAGAACTGTACCGGTTCTTCGGGGTACGTTGAGGCGAATACAGTAATACCGGGATAGCCGTACAGCATCGGATCATTAACTGTTTTATCAGGCCATAAGGATGCTCTGAAATTAGGATCTTCCTGTTTTATCTGATTTACCAATTTACCGATCGCTTCAGGATACGCACCTGCTTTATAACCGTCACGAGAACCGTAATATTCATTTTCAGAGATTGAACTGATACCGGCAACCGTATTGATCGCCAGTTCAATCACGATAACGAAACACAGCAGTCCCGAAACAAATCTCCTGCCCGTCTTCTGTCCGGAGTTCAAGATCATCGTATAAATAAAGATCAAAAGACCGCTGACGAGGATAAGTTCAATCGCATATACATCGGGATCCACTTTTTGCAGAAGCAGAAAGATCATAATCCAGATTAACAATATTTTGTACCATTTTGTATTCGCTTTATATTCCCAATTATTAAAGGCTGTGATAGAAATACTGCAAAGCAGGAAAACCATCAAAAATGAATTGCGAAATGGAAGTTGGTTGGGATAATGAAAACCATGCCAAATAAAGTTAAAAACATTATTATTCATGCTGAATATCAAGAAAAACATCAACAAAGCATGAGATATTTTTGTGGCGGATGGAATTTTCTTATTGATAAAAAATAAAGGCAGTATCAGGAAAACGATGCATCCAATATAAATGTTCGGCATCCCGTCCCGAATGGATAAAGATGACATCGTTAAGAGGCGACTGGAAAAATCGATAAACGGTTCGAAAAAGCTGAAGGCATCCGGGAATACATCTCCGGACGCGGAAGTGCGCATCAAGGCTTTAATTGTGGGCAATAAGGTGACCGCTGAAATCCCCGCGGCCAATATGGAACTATATCCGAACCGAAACAAAGAATCCCAGAATTCATGACGCTTCGGGGTTTTATTTGTGATAATCTCAGCATAATTCTCTTGGTTCAATGTTTTGCGTTTTTCATCTCTAATTTTAATAAACAGGACGAAGAAATAAAATATTAAAAATATACAAACAAAAAAAGCGGTATAATAGTTGGTCAATAATATAAGACTCAAACTGACGATATAAAGGAAAACAGATTTGTCTTTAATCAATTTTTCCAGCCCGAGAATCAATAAGGGCAGCAGAATAATCGTATCCAGCCACATAATGTTCCAAGAATAAGCAAGAGAATACGCGGATAAGGCATAAGAGCAAGAAATTGCGACATAAAACCACTGATTTTGCTTTGAGCTTCGAGAAGCATATATATAAAATCCAAGACCTGAAAAAGCTATTTTCAGCAGGGTAATAACAAGAACCGCATCCGATAATTGGCTTTCTTTAAACAGCAAGAGTAACAGATTAAAAGGACTCGCCAAATAATAAGTAAAGGCGGAAAAGAAATTAAAACCCAACCCGCCGGTCCATGTATAGAACAATGAATCACCCGAAAGAATTTTATCTCTTAATTCACGTAATAATGGAGCATATTGATGATATAAATCTATTGTCAGTATATGCTTTTCGCCAAATGGATATATTGTTTGAATCGCATAAGCGGCGAGCATGACGACCATCGGTATAAAAAACGAAGCGAGATAATAGATTGATCGATCCGACTTGGAGCTCAATTTTTTTCTCAACTTGGGTTCTGTCTGCTTTACTTCTGACAATTCAACTTTTTCCATGTTAAAGGATACCTCTATCTGTTATTCAACTTATTCTAACAGAAATATCATTTATAAAAAATACAGAGAGTGAAGCTCGCCTCACCCTCTGCATTTTATGATTGAGATATTTTAGAAAAATTCTATCTTTTATTTTTGCTCTTTTTCTTTTTAAATTTTTTTATAAAAGCCAATATCCCGGTTATTTTACCGACTAAACTAATCAAGCCGCTGAAATCCACCTTTTTGGCGAAATTCCCTACACCGCTTTTGACTCCGGAAACCACGTTATCAACACCGTCGACTACATTCGTAGCCGTGTCTGCAACAGTTTGAACCGTCTGGCTGACAGATTTTGTGACTCCGCTTAAATCATTCAGAACTTCCGGAACTGTAGTGGCGGCTGATTCAGTTATTTTGTTGACATCGCCCAAACTCTGATCCGTTTTCTTTACGACCTCCGGAAGTTGATTCACCGTTTGACTGATCGGTAATGCTAATTCATCCATCATGCTTTTAAGTTTCTTTATGGCTGAGGATAAATTTGCGAATAAAACGGATAAAAAGATTAAGGCAACTGCTCCCGCAAGACCTAATAATACATTGATCAGGTCTGTTAAATTGACTGTGACTTCACAAAATAACATATTTTCCATAAAATCACCGACTTATTAATTTTCTTCTTCGTCTTCAGCTATTTCCTCAGCTTTGTGAGAAACTTTGTCGGCAACATCCTGAACTTTTTCAGCGGCGGTTACTACATCTTCTTCTAATTTTTCTTCAACTTTATTTTTTGCTGTTTGGAATTTTGAAACTACATCCTGACCTTTTTCCAAAACAAAATCTGCAACTTTTTGACCTGTTTCAGTTACTTTGTCATAACCCTTTTCAGCAGCTTTTTTAATCTCACGACGAGTCTCTTTACCGGACTGCGGTGCAACCAACAAACCTGCCGCAACACCTACCAAAATACCTGTCAAAGCGCCGATAACAAGATTGGCTTTCGCTTTTTCTTTTCTTTCATAACCCATTAAATCTACGATATAATCTCTAAACATATGTTTTCTTCCTTTCTATTAAGCTCTCAGTATCTTAATTTATTATACATGAGTATAGCTTGAATTAAAAATAATAATTGTTACATGGATCACCGCTAATCAGAAATTCTCCTGAGATTTTTTAATTAGCTAAGACAAAAAATATTAATTATTCAAACAAAAATCTCTTGATATTGTTGTAGCAAATATCCTGTACAATACTTCCGACAAATTCCATATCGGCAGGATATTCACCGTTTTCAATTAAATCGCCGAAATAATTACAGAGTATTCGTCTGAAATACTCATGCCGCGAGAATGATAAAAATGATCTTGAATCTGTAACCATGCCCACAAAATTTGCGATTAAGCCGTTGGCTGCCAAAGCCTCCAATTGTTCCCGAATACCGGCTTTATGATCTAAAAACCACCAGGCGGGACCATACTGGAGTTTTCCTCTCTGTCCCCCGCTCTGAAAATTTCCCAACATGGTCACAAGCATATCTTTGTCTTTAGAATTGAGATTATAAAGAATCATCTTCGGCAATTGCTCGGATCGATCCATCTCATTTAATAATCCGGATAATTGTTCGGCATAATTGAAGTCATTCATTGAATCGGAGCCGGCATCAGCTCCAAAATCATTAAACATGCGGTCAGAATTATTTCTGATTGCACCGATATGCAGCTGCATAATCATCTGACGCTCGGCATACGCCTTTCCTAAAAAGCTCAAAAGATATCCTTTATAACAGCGTCTTTCGGACTTTGTCGGTACTATTCCCTGCAAAGATTTACGGAAAACCCGATCGGCTTTTCCGGGATCAGCTGTTGAGAACATTTCATCATCAAGACTGTGGTCGCTTATTCTGCATCCTGCTTCAACAAAATAATCCAAGCGCCGCAATAAGGCTGATTGTAAATCTTCAATATTCCTTATCGGGGCTATGCCTGAAGATTGTCCGAGTTGATCAAGATAATTGAGAAAGTCGGTCTTTTCAATCGCCATTGCTCTTTCCGGTCGAAAAGCCGGCAAAACAGCGATGGCAAAGTTTTCTTCCCTCAAAGCGCGATGATATGGGCTGAACGGCTGTTCAGCATAAAATCATCATCTAAAAATTTTTTCATATCTACTCCCGTATTGCAAATCTGCTGTCGCTTAGATTTTTAATACTGAACGCGAGGCAGAGATTTCAAAAAGTTTCGAACTGCTTTTTTTCCGCTATTCAATTGTTTAAAACAGGAAATAATTTTATCCGCCAATTGACACTCAATTAAATCCACACCGAATAATTCCGCATTGGACAAAACAGGCAAAAGTGTTTGTTCGATATTGCTATTATTTTCAAATTGAATATCCGATAACCGGGATTGTAAATCTTCCAGCAGAGGATCCGGCGACAATGTCATCACTTCGCCCTGATCATCAACGCCGATTAAATAGCGTAACCAGCCGGCCAGAACTGCAGGGATAAAGATCAATTCCTTTAACTTTTCGGGTTTGTTCAGTCGATAAGATTGTAATGTTTTGCCAAATCTTACAGAAATTTTCTGAGAAGTATCAGTTGCGATTCTTTGCGGTTTATCCGGCGGAAATATCTTCGTAGCCTTTTTCCGATAATATTTGTGCGACAGAAGCGTCCGGTCCCGGGGTGATTTTATCTATCATTGACCAAGGGAAACTGATTTTACTCTCATCTGCTATATAGTCGTAAAATTCTCCCGGCAAAAAACCTGCCTTTGTCCAGGCCTCTGCATAGGCTAAAACGGATTCTCTGAACAAAGAACCGTTATGAGAAACATTATCCAGACTGAGCAAGGTTAAAGGAAATTTGCCGGCGAGATAACGTTCATATAATAAAAGACAGATCTGCCCCATCGTATTTTCCGAAAATAGTCCCGAATCGGCCATCTCTCTTTTTACCTGAGCTGTATAATCCCCGGAAAAATCCATGATGTTATAACCTTTTTCTGTAATGGTCATACTTACTATCTGCAGACAAGGCTGACGAAAGATTTCTTTGATTCTTGCCCATCCCTCAGGTTTTCTCTGTTCAGCTTTCACGACTTCCGCAATGCAGCCGACAATTCTGAAATCAATATGACCGTCATGCTTTAATGTAACCGCGGTGCTCAAATTATCGTAAGAGGAAAAGGTCAGGTCAAGTGAATCGGATCTTGACGTTTTTGCCACAATAACACCGGTTTCGACTAATCCTCGATCCGGCAGTTCATCCTGAACTCTGGCCGGAAAAGCCCGAAAAATATTACCCGGGCCGAAATGAACCCATTGAGGATATTTTCAGGTTTTTTGGCGAATCTTTTCGATCGGATAACTTGGCAGCGTAAATCCTTGTTTTTGCCAGCTTTTTACGTCTTTAATAGACTCTAAATTAAGTTTCACTTGTGAACTCCTTGTCTGATTACCAGAAAAAAAGAAATCTGAGTAAATCTGTAAGCCGGGTTCTGTCTTGAATGATCATCTATCTAGGTCTAAGCTTCCGCCTAAACTCAAGCCACCTCCTCGAAACTTGCGAGCAGCAATTCTGTTTCTCCACGGTGTTGCTTCGGACGGGGTTTACACGGCCAGCATGTTACCATGCTGCCGGTGAGCTCTTACCTCACCATTCCACCCTTGCCGATTGCTCGGCGGTTTATTTTCTGTTGCACTTTCCTTAAGGTCACCCTCACCGGGAACTACCCGGCGCCCTTGCTCTGTGAAGCCCGGACTTTCCTCATCTACGAGCTTTCGCTATATAGCCGCGATCATTCGATTTACTCAGACTTCAATAAATTATAGATTATTCCCGGATTTTCTACAAAATTAATTGCAGGAAAAATCTCTTCCAAGATTGATTTCAAATGCGGTATTACAGTTTGTTCCGATGCTCCGTGACCTGCCGCGAGCATAGCGATTCCCCTCTCATTCAGCATGACGCCGACATGATGTTTAATTTCTCCCGTAATCAATAATTCAATTTGCTTCTCTGCCAATAGCGGTATCCAACTCTCATCGAACGCTCCGGGGGTAAAACAGATTTTTTTGATTTTTCTGTCGCTGTCCGTATTAATTTGAGAAGACGTTTTTAAATTGAAGTCAATCTGCTTTTGGATTCGGCTGAGCAAAACCGGCTGAGTTAAACTGACTATACGGCCATGACCGACTTGAGAATAATGTTCATTTTTCACGAGAATTTCAAGATCACTATGATAGCTTAATCCTCTTAGACTCTGTTCAAGAAAACTGACGGCTACTCCGTTCTCCGCAGCGTCCAGATTGGTATGGCAGGAGATTACGGTCATTCCCTGCTTGATTAATTTAAGCAGCAAATGCTGTTCCGGATTTTCCGCTAAAATCCGGTTGATCGGCGTGAATAAAAAGGGATGATGAGTAATAATCAAATTGCAATCATTTTCGACTGCTAATTGATATGATTTATCCGTCAAATCCAAACTCAGCAATACCGACTTGGTTTGATCATATAAATTGCCTAATACCGGTCCCGTCGGATCCCATTCTTCGGCGATTTGATAAGGTGCGATTTGATTTAATTGATTATAAATATCCTGATGTTTCATAGATTTTCTAAAGTTTCCTCAGTCTTTGATCCAGATCTTCAGCGATTTTTTGATACATGGATATTCCCTTTGCCCTTTTACTTGCTATATTCTTCAAACGCAAATAGTACTCTTTTAATAATTTTTTATCAGCAAGGGTATCCTGATCAAAATTCAGTCCGATGAATGCTTCGCTGTCATCTATTATAAATTTCTGTTTTGAATAAACGGCTTCTATAATACTGTAAATTTTCTCCTGATCTCTAACAACCTTTTCTCTCGTAATTCTAAAATGATTTTCCGAAAGCCATTTGCGCAATTCATACCAGGTCCAGTTCGGCTGGAGGATGAACGTATTTTCCGTTGAAAAATCATGCTTTCGCTGCTCTAAAATTTGACTGATTAAGAATCCGCCCAATCCGCTTAGGACTATCGTCTCATTCCCTTTAAAGGGGATTCCTTTCAAACCGTCGTTCAGGAGCAATTGAATATGTTCTTCCAGTCCGGCTCTTTTTACATTACTGCGGGCTTTCTGCAAAGGCTTAGCTCTTGAGTCAATAGCTAATATGCCTTTGCAGCGCTTGATTTGAGCTATGGCTATCGGCAGGTATGCGTGATCGGTTCCGACATCGATTATAAAACGATCTTCCTCAATCCAGTCCGACAGGGCTTGAAGCCGATTGCTCACAGCAAATTTTTCAATATCGTTCATGCTCTAATCTAAATAGTCTTTTAATTTCTGACTGCGCGAAGGATGTCTCAATTTGCGCAGAGCTTTGGCTTCAATTTGTCTGATTCTTTCCCGCGTGACATCAAATTCTCTGCCGACCTCCTCGAGCGTTCTGGTTCTGCCGTCATCAAACCCGAAACGTAAACGCAAAACCTTTTCTTCCCGGGGTGTCAGCTCCTGTAAAATCTCTGACAAATGCTCTTTCAACAAAGCGAATGATGCTTGATCAGAGGGGGACGGCGCGTCATCGTCCGGAATAAAATCACCGAGAAAGCTGTCTTCCTCCTCACCGATCGGTTTTTCCAATGATACCGGTTCCTGAGAAATCTTCATGATTTCCCGTACTTTTTCTACGGTTACCTCCATCTCGGCCGCAATTTCTTCCGGTTCAGGTTCACGCCCTAATTTTTGCAATAATTGTCTTTGAATACGAATCATTTTATTGATCGTTTCCACCATATGAACCGGAATACGGATCGTTCTCGCCTGATCAGCGATAGCTCTGGTTATAGCCTGCCTGATCCACCAGGTAGCGTAGGTTGAGAATTTATAACCTTTGCGATAGTCAAATTTATCGACAGCTTTGATCAATCCTAAATTTCCTTCCTGAATTAAATCCAGAAAAGATAATCCTCTACCCGTATATCTTTTTGCGATGCTCACAACCAAACGCAAATTGGCTGTGGTCAAGTGATCTTTCGCTTCTTCATCGCCCATTTCCATTCTGGCGGCCAATTCTTTTTCCTGTTCGGCGGTTAACAGATCAACTCTGCCGATTTCTTTTAAATACATCCGTACAGGATCATCAACAATGATCGCGTCGGTGAAAATTTTCCCCTGATTTTCATCTTCTTCATCTTCCTCAACATCATCGATTACCTCAATACCCGCACTCAGAAGAGATTCCATGACCTCGTCGATATAATCGTCATCTAATTTAATCGTTTCTATATAATCGATAATATCTTGCTGCTTGATTTTATTTTCCTGGCGCGAAGCCTGCAGCATCAATGATTTAATAGCGCGTTCCAGCTTCGTTTCCGAATTATCGGCTGCAGCATTCTCTGTTTTTTTGGATTTTTTATCGGCTTCTCCTTTTATTTTCTCTTTTTTAACTTTCCCTTCCGCCTGATCTTTCTTCTTTGCCTGATCAGCTGCAGCTTTTTTTGATTTCTTGATTTCTGCTTTTTCAGAAGCTGCCGCGGGTGATTGTTCCTCTGATTTCTCAGGCTTCTTTTCTGTCTTTTTACGAGTCGTTTTCGCAGGTTCAGACTCAGCTTTTGAGTTTTTCACCGTGGCATCCGCCTTCTTTTTGGTAGATTTTTTACGTTCTTTTTTCTCGGGCTTTTTTTCCGTTGTTGCTTCAATATCTAAATTAACGTCGTTTGTCTGTTTTTGCTCTTCGGATTTTTTCGTATTTGCCATTATTGTTCCTCCAATATATCTCTAATCTTTATTTTTTTGATAATTCAGAAAGCTCTTGCAACAGAGCTTCTCTTTCCTGATCTGAAATTTCCTTATCATTCAGCTGTTTCAAAATTTGATATTGTCTGTTTCTATTAAATGTCTGCTCAAGCTTGTTCAGCACATCATCTAATAAATCGAAATCTTTTTTGATAGAATCGTCTTCCAGATAAAAGATTAAGCGCATCAGATTCGATCTGGTCTGTTCCGCGCATTGCTCCGACCAATCAATCAATTCCCGGATTGAGATAGATTGATTTTGCAGAGCCTCGATGGTTTTATTTGCCAAATATTTGAGATCGGCATTTGTAAATAATTTTGTTGAAATTCTGCTTTCAGTTTGCGCAAATAATTCCGGATAAGAAGCCAATAAAATCAGGCATAAATATTCATACCGCTGATCCGCACTCAGCACGGGTGCTTGCTGTTTCACGCTGATCGTCGGGGCTTCAGCGTGAAACGCGGTCGGCTTTTGTATGATCTGATTTTTTCTTTTTCCTATATCATAGAGAATTGTTTTATAGGAAACGGAAATTTCTTCAGCCAGCTTTTTTGCGTACAATTCGATCAAAATTTCACTGTCCAATTTCGCTAAAATTGCGCAGACCCTATCGGAATATTCATTGATCGAGAGGTTGCCGTTCTGATCAGTGGCGTTCTTTCTGGCAAGTTTTATCTTGAAGTCAAGTTCCGTTTCAGCCTCGCGATAAAGCGCGTCAAATCGCTCGATCCCATATTTCTTGATATAGTTATCCGGATCTTTCGCATCACCGAAATCCAGAACTTTCAATTCAGCTTTGACCTTTGCAAACATATCCATCGCTCTTAAAGCCGCTTCCTGACCGGCGCGATCCGAATCGTACGCAAGGATCACGGTTTTTACATAGCGGTCTATTAAACGAACCTGTCTTTCTGTCAGAGCTGTGCCCAGGCTGGCGACAGCATTTCGGTAACCGGCCTGATGCATCGCGATGACATCCATATAGCCTTCACACACGATGATCTCTTTGGGCAGAGGCCGCAATTTTCTGACCAGATTCATCGCGAATAAATGGCTGCCCTTTTGAAACAGAATGGTCTCCGGTGAATTGATATATTTGGGCTCATCGGAATCAAGAATAGTTCTGCCGCCAAAGCCGATAATATATTCGCCGTGACTCGGAAAAATAGGAATCATAATGCGATTTCTGAACAGATCTATCAAATTGCCCCGACTGCTTTTCCGAACAATGCCCGAATTCAATTGATCTTCTTCGGAAAATCCCTTGTTCGTTAAATAACCGGTTAAGCTATCCCATTCCGAATCGGCGTAGCCGATGCCGAAACTCTTCATAACAGCTTCAGAATAGCCCCGCTCTTTCATATATTGTTTTGCTTTTAAGCCGTCCGGCTTATGCAATGAGCGGTAAAAAAATCTGGCAGCTTCCAGATGCAATGCCTGCTGAATTTTTCGTTCTTCAGAATTTTTTTCATATTCTTTAGAAAATCCGGTATCCGGAATTTTTATGTGATTCTTATCCGCCAAAAAGCGAACCGCTTCAGGGAATGAGAGATTCTCAATATCCTGAATAAATTTAATCGCATTCCCGCCTCTTTGACAGCTGAAACAATAAAAAATTTGTTTACCGGGCGAAACACTGAAAGATGGTTTTGTTTCGGAATGAAAAGGGCAAAGACCAAAATAATTTGCAGAGGACTTTTTATTTAATTTAACATATTCTTCAATCAGTGAAACGATATCTGTTTGATCGATAATTTGTTGTATTATTTCCTGCGGAATAAATCCGGCCATAAAAATCCTCCTGTACCTTATTTAACAAATACGATAACAGGAGGATAATTCCACTAAATTAAGATGATAAATTATTCTTCGTCAGATTTATCTTTCTTTTTGAACAGTCCGCTCAAAAAACCTTTCTTTTCAGGTTTTTCCGTATTTTCCTGTTTGTTGGCTTCAGCATATTTTTTATTTTCTTCAGACTGAATGACGGAACTGACCGCCTGCTTTTTAAAAGTCATCATCGTATTGGCGACGGACGTGGAAATCGTGATTTCGTCCTCGGCAATATTCATGATCTTCCCGACAATACCGCCAATCGTGACCACTGAATCACCGACGCGCATGGCGTTGATTTTTTCACGCATTTGCTTTTCCTGCTTTTTCTGAGGTCTGATCATCAATAAATACATCAAACCGAAAATAGCGATCATCGGCAACATAGAGAGAAATAAACTACCTTTTCCCGGCTGGGCAGCCTGTTCTAATAAGAGAGAATAATTATGCATAAACTTGCTCCTTATAAATAAAATTATTTATTTTGAAATCGTTTTTTCATATTATCATTATCTTAATTCATAATCAAATAAACTATTGAATTCATGGTAATAATCAATCAGACAATCATTCTTGATCGCCTCTCTGATTTTTCGCATCAAATCAATTAAAAAGTACAGATTATGATAGGAAGTCAAGCGCAAACCGAACATTTCATTGGCCTTGATCAAATGGCGGATATAGGCCTTACTGTAATTTTTGCAAGCATAACAATCGCAATTCGGATCTAAAGGGCTGTAATCACGGGCGTATTTAGCGTTTCTGACAGTAATCTGACCGAGCGAAGTGACAACCGCTCCGTTTCTGCCCAGACGTGTCGGCCAGACACAATCAAACATATCTATTCCGCGCAGAACTCCTTCAAATAAGTAGTCAGGGGTTCCCACGCCCATCAGATAATGCGGTTTGTTTTCCGGCAAAAGCGGTCTCAGCAAATCGAGCATTTGCAGCATGATCTCTTTCGGCTCACCGACAGATAAACCTCCGACAGCAATTCCCGGCGTATCTAAAGCGATAATTTCCTTAGCGCTTTGTTTCCTCAGATCGGGATACATCCCGCCCTGAATAATTCCGAAAATCGATTGTTTTTCCGGATAATTTTGATAATGAAGACAACGTTCCAACCATCTGGTAGTTCGTTCCAGAGAATTTTTGGCATAGTCGTGATCGGTGGGGTACGGAATACACTCATCAAGCTGCATCATAATATCCGAACCTAATGCTTCCTGGATGGCGATCGCCTTTTCCGGCGTTAAAAATTGTCTGCTGCCGTCGATATGCGATTTGAAATGAACACCTTCTTCCTCGATATCCCGGATTCCCGCCAGACTGAAAACCTGAAAACCGCCGCTGTCGGTAAGGATCGACTTCGGCCAATTCATAAATGCATGCAGACCGCCGGCGTTTTCAACAATATCTTCCCCCGGACGCATCCAGAGATGATAAGTATTTGCAAGAATAATTTGAGCATGCATTTCCTGCAATTCTTCCGGCGCTAAACCCTTTACGGAAGCCTGCGTGCCGACAGGCATAAAAACCGGCGTCTCAATGTCTCCGTGCGGCGTATGCAAGACGCCGTATCTGGCGCCGCTCTGCCGGCAAACATGTTTCAATTCGTAAGTGATCGCGGTCATAGATAATCCTTCATGGTAAAATCAGCATGGCGTCACCAAAACTGAAAAAGCGGTATCTCTCTTTTATTGCATGATCATATGCTTGCAAAATATAATCTTTGCCATAAAGAGCGGATACTAACATTAATAGTGTTGATTCCGGCAGATGAAAATTGGTAATTAAGCCGTCAATAATTTTGAAATGATAGCCGGGATAAATAAAAATGTCAGTATTCCCGGAGTCTTCTTTCATCTTGCCGGTTTCCGGATCTGCCACAGTTTCGAGAACGCGGCAACTGGTCGTTCCGACCGCAATAACACGTCCCCCGTCAGCCTTTGCCTGATTGATCAGGTTAGCGGTTTCAGCATTGATTTTATAATATTCGCTGTGCATTAAATGCTTGCTGATATCCTCTTCCTTGACAGGACGAAAGGTGCCGATACCGACATGCAGTGTTAATTCGGCGATGGAAATTCCCTTTCTCCGGATATCGTCCAAGAGCTGATCGGTAAAATGCAATCCTGCAGTCGGCGCAGCGGCAGATCCGTCATATTTAGCATAGACAGTCTGGTAGCGATTCGGATCTTTGGGCTTTTCCGTTATATAAGGCGGCAGAGGCATCTCCCCGATTTCCGCCAAGATCTCCTGCCATATCCCTTCATAAATAAATCTGACACGGCGATTTCCGTTCGGCAAGATCTCAAGGATCTCAGCTTCTAATTTATCCGGTAAAAAAACAATTTCCTTGCCCGGTTTACATTTTTTGCCCGGTCGGACCATGACCTCAAACTCTTTATCCGCCAATTCTTTCAGCAACAGAAATTCCACTTCAGCGGCGGTATCCTTTCTTCTGCCATATAATCTCGCCGGTATAACCTTGGTATTATTGACAACAAGACAATCCTCCGGATTCAAATAATCAATGATATCCTTAAAAATTCTATCTTCAAAATGATGATCCGGATGCAAAACAAGCAAACGGCTCTCATCCCTCTTTTCCGAAGGATGCTGAGCAATCAGCTCTTTAGGCAAATCATAATAAAATTCACTCTTTAACATATTTTTTCTCAATGCAGGTCTACTGAATGGACTCGGAATTTTGATAATAACTCAAAGCTCTGTAGGAATACAGTAAACGTCTGCCCTTTCTACCCTTATCGAGGATTTGATATTTTTTACGCAAAGAACTCTTTTCCTGTGCCGCCAATTCGGGCAGCAATCCGAAATTCGCATTTGAGGGTTGAAAATCCGAGCTATCCGACTCCGCGACATAATGGGCTAAACCGCCCATCATGGTCCGGGCATTCAGATAGGGCGCGGACTGATCGATCTCTTGTCCCCTATACTGAGCAATCAGCGATTTCGCGGCTGTAAATCCGGACGCGGCAGATTCAAGATAACCCTCCACACCGGTAATTTGACCGGCAAAGAAAAGCTTGGCATTTTGTTTCATCTGATAACCTAATTTCAGATGTTTGGGTGAATTGATAAAAGTATTGCGATGCATCACGCCGTATCTTTCAAATTCCGCGTTCTCCAAACCGGGAATCAACCTGAATACCCGCTTCTGCTCCGGCCATGTCAACCGAGTCTGAAAGCCGACTAAATTGTACATACTGCCGGCCTCGTTATCCTGTCTTAACTGAACAACCGCATATGGCATTTTCCCGGTTTTCGGATTGCTCAGGCCAACCGGTTTTAACGGTCCGAAGCGCAGCGTGTCAACGCCTTGCCGGGCAATCGACTCCACCGGCATGCAGCCCTGAAATAATTTTTCCTGATCGAAATCCTTGACCTCAGCTGTTTTAGCGTTGATCAATTCTGAATAAAAGTTCTCATACTCTTGTTTTGTAAAAGGACAATTGATATACTCCCGCTCTCCTTTATCGTAGCGAGAAGCGAAAAACACCTTATCAAAATCGATGCTTTCCCGTTCGACGATCGGCGCGATAGCATCAAAAAAATAGAGATCATCCTGCCCAAGGCAGTGTTTTAAATCCGCGAACAAAGCGTCCGAAGTCAAAGGACCTGTCGCGACGATAAGCCAATCATCCGGAGGAAATTCCGCAAGACTTTTGATCTCTCTTCTTTCAATTCGGACTAAAGAATGCCGGGTCAAAACGCCGGTAATATAGCTTGAAAAACTTTCTCTGTCCACAGCCAGAGCACCTCCCGCCGGTACCTTATGCAAATCCGCGGACTGCATAATCAATGAATGGCTGAGACGCAATTCCTTTTTTAACAAGCCGACCGCGTTTTCCAATTGATCGGATCTGAGAGAATTGCTGCAGACTAATTCTGCGAAATTCTGCGAAACATGAGCAGGTGAAAACCGCTCCGGCTTCATCTCATACAAATTGACCGGAAGCCCGGCTTTTGCTATTTGATAAGCGGCTTCCGAACCGGCAAGTCCCGCTCCTAAAACATGAATCTTCCGCATTATTTTTCACTCTGCGACTTTTTAATATATTTTTTTCCTGCTTGAGAACCTTTATGCTTCTTTTGATTGCTCGGGCAATCGCTATTACTGCATTTTTCATAAAATTTCCCGCGGAAAAACTTTTTGACCATATAAGAACCGCATTGTTCGCATTTTTTACCGATCGGAATATCCCAGCTGATAAAATCACAATTCTTATCAATCTTCTTGTCGCAGACATAAAATTTCGAAGATCTTTTCTTTTTGGTTCTTTTCTCTAAAATACCGGATCCGCATTTAGGGCAGACGCCTCCGTCTACCTGAACTTCGATTGCTCTGGTATATTTACAATCAGGATAATTATTACAAGCGATAAATTTTCCATAGCGGCCGTCTTTGATCACTAAATCTCCAACCCCGCATTCAGGACATTTTTCATGAATCGGCACATCCGGGATTTCTATTTTTTCAATATTCTTTTCAGCTTTTTCCACAGCACCGTGAAATTCGGGATAAAACTCATTTAATAAGGCGACCCAATCCTTTTTGCCCTCTTCGACCTGATCAAGATTTTCTTCCATCTTTGCCGTAAATTCCGTATCGACAATCCTTTCAAAATTGTCTTCCAGCATTTCTGTTACCAAAAAACCCAATTTAGTTGGCAGCAAAGTTCTCTGGTCTTTTTCAATATATTTTCGGGTTAAGATGGTCGAAATGGTCGGCGCATAAGTTGAAGGTCTGCCGATCCCGAGATCTTCCAGCGTTTTGATCAATGTGGCTTCTGTATAACGCGGAGGCGGCAGGGTGAATTTCTGTTCTTTATCCAGTTTATGCAATTTAAGAATTTCGCCCTGTTCTAATTCCGGTAATGTTTCTTTATCCAATTCATCTTTGTCTTCAGGTTGTTCCTCCGCGTCAAAACCGTATTGCTTCATCCAGCCGGCGAATTTTAAGGTCTCGCCTTTGACTCTGAAGATATGATTTCGGGCAGCAATATCCACTGAAACTGTATCAAAAACAGCCGCACTCATCTGCGAAGCCATAAATTTATTCCAAATCAGCTGATATAATCTGAACTGCTCATTGCTTAACTGATCTTTAATCTTGATCGGTGCTAAATCAAAATGGGTGGGTCTGATACATTCATGCGCGTTTTGAGCCGCTTTTCGATTTTTAAAATAACGTGCCTTATCCGGCAAATAATCCGGACCGTAAAAATTACTGATATAGCTTCTGGCGGCCTTGACCGCTTCCGGAGAAATTCTGACGGAATCAGTTCTTAAATAGGTAATTAAGGCGGTTTGTCCCGCGCCCGTCAAAGCGACGCCTTCATATAACTGCTGCGCGATACGCATGGTTCGCGCGGAGGTAAAACCTAATTTACGAGACGCTTCCTGCTGTAATGTTGACGTGGTATATGGCGGTTTGGAATGTCTCAACGATTCCTTTCTGCTTAAGGCGTCAACAACAAATTCAGCGTCTTTTAAATCCGTGACTAAGATTTCTACTTCAGCTTCGGAATTCAAGCTCTGTTTTTTAACTTTTTTATCCGCTTTATCGCCATAATAACGAGCACGAAATGTTGTCGGATCTTTTTGTTTGCTTAAATTCGCCGTTAACAGCCAATATTCAACCGGTTCAAAAGCATTGATTTCTCTTTCCCGGTCGACGATGATTTTGGTCGCTACACTTTGTACGCGCCCGGCTGATAATCCTTTTCTTATTTTTTGCCATAACAAGGGACTGAGTTCATAACCGACCAGACGATCCAAGATTCGTCGTGCCTGCTGCGCATTGACCAGATCCAGATCAATCTCCTTCGGCGTTTTTAATGCCTGCTGTACTGAATTTTCGGTAATCTCATTAAAGGAAATACGAATTTTTTCCTTCTCATCCAAATCCAAGACAGAAGCTAAATGCCACGCAATGGCCTCTCCTTCTCTATCCGGGTCGGTTGCCAACAAAACATATTCCGCGCTTTCTTTTTGTTTTTTTATATCGCGAATGACCTTTTCTTTACCGCGCATCGTAATGTAGCGCGGTTTAAAATTATTGTTGACATCCACGCCGAGAGATGAAGCCGGTAAATCTCTGATATGACCTACGGAAGCAGTCACCTTATATTCAGGTCCCAAATAACGGCTTATCGTTTTCGCTTTGGCCGGAGATTCTACAACTACTAAAGTTTTTCCCATGTACGCCTCAATTCAATTTCAATTTACAAGTATCATATATACAAGAATAATTCCCTACTGTCAAAATTTGTTTTGACGCATCAGCAAATCAGGCAATCAGATATTTACCGTTATGCTGAGTGATCAAACCGATACCTTCCAACTTCCCCAGCAGCGTTAACAGCTCGGAAATCTGCAGTTCGCTATAATGAATTAAATCCAAGAAAGTCGGATTATAAGATTTGATATAATTCAAAATCTCCTGTTCAAGATGATTCAGACCGGAAATTAATTGTTTGGAAAAATCCGCCAGTTCATCTAAATTCATGATGATTTTAGCACCGTCATTGATCAGCTGATGGCAGCCCTGGCTCGTTTTGGAAAAAACGGAACCCGGTATGGCGTAGACATCTCTGCCCTGTTCCAATGCATATCGTGCCGTAATCATCGTACCGCTTTTTAATCCGGCTTCCACAACGATCAATTTTCTCGACATGCCGGAAATAATGCGATTGCGCATTGGAAAATAGTAGGGTCTGGGCTTGGTACCGGGCGAATATTCACTGATAATACTGCCCTGTTCGATCAATTGCTGATAGAGCTTGTATTCGCTTCCGGGATAACAGATATCAACGCCTGAGCCGAGTACGGCAATCGAGTTCATCTCCTGTTTAAGAGCAGCTGTCTGCGCCAGAGCGTCAATACCCGATGCCATTCCGCTGATGACTGTAAGATCGGGATGCCTAAAGTATTCAACGAGTATGCGGGCAATTTTCATGCCGTATGGTGTCGGGTTTCTGGTTCCGATAATACTCACACATAATTGATCGTTGAACTTCGGATTTTTTCCGAGTAAATAGAGCAAAACGGGCGGATCATCGATTTCTTTCAGCAGATTCGGATAGTCGGAATCGAGAATAGTGATTACGCGAATTTGATTCTTCTCAGAACTCGTGATCAGCTTATGATGATTGCTGACAATTTCATCAAAAGCGGCAAACATACTTACAGTATCCGAAAATATTTGAAGCCATTTCAGCTGTTTGGCTCTGCCCCATTTTTGTTTGTCAAAATAGTTCAATAATAATTGCCATTTGGAATTAAATAAATAGGCCATAAATACCTCAATAAATTTCTGTTTTTACCCGCAACATGAATGCTTCTTGCAAATAATCCTTTTTCATTGTCGCTTCGTCTGCTAAATCAGCGATTGTTCTCGCAACCCTTAATAATGATAAAAACGATCTGGGCGATAGCAGATAATTTTCTGTCAGACGATTGAATTCCCGCAGGAGACGGTTGCTGATCAAGAAAAAATCAGCCAACTTCTCTGTTTTGATATCGGCATTTTCAGCAAATGCCATATTGTTTAACTTGCATCTCTTTCTTTGCATTTCTCGGGCATTCTCAATTCTGTCTTTGATTTTTCTTATCTCTTCTTCTTTAATATTTTGATTCGAAGCGGTTTTCAGCAAATCATCCGACTTCAAATTGAGCATGATCACGGAAAGCTGAAAGCGGTCAAACAGCGCCCCGGTTATTTTCTTTTTATATTTCATAATTTCAGCGGGTTTACATTGACAGCGCCCGTCCTCTTCAAAATAATAGCCGCAGGGGCAGGGATTCATGGAGGCGATCAGGAGAAAATTTGCAGGATAAATTTGAGTTTGCTGATGATTTCTCAATTCAATATATTTATCAGTCAAAGGCTTCCTAAGCAACTGCAAGGTACTGCTTTTAAATTCACTTAATTCATCAAGATATAAAATGCCCTGATGAGCCAGAGTGATCACACCCGGGCTTAATTGACTGCCCCCGCCGATAAAATTTTGCGGGTTGATGCTGTAATGTGGCGCTTCAAACGGCCTGAAATTCGGGCTGATGACTTCATTGAAATCACCCTTGATCGAGAAAAGTTCTCTTAATTCTTTCGCGGTCTGATTATCCGTCGCCGGCAATAAATACTTGGCCAACTCCGCCAAAGAAGACTTTCCGCAGCCCGGTGAACCGATTAAGAGCAAAGGGTGCCAACCGGCTATGGCAATCTCCAGAGCACGCATCGCTAAAGGCTGTGCGATGATCGGCTGCAAATCAGGCAACGGCTCTGCGGGCGGAAGCTCGGAGTTTTGACAACAAGCATATAAATTTACATTATTCTGCGTTATGACATCAACTGCCTGATTCAATTCGCAAACCTGATAGACCTGACTTAAATCATGCTCGAACTGCAATTCCGCGGAATTTACCGCAGGTATGATCCAGATCAGTTTCTTCAAGTCGGCTATTTGACGCATTGCATATAGACCTTTGATCCCGTCGATTGCTCCGGAAAGATTTAACTTTCCTGCCAGAAAAAGGTTATCCGGATTTATAACCGCAATTTGCCGATCCGCTATTAAGACAGCAATCGCAATCGCCAAGTCCAGCGAATTATCCTGAATTTGCCGGAGTTCAGGTGAAATATGACAAACAATTCTGCTCCTTGGAATTGCAAATCCGTTATTTAATAAAGCCGCTCTGACTCTGCTGAAAATCTCCTGCCCTTTTTGTGCGGGCAAACCGCTGCTTTCAAATCTCGGCAGCCCCTTAAGAATCGAAACTTCAATCGACAATGTTTCAATTTTTAAGCCGTTCACCGTAGCTGACTGCAATTTTACATATTTCATAATTTCCCCTTTTTCAACCATTATAAGTTGAAATATTTTTCAGACTCCGATCATTAATGGGAAATTATGATAATAATGAGAAAGCTGAAATACAGCTCAATATTTTTCAATCATCTCCGTAGCTGTTTTCAGCATTTTTAGAGCCAGTGTGTGCTGATCCGCCAGCAAATTATAAACGGCATCCTCAGAAAGAATTCCGCATTTCAGGTTAGACGGGAGCAGGCCGAGATTCGAATCATCGACATCCTGCATATATTGTTCGCTTTTATAATAATCCGCTAATAAAAAATATTGCGGCAGATGCTTTTGAAATTCTGCCAATGCATCGCGCAAATTATCCGTCAGCATTCTCTGCCTATCATAAATCTCTTCAATTTTTCGTATTCTCTCTACTTGACCCATTGTTATTCCTCCTAATTTCATAAATGGATTAAACTATTATCTTTAAAATGATACAATATTTTGGAAACTCGGACAGATTAATATTAATAATTGCGGGCATCCCCGACCGAAGGAGCGATATATGAAATTAGGAATTGTAGGTTTACCGAATGTCGGCAAGAGTACTTTATTTAATGCTTTAACCAAAGCCGGCGCCGAAGTCGCGAATTATGCTTTTTGCACCATTAATCCCAATATCGGCATTGTCAATGTCCCGGATCCGAGACTGGCTGCCTTGGATGAAATTTATCATGCCAAAAAAGTGACACCGGCAACCATCGAATTTGTCGATATCGCGGGTCTGGTCGAAGGAGCCAGCCGAGGTGAAGGGCTGGGTAATAAATTTCTGGCGAATATCAGGGAAACAGACGCTATCGTGCATGTGGTCCGTTGTTTTGATGACCCTAATGTTATCCATGTTTCAGGTAAACCGGATGCCTTGCGGGATGCCGGTATCATCCAATTGGAGTTGATTTTATCGGATATTGAATATATTGAAAGACGCCTCGAAAAAGTTGCCAAGATGTCTAAATCAAATGATAAAAATATCTTGAAAGAAAAGGCTTTTTTGGAAAAACTGCTGGCTCATCTGGAAGCTGAAAAACCCGCCAGAACCTATCCTTTGGAGGATTCAGAAAAGCCTTTTACCAAAGAATTGTTTTTGCTCTCGTCCAAACCGGTTTTATATGTAGCGAATATCAGCGAGGACGATATCGGATCTATTCCCCCGGAAGCACAGCGACTGATCGATTATGCAGAAAAGGAACAGGCCAAAGCGGTTATCGTTTCCGCCAAAATCGAAGAAGAATTGCAATCGCTGGAACCAGATGAAATGCAGGAATTTATGGATTCCTTAGGGCTTGAGCAAAGCGGTTTGGATCTGATTGTAAAAGAAAGCTACGATCTTTTGGGACTGATCTCATTCTTAACAACCGGCGAAGATGAAATCAGGGCATGGACAATTAAAAAAGGTACCAAAGCGCCTCAGGCGGCAGGCAAAATTCATAGCGACTTTGAAAGAGGGTTTATCAGAGCCGAGGTCATCTCATTTCCTGAATTTATGGAATGCGGCAATATGGCTAAAGCCAGAGAAAAAGGCTTAATTCGCTCCGAGGGCAAAGAATATGTGATGCAGGACGGCGATGTTACCCTGTTCCGTTTCAATGTTTAGTTTTCATGCTGCTTTTCGTTTAAATTCAAAAATAGATTCATTATATTGAGGTAGTAAATGTTTGTTATAGGGATTACCGGAGGAATCGGAACAGGTAAAAGCAGCGTGGCAGGTCTATGCCGCGAAGCAGGCATTCCGGTTTTAGATGCTGACAAAATTTCGCACAGTATTACTGAACCGGGCGGTTCAGCGATTCCGGAAATCAGTGAAAAATTCGGTCCGGACTATATTAACCCCGACGGTTCTTTAAATCGCAAAAAAATGTCCGATTACGTTTTTCGGAATAAAAAAGCCTTGGATCAATTGAGCTTGATCATTCATCATCATACCCTGAAGCAAATGGGTATTTATTTGGAACAGCTTGAAGCCTCAGGTGAAAAAGTTGTCGTACTCGATGTGCCGATTCCGGTAAAAGAAGGATTTCTCGATCGTTGCAATCAGGTTTGGAATGTCCGCGCAGATGAAAAAATCAGATTGGAACGCCTCAAAAAAAGAGGCGTTGATCACGCGGAAGCCAAAAGGCGCATGGCAGTGCAGCTGTCACCCGAGCAATACAGCGAACTGGCGGATCTTGACATCGAAAACAATCAGGATTTTGATCAGCTCAGAAAAGAAGTAAATCGTTTACTCACGGAACAGTTGGAACCGCGCGGCCTGCGCTTCCATAAAATATAGATATTCTTTTTTGCCGTTTCTCTTTCTTCTGCCGAAAATCCGACATAGAACACTTGAAACACGAAATTATATATCCGCCCAGGATTTTCCGCGCTCTACTTCTGCCAAAAGAGGAACCTTTAACTCAACTACATTTTCCATGCCCTCTTTCAGAATCCGACTCACTTCATCGATTTCAGATTCCGGCACCTCTAAAATCAATTCGTCATGCACCTGCAAGATAATTCTCGCCTGAAGATTCTTCTGTCGCAGCAAACGATCGACTTTGATCATGGCCAGCTTGATGATATCGGCTGCCGTTCCCTGAAGCGGGGCGTTCATGGCTGCGCGTTCCCCGAAACTTCTGGTAAAGAATTGACTGGATTTGAGTTCGGGTATATATCTTCTCCTGCCATACAGCGTTTCGACATAATCATTTTCTTTGGCAAATTCAATGATAGACTCCAGATAAGGCTTCACCTTGTCATATAATTCATAATATGCCTTGATATATTCGGCTGCCGCGGCATTGCTCGACTTTAAATCCTGTGCGAGCCCATAAGCGCTGACGCCGTAGATGATGCTGAAATTAACCGTTTTAGCCAAAGACCGCTCCGCCCTCGTAATTTTATCCGCCGGCTTCTGAAAAATCTTCATCGCGGTTCTTCTATGAATATCCTGATTTTCAGAAAACGCCTCAATCAAGTGTTCATCGCCGGAAAAATGAGCCAGCAGGCGTAATTCAATCTGCGAATAGTCAGCGCCCAAGAGCAGATAACCCGGTTTGGCGACAAAGACTTCCCGAATCGCCTTTGAACGTTCGGATCGTACCGGAATATTTTGCAAATTCGGATCGGAACTGGATAATCGACCGGTGCTGGTCAAGGTCTGATGATAGGTGGTATGTATTCTGCCGTCCCGAGGATCGATCGATTTTCTTAAACCGTCCACAAAGGTAGAATTCAATTTGCTCAGTTCGCGGTGTTCCAGAATTAAATCGATAATCGGATGATCACCCTGCAAGCGCTCCAATTCTTTCGCTGCGGTCGAATAATAGCCGCTGGCTAATTTCTTGCCTTTTTTCAGGCTTAATCTGTTAAATAGAATATCGCTCAGTTGCTGGCTGGAATTAATATTAAATTTTTCCCCGGCATAATCATAAATTCTTTGTTCAAGCTCCGAAATTTCCTGATTCATCAGAATATTCAAATTATCTAATTGTTCTTTATCCGCTAATACCCCCAGCTTTTCCATATCCGCTAAAATTCTCGTCAGGGGCATTTCGATCTGATAGGCCAGCTCGGACATCTGATTATCGCGAATTAATTGGCGCTGCAAATCATGCATATGATTCAGCGCGATCGCCATTTTTAAATCATTTTTCAAAATGGCGGCAGGACTTGCCTTTTTCTCCGTTTGAGGAAAATATTCCTGATAAACGCTCTGATAAACAGAACCGAAATCCTCCGCTTTGCCTTGATTTAAAAGATATGCCGCGATTTGCACATCAAACGGCTGAACTTTCAAGGGACCTAAATCCAAGGTATGAAGCCAGTTTTTATAATCCCAGACAATTATATTGTTGGATAAATTGGAAAGATTGTCCCATTCGAGCTGTAATTGCATCGGCTCCAGCAATAGATAACCAACATCTTTGCTATAAAGCAGGCTATGCGCGTTCTCATTAACCAGCCAGACAATATTCTTATAATGCGCAAGTTTGATAAATTCATCCGGTTCTTTGATTTCACGAAGCTCTTCAATATCTTCAGCGGAAAATAAAGACTCCTCGTTTTTGAGCTCAAATCTATCAAACATAGACTGAAAACCCATCTTGTTAAAATAAGCGGAAAGCGCCTTTTGATCGGGTTCACGGGCTGCGGACGCCGAGAGATCAAGTTCCACGGGAACCTGAGTTTCAATCAGAGCAAGCCGATACGACAATTCTGCAATTTCCTTGTTTGCCGTTAATTTGCCGCGATATTTGGTCGGGATGGAATCCGGATTTTTCTCCAATAAACGGTATATATTTTCAAGGCTATGATGATTTTTGATTAAATCCCCGGCACTGACTTTGCCGATACCGCTGACGCCGGGAATATTGTCCGAACTGTCGCCCATCAGCGCCTTGTAATCGACGAATTGTTCCGGCTGAAAATGATATTCCCTGACAAAGGCTTCCCGATCCATCAGATTCTCCGTTTTAGAACCGGCCCTCGTAACCGGCAATACAACGAAAACATGATCTCTGATCAGTTGATAGGAATCCTTGTCCCCCGTCACAATATAAACGTCAAAATTATCCGCCACAGCCAAACGGGCATAAGTTCCGATTAAATCATCGGCTTCATAACCTGATTTTTCCACCCGACAAACATTCAAAGCATCCAGCATTTCTTTAAGCAGCGGTATCTGCACTGCCAAATCCTCCGGCATGCCCTTTCTGGTTCCTTTATAAGCATCGTACATCTCATGCCTGAAAGTTTTATCCTTTAAATCGAATGCCACAATGATATGATCCGGCTGAATTTTTTCCCGATAATTTAAAAACATATTCAAAAAAGTATAAACAGCGCCGCTCGGCACACCTTCCGAATTCGTCAAAAGCGTTCTCCCCGCTCCCGCGTAATAGGCACGGTTGATCAAGCTGTTCCCGTCAATCAACATCAAATGTTTGCGTTCGCTCTTCTCAAAAAAATCCTTAGTCAAATGCAGCTCCTTTTTCTGTTAAAAACTCCGATATCGGCTTCCATCATACTTTCCGCCTTCACGCCGATCCTAAAAAACAAGATCTTTGAAATATAATTTGAAAGCAAGTCCGACAATGACAAGTATCCCCAACATAACGGCAATCGTGATGATCGCAATCCTGCTGCCCATACTTAATTCCTGATCCCGATTTGCTTTTTGAACTCTTCTTTTCATTATTTGATCGCATCTCCAATTCACAAATTCCCCGCTAAGGATTCAATTCAATCGCCTGACTCAATAATTCCCCGGCGATCGCGGATGTATTATAAATTCCGTCCTCCACAACAATGCCGATCGCGTAAGGGTAGCGCGAATCAGCGATGAAACCCGTATACAGCGAATTGATTTTCGTCTCTCCGTCTTCTGTTACAGATTCCGCCGTACCGGTCTTACCGCCTACTGTTAATCCTGAAATATAGGACGCATTGGATTTACCTTGATTAACAGTATAAATTAAATCATTCTTAATTTCCGCGATATTAATTTCCTGCGGAACTTGACTGAACACCTCTTTTTCAGTCTGCTCATAGAGCTTGCCGCCCGGATCCAAATAACCTTCTATCAAATAAGGCTGCATCATCTCACCCTGATTGGCTATTGCTCCAGATATCATGGCTAAATGCAAAGGCGAAACCGTTAATTGATTCTGATCAATCGGCTGCCCGATGGATTGCCAGGAAAGGAGATAGTCGTCATCTTCCTTTGCCTTATAGATACCGGTTTTGGCAAATAGTTTATCTATTTTCAAGGGTTTATTAAAGGCATAATCTTCCGCCGTGCGGAGCATGATATTAAAGCCTGATTTAATCCCGACATCCCCGAAAAAATGATTGCAGGAAACCGCATAGGCATTTTCCATATCGATTTCTCCATGGCTGCCCTCTCCTCTGTTTTCAGTTACGGAGCCGGGACCCAGCAGGGGTTCTTCACCTTTGCAATACATCGTATAAGCCGGATCATAATTCGGCGATTTAGTCCACGCCGAACCTGTGATAATTTTGAATGTTGAACCCGGGGCATATTGCGCATTCAAACTGCGATTAAAGAGCGCCGTATCCGGAATATCATGCCAGCTGATAACATTTTCCGGATAAATATTCGGCGTACTGACCATGGCTAAAATCGCTCCGGTCTGATAATTCAGGATGACAATCGAACCGGCATAACCATCCAGTTGATTTTGCGCCGCGAGATTCAGTTCAGAGTTCAGGGTCAATAGAATATCGTCACCCTTTCTGCCCTTCCCGGTTACATCTAAAATAAATTGCTTATACCAAGTTCTGCCGGAGCCGATCAGGCGATCCTGATAGGCGCCTTCCAGCGTATTGCCGATATTATGCGTATAGTCTCCGATAATTTGAATCAAAGATCTGGCGAGTTCCGGATCTTCGGCATAATTTCTTTGCCCGGAGTCACTATATGCAAGTTTGACTTTATCAGCCGAATATATTGTTCCGGCAGCAGCATACCTTGAGCGCAGAGCCTCTTTATTTTCATTCGACGACTGCAATAACAGCATTTGGCTTTTATTTTGCTGGATCACAATTCCCGTCAACATCAAAATTGAAATCAGCAAAAATAGAATAGACAGGACTTTTAAACTGCGCATTAACTGTTTCATCTTCGATAAGCCCCCTCTTCATCCCGACAACATAATCCCAGCAACATTCCGATCATCAGCCATTTGGCGAACATGGAACTGCCACCGTTGGCAATCAGCGGCAAAGTAGCGCCGGTTAACGGAATAAGACCCGTTGTTCCCCCGATTACCACAGCTGCTTCAACAAAGAAATAGGTGGACAGAGCGAGGATCAATCCGGACGTAAAACCGTCTCTGACCTTAGAAGCGTAGAGAGAGCCGCGCAACCAGATGACGATAAAGAATATCAGAATTGCTAGTCCGCTGATGATACCCAGCTCTTCGCCGATCACCGAAAAAACCATATCGGAAGAAGCGAGCGGAATAGAGCGCGGACTTCCGTTTCCGAGTCCCTTGCCAAGCAGTCCGCCTCTGCCGATGGCCTGCAGGCCGAAAATAATCTGTTCATTATAAGCATTGGTTTCGGTCCATAAAGTCAGCCAGCCATAGAGCCGATTTCTTACATAAGCAAGGAGTTTATAAGCGACATAGAAAATTAAGGATCCGCCCAAAAGGATACCGCCTGTTTTTAAGTATTCAGAGGTCATGACCACAAATACGATCAGGGTAACCGGCAAAAGTATCATCATCGACCCTAAATCCGGCAAGAGCATGATCAGAATATAATTCATACCGGCCCAAAGCGCGAAGAGCAGCTGCGTTTTGAGAGGAGGTCTGATTTTGAAAAAATAGGCAAGCACAACAAAATAGGAAATCTTGGCAAACTCCGTCAATTGGATCGAAAATCCTCCGGGCAGCCTGATCCATAAATTAGCGCCCCATTCTGACGCCCCGCGTCCAAGGACCAAGGTCACAAGATAAATTAAGGGCGTAATAACTAAGCAGACAACATATATTTTCTCTAAAAATCTCGTCCTTTGCACGATCAGAATGATGATCGGCAACAGAATTAACCCGAAAATGGCTACTCCGCCCTGAACTAAGAAATCTCTCTGTATATAGGACAGAAAAAAGCTAACATCCCAATCGTCAGGTTTAATTCGATCCATAAAAGCAAATCTCGCCTGCATGATAAAGCCGATGCCGGCTAAAAAGACAAAGCATAGATAGAGAACATTGTCCAAATCGGGAAACCATCTTTTATAGAAGAAAAAGCCGAATTGTGCGACCAGAAAAAACATCGCCGTCAAAATAATATAAACAGGTCTTAAGGCAAATAACTCCGGTTGAAACAGAATGAAGACACAACCAGTCCCGATTAAATAAAAAACTGAAAATAACAACCAGCAAAAACCGACCTTTATCTCGGGTTCTGTCAACTCCTGATCTTTCCAATCCGCGATGGATCCCGAAAACTCCTGACCTAACAGTTCGGCGGAATCTCTTTCGTCAATGAATACAATCATTCTTTCCCCGATTTTAATCAAATCTTCATGTTTGATAACCCTGGGCTGAGTGATTTTACGACCGTTAACATACACAGCGGCATTACTCACAGCCGGTCGGATATACCATTTTCCCTGATAAAGATAAATAATGGCATGACGGCGTTGAATACGTTCATTTTTAAATCGAATATCCGAGGATTTGGATTTGCCGATAATGGTCGTGGGATAAAGCGGAAATGATTCTACCAAATCTCCTCTGCCGGATGCCTGAGACATCAGAAAAAAGCCGTGTGCAGGCTGGCTGTGTTGTTTGAAGCGTATGAACAGATTGCGCAAAGATTTCCAAGCTAAAAAGACTGCTGTAAAAATTGCAATCAAGGCCAGCGGATAGCGCATCATATATGTTAGATAAGATAGAACATTTCGCATGAGTCATATTATAAACTATTTAATCTGAATTCAAAATAAATAGCAGGCCGAACTGCTCGACCTGCTATTTAACAATCAAAAATTTCAATTAAAATTAAAATTCGTGAATATTGGCATCATCCGGTAAATCAGGATTATTATCGCTTCCGTCGAAACGGTTTTCCGATTTATTGCGGTTGCCGTAACGGCGATCACGATTACCGCCGCGGCCGCCTTGATTTCGTCCGTCGCGGCCGCCTTGATTTCGTCCG
>CAYFVK010000001.1:0-50590 GCA_964346695.1 uncultured Mageeibacillus sp. | reverse complement strand
CGCGGCCGCCTTGATTTCGTCCGTCGCGGCCGCCTTGATTTCGTCCGCCGCGTCTGTTATCTCTGCCACCTTTACGATTTTCACGATGCGGCTGCGGCCTTTCCTGATAGCCCTCAGGTTTTTCAGCAGGATCTCTCATACTCAGATTAATTCTGCCTTGAGAATCAATTTCTTCAACAATTACATGCACTTTCTGTCCCGGCTCAACGACATCTTCTACTTTATCTACATGATCCCAGGACATTTTTGAAATATGAACCAACCCTTCCTTGCCCGGAGCAAATTCTACAAAAGCACCGAAATTCATTAATCGGGTAACGGTGCCTTCAAATTTTTCTCCGACTTCGGGATCATTAATAATACTCAAAATAATTTTTTTAGCTTTCTCAGCAGCTTCCTGATTGGGAGCGGCAATATGAACATGTCCCACCGACCCGTCTTCATCAATGTTGATTTCACATTCTGAAATCTCCGTAATCTGTTTGATTACTTTCCCGCCGGAACCGATCACTTCTCCGATTCTATCTGCGGGTATATCCAGAATATCAATCATTGGCGCATATTGTGATAATTCAGCGCGCGGTTTCGAGATGCAGGGTAAAATCACATCGTTAATGATCTGTAAACGGCCTCTTTTAGTCATGGCGAAAGCATCGCGGATGATATCATAGCTCAATCCCTGAACTTTGATATCGACCTGAATAGAGGTGATTCCTTCAGTTGTACCGGCAACTTTAAAATCCATATCGCCATGGAAATCCTCAACGCCCTGTATGTCCATAAAGACCAGATAATCACTAAGATCTCCGTTATTGGTCATCAAACCGCAGGAAATACCCGCGACCGGTCTTTTGATAGGCACCCCTGCATCCATTAACGATAAGGTAGAAGCGCAGACGGAACCCTGTGAAGTGGAACCGTTTGACATCGTGATCTCAGACACGGTACGGATGGCATAAGGAAATTCTTCCTTGCTCGGCAAAACCGGAATCAAAGAGCGTTCAGCTAAATCACCATGACCTATTTCACGGCGTCCCGGGGAACGATTAGGTCTTGCTTCACCAACGCTGTAGGGCGGGAAATTATAATGATGCACATAACGTTTCTTGTCCGGCTCATTGATGCCGTCTAATTTCTGCACATCCGCCAGACTGGCAAGTGTTGTAATATTGAGAACCTGTGTTTGTCCTCTTTGAAATAAGCCTGAACCGTGAACTCTCGGCAACAAACCAACTTCAGCGGATAAAGGACGAATATCATAGATACCGCGGCCATCTACACGTTTATGTTCTTTATATAAATATTCACGCAAGACAGCCTTTTCAATCAAATAAAAAGCTTCGACATATTGACTTTCCCATTCTTCATGATCAGCTAAAACCGCTTCCTGAATATCCTCTCTGATAACGGTTAAATCATTATCACGAGCGGCTTTATCGGGATTCAAAATCTTTTCTCTGATCCGCTCATAAGCCAGTTCTTTAACTTTTTCCTGCAATTCCTCAGGAATGGCGTAGGAAGTATATTCATATTTGGGTTTGCCTACTTCTTGTGCTACCTCATCAATAAACTCACAGAATTTAATGATTTCCTGATGAGCCGCGATGATCGCTTCCAGCATTAAATCATCCGGAACCTCGTTGGCACCCGCTTCAATCATGCAAACATTCGTCTTGGTACCGGCTACAGTTAAATCCAAATCACTTTTTTCACGCTGTTCGAGATTCGGGTTCAGAATAATTTCACCATCGATCAGAGCAACCTGCACGCCGGCGACAGGGCCGTTAAACGGCACGTCGGAAATGGCGACAGCCAGCGCCGAACCGAGCATGGCGGTAATTTCAGGGGCGCAGTCGCGATCCACGCTGAGCACGAGATTATTCAGCGTTACATCATTTCTCATATCTTTCGGGAAAAGCGGACGCATCGGCCGATCGATCATTCTTGAGGCAATGATCGCATGATTGCCGGGTCTGCCTTCACGTTTCAGAAAACCTCCCGGCATTTTACCGACGCTGTACATTTTTTCTTCATAATCAACACTTAACGGGAAAAAATCAATACCTTCCCTGGGACTTGCGGAAGTACAAGTAGATAAAATAACGGTGTCCCCATGTCTGATCAGGACAGCACCATTGGCAAATTGCGCGATCTGTCCGGTCTCAACTACTATTTTTTGGCCACAATAATCTGTTTGAAATACTCTTTTTGTCATAAAAACTCCTTTTTGAAAGAAGCTTAGACGTAGTTTGTAGGTTCAAAAACTGTACCGGGCGGACAGTTTCTCAATCTACCTCCCACACCAAGCTTCTTTTACTAATGAAAGGCGGGTAAACCCGCCTTATGCTTATCTTCTTAATCCTAATTTTGAAATAATGCTTCGATAACGTTCAATATCGTTTTTTTCCAAATAGTTCAGCAAACCTCTCCGCTTACCGACCAGCATCAACATGCCGCGTCTGGAATGATGATCTCCTTTATGAACCTTCAGATGTTCCGTCAAATGATTGATCCGCTCTGTCAGCATCGCAATCTGGACTTCCGGTGAACCGGTGTCATTCTCATTAATTTTGAATTCCTGGATAATACTCTGTTTTTTTTCTTTGTCCATCATAATCCTCCTGTTACTCCCTAAGCAAAGTAAATGGTCGGACAATCCGAAAAACTTTGCACGGGCAATCTATGACATAATACTTTAAAAAAGCTCGCTTGTAAACCGTGAAAAAAACAAGTCAAATAATCGGATCATCTCCGTTATCCTCATCGCCTTCCTCATCTTGATGACTTTTATAATATTCCTCCACGATTTTAGCGGCTACATCCGGAACGAAAGTCTGCTCATCCATAGGCGGGCGTATATAGGCTTTACTGCAGTCTTTCTCGGGCAATTGAATTTTCTCATATTCAATCGTTTCGTAGGGAATCATCGAAAGCAGATGTGAAATACAATTAATTCTGGCATGCCTCTTGATGTCTGATTCTACAACATACCAAGGAGAGATATTTGTATCCGTATAGGCGAACATGGCGTCTTTGGCCTTGGAATAATCTAACCAGCGTTTTCTCGACTCAAGATCCATCGGACTGATTTTCCAGCGTTTTGTCGGATCGTTGATCCTTTCCTGAAAGCGCTTTTCCTGCTCTTCATCGGAAACGGAAAACCAATATTTAATCAAAATGATTCCCGAACGGATAAGCATGGCCTCAAAGCCGGGACAACTTCTTAAGAAATCCTCATATTGCTCATCGGTACAAAAGCCCATGACTTTTTCAACTCCGGCTCGATTATACCAGCTGCGATCGAACAGAACGATCTCACCGGCCGCAGGAAGATGAGCGACATAGCGCTGAAAATACCACTGAGTTTTTTCTCTTTCTGTCGGAACACCGAGCGCGACCACCCGGCATACGCGGGGATTTAACGTTTCAGTAATTCTTTTGATCGCTCCGCCCTTTCCGGCAGCATCACGGCCTTCAAAGATAACAACAACGCGAAGGCCCTTGGCTTTAACCCACTCCTGCAGATTAACAAGTTCAATCTGCAATTCCCTTAGTTTTTTCTCATACAAAGAGCTCTTCATCTTGAATTGTTTCGCCATAAGACCCTCGCGTAAATAATGCCAATATTAAATTAATAAAACAGTTTTATTTGTATTTATAAAAACCTTCACCAGCATTAACGCCTGTCTTACCGGCGTCAATGTATTTTTTGAGCATTGCTACTATGCGATGCTGAATACCGTTCTCATCTTTTTCCTGAGCTGCGCGCATGGATGCGATATTATATGCAGTTTCCAATCCGACAACGTCCAAAATCTGGAAAGGACCGTAAGGAGCACCTGTTCCCAATTTCCACGCCAAGTCGATGGTTTCATAATCGGATACTTCATTCGCGAGCAGCGCCTGCGCTGAACTTAACAGAGGTACTAACAGTGAATTTAAGAGATAACCGGGCTGTTCTTTGTTAACTCTCAGAGGAATCATGCCGATTTCATGAGACAGATTTACAATAGCCTCAAATGCTTCCTTGCCGGTGCCTGAATGTCCCATTACCTCAGCGACATTATTGCGCCAGATATGGTTGGCGAAATGCATGGATAAATATTTTTCCGGTCTGCCGGTATATTGAGCGAAGGAGCTCGGTAATAAAGTGGAAGAATTCGTTGCGATAATCGTCTTTTCGGGTAATAAATCCGCCATTTTCGAATAAAAATCAATTTTTACATCGGGAATTTCCGCAACGGATTCAATCACGAAATCTGCGTTTTCAACTGCTTCTGCTAAATTTGTGGTATAAGTAATACTTTCATAAGCACGTTTTACATTCTCTTTTAACTGTTCGATTTTCGCTTCATCTAAGCCGGCAAAATCATCGACCAGTCCACGTGGATAAGAAGCATCTTTTTTTCCTAAGAGAGGTTTCAGAGCTTCTAATTCGCCTAAATAAGTTTTATATAAATTTTCAACTTTGGGTTTTGTTCTGCCTATTGAATCATCACGGCGTAACCAGAATACTACTTCCAAGCCTTTAAAAGCTGCCTGAAAGCCAATTTGACTACCTAAAACTCCGCCACCGGCGACAACTAATTTTTTCATACAATAAAAAACCTCTTTCTAAAAAAATAACTGTGTAAATTATAATTGTGACAGGGACTATATAGCAAGTTTTTCAAAAAAAATCGTCTATAAAACGATGATTCACTTTCATAGACGATCAGAATTTACCTTATTTACATAAGCAAACTATTTATTCACCGTTTTCTTCTTAATTTTCATTATCTATTAAAAAGGCTGCTGAAGAATTCTTTGATGGCCTGCCAGATTTTTTCGAAAAATCCGCTTTCCTGTCCCCATCTGTAGATTTCATCCACCTTTTCCGAGATCAAATCACCGAGACCGCTCAATTCGTTTTTGACCGAATCCCAATCGATATTCAAGGACTTAAACTGCTCCAGCCAGTCGGCTAATTTTTCTTTATCCGAATCACTGATCGTAATCTGATAATCATTCAGTACATTGTTGATGATCACGATGATATTATCAGCGTTCAAAGATTCTTTATCGCTGATTTCGGATATTTGTTCTTTGATATCGGCGATTGCCTTGCTAAAGTTTTCCGAATCGAATCCCGGATTTTCCTTATTATCCTGACTGATTTCATTGATCACAATCAGCTCATCGGTGGCGATTTTCGTCGCTTCGGTATTGACCGGATAGCCCGCGTCCTCCAGCGCTTTATATACTCCCACCAAAGCCGTCTCACCGGTGACCGGTATGGGAGATCCGACAATAATTGTTACATCTTTTATGCCTGCCGTGATCGCAGCATTCATATATTGATGATCCTTGATCTGAGTAATATTATCCGGCGTATTGATATATACCCTCGTTCCTGTTCCGGGCTTTTCCTTACTGATCACCGTGGATGAATATAAATTTGAATCCGGAGCCGCAACTCCTGTATATTTTTCAAAATCTGCGCCGTTAACCATCAATCTTTTAATTGAATCATCTTGCGGGACACCGATTAAACGTTCCGTCTCTTCCAATTGTTCCAACGACAAACCGGAACCGTAAGTAAAATAATCGTGCTCCCAATTATCCTTTGCCGCTGCCGGCACCGCTCCGGCAAAAACCGTGAGCAGCAAAACCGAAATCAAGGCGCAGATCAACATATTTTTTTTCAACATAAAATTCTTCATGAGAATTTACCTCTTAAAATCATTGAATCAATTTCTTGAATTGATCATAATTAATAAATTTTAAGTAAATATGAAGACTTTTGAACAATTTAAGAAAGTTGAGTTCTTCGAGTGTGCCGGATCAGGAGTCGGCATCCGTTTTCGTCTGATGCTCTTTTTGAGAATTTTCCTGTTGTTTTCTGCGGCTTTTTTCCTGCAGTTTTTCATTCGCGTCCAATCTGCGCTGTTGTTCCTTGCGATTGATCGCTTCAGATACCAGCTTGTAAATGCACGAAACAACAGGTACGGCAAATACCGCTCCCAGAACACCGAATAGACCGCCTCCCAAAGCGACGGAAACCAGCACCCAAATCTGCGGCAAGCCGACAGAATCATTCATTCTGTGCGGATAGATGATGTTGCTCTCAATAATCTGCAGAACAACGACCAGAATTACATAAGTTGCCATCCTGTCCGGCTGAGCGAAAATAACGATAATGCTGCCGCCGATCGCGCCAAGCCACGCTCCGACAATCGGAATCAGAACCGACAAGCCGTTCATAACACTGATAATCAGGGTGTATTGAAAACCGAAAATCGTAGTAAAGATAAAGAATAAAAATCCCAGGATCAAACCTTCCGTGATTTGCGTATATAAATAAGTGGAAAAATTTCTCTGAACAACGCTGATAACATGACCGAACTGGGCATGAGTTTTCGTCGGGAGCAGAGCTGAAATCAGACGCATAAATTGCCGTTTTACCCGCTTTTTATCAAACATGATATAGACGGAAATAATCAGACCTAAAAGAAATGAAGCGACAATTGAAAAAAGACCGGAGACGATGCCGCTGAGAATGCCGGGCAATCTTTCCAGAACGGAACCGAATAAATTCAGTCCTCTCGAACCGATATCAGAGATCATTTGAGGATCAATATTATACTGCGTGACCCAGTCGGAAATCCGTTTGATCAAATTGGAAAAGGTTCTGGAATAGGTATCGAAATTAGAGATAAATTCGCCGAAACTATCTATTAATTGCGGAATCATAATCAAAAACAGTCCGACCAGAACGCCTAAAAAAATGAGATAAGTCACAATGATAGCGGGTATTTTCGCTTTATCATTATTGAAATATGAAATACGCCGAAACTGTCTTTTAAAAAATTCGATCGGGCGATTTAAGAATAAAGAAAGAATAATTCCTACAAATAACGGCGATAATAATTTAATAAAGCTGGAAATAAAACCGTTTATTGCGTCGATTTTTACAACAAGGACAATACCGGCTAAGATGATTAATAATATCTCTATAATAAATTTTTTATCCGATTTTTTGAGCATAAAACCTCTTAATTGCCTTTGTTATTATCTCATAAAGCCTATTAATTGAAAACTGAAATCACAGAGCATTGACAATTTTTTTGAACATCTCTCCCCTTTGCATAAAATTATCGAATTGATCGAAAGAAGTTCCGGCGGGGCTTAATAAAACGGCTTCCCCCGGATCAGCCAGCAATTTCGCCTTCAATACGGCCTGTTCCAAATCCGGGCAATGAACAATTTGCATTTCTTTATAACTTCTGCCGACTAAATGGGCTTCTTTTTTAATCTGTTGTTCAATAAGCTGTTCATTCTCGCCGCATAAAATTACTTTATTGGACGCTGAAGCGACGATTTTCCCAAGATTTGTATAATTACAGTTCTTGTCGCGCCCGCCCATGATCAGGACCAGCGGAATATTTCGCTCGATAAACGCGCTGATCGAATGTTTGCTGCGTTCCGGCGAACTGTCAATTGAACTGTTGTAGAATTTGACCCGATTAATTTCCCTGACAAATTCGATTCGATGCTCCAGCCCCCGAAATTCCGATATGGCTTTCTGCATACCGGGAAGGCTGACATAATCTTTTACCGCCGCCATTGCCGCTAATATGTTTTGATAATTAAAAGTTCCCGGCAAATGAATATCCGCTATATTACAAATCGATAGGAATGTATCCTGATCATCTTCCATATATCCCAGCAGATCATGAGAGCGGAGAAATACCTGCTGTCTGCAATGGTCATAACGTTTGCCGAACCAGTTTACCCGTGATTTTATCCGCAACCAGTCTTGTGCAAATTCCGGACTGTTGCCATTGATTACAACCTTATCTTCCGCTTTCTGATGAAGATAAATCTGCTTTTTCGCGTTAACATACTCGGAGAAATCACGGTGCACATTGAGATGATTCGGCGAGACGTTCGTAAGGACGGCAACATGAGGACTATAAGCCAAATCAATTAACTGGAAACTCGACAATTCCAGCACAACCATCGACTGTTCATCGATCTCAGCCAATTGCGCGAGCAATGGCTGTCCGATATTGCCGCCGATAAACGTTTTATAGCCCTGTTCTCTGAGCATGGCATAGATGATACTGGTTGTGGTCGATTTTCCGTCGCTGCCCGTCACAGCGAATATTTTTGCCGGACAGCAAGCAAAAAACAATTCCATTTCCGATGTAATCAATGCACCGCGGCTTTTTTCATCAAGCAATACCGGATGCCAGGGCATGAAAGCAGGCGTACGAAAGATGACATCGTAATTCCTGAGCTGATCAAGATAATGATCCCCCAAGACAAATTCGATCTGATCTCCGGCGGCGGCGAATTTATTTTTTAATTTTTTCGCCTTCTCGGAATCAGCGGACATTTTATCAAACGCGCCGACTTTCAAATTGGCTGAAGTCAGTATTTCCAGCAAAGGTTGATTGCTGATTCCCAGCCCTACAACGGCGATTTTTTTATTTTGCAGAGAATTCAAATAACTTTGTAATTTATTATTCATAGTGACCCTTATCTTTTGAAATATTACTAATGATATAGTATAAAATAATACAAAATAATTAACCAATTTTTGTATGAAGATTTATAGTTCGGAAATCAGATAGATCATGCCCATTGAATTTAGCCAATCCCTCTTAAACTGGTACGACAATACAAAACGCGACTTGCCCTGGCGAAAGTATAAAGACGCTTATCGGATCTGGATATCGGAAATCATGCTCCAGCAGACAAGGGCGGATACCGTTATTCCCTATTTCGAGAGATTCATCGGAGTTTTTCCCTCGCTAAAAGATTTTGCAGAGAGCCAGGAGGATCAATATCTCAAACTCTGGGAAGGTCTGGGTTATTATTCGCGCATCAGAAATATGCATAAAGCAGCTCAATTGATTATGCAGGATTACGGCGGCGAATTTCCGCGCAGCTTTGAAGAATTATTGAAATTGCCCGGCGTCGGTCCCTATACAGCCGCGGCGATTGCTTCCATCGCTTTCAACCGGCCTGTTCCTGCGATCGATGGTAATTTGCTGCGTATCTTCGCCCGCCTGACTTGTTATGAGGAAAATATTTCAGCGGCTTCGAGTAAAAAGGTTGCTTTTAAATATTTTCAAGATTATTTGCCGTTGCCGAGGCCGGGCGATTTTAATCAGGCGCTGATGGATCTCGGCGCGACCGTTTGCCTCGCGAATAAGAAGCCGTTATGTGAAAATTGCCCACTCACAGGCTTTTGCGCTGCTTATAAACACGGCAGGCAAACGGATTTTCCATATAAGGAAAAGAAAGCGAAACCGAGAACGGAAAAGTATACGATATTTGTGATTCATTATAATCACTCTGTCATTTTGCGGAAAAGAGCGGCGCAGGGTTTATTAGCTAATTTATATGAGTTTCCCAATACCGACAAAATATTGAGCCTGAAAGAAGCCAGAATGTTTGTGGAACAACTCGGCTTCCATGTTTTGCGGGTCAGAAAATTGCCGGATCAAAAACATGTTTTCAGCCATTTGTTATGGCAAATGCGGGGTTATGAATTTTTCACCGATCAATGGACTCTGTTTAGCAATCGGGATCCTTATCAAAAAGAAAATACAAAAAAAGAACTGACTTCCTCGTTTCCTTTATCCGAGAAAATCAGCTCTGAGTATACGCAATTTCCGCCTGTCATCACCGAAAACGCATTGTTTATGGCGGATATCGAAGATATCAAAGAGAAATGGCCCATTCCGTCAGCCTTTTCTTTTTATAAAGAGCATGTCCTGAAAAACTGCTGAGCAGGATCAGGGCTGCTTCGGCAATGTGGCAAGTCCTTCTTCAATCTCAGCGTCCGTCGTCGGAATATTTTCCAACTCGTGAGCCAGATAGCGACGATAAGCGGACATATCAAAATAACCGGTTCCGGTAAGGCCGAATAAAATGACCTTTTTCTCACCGCTTTCCCTGCATTTAAGAGCCTCATCGATCGCCACTTTGACAGCGTGGGATGATTCAGGCGCGGGCAAGGTACCTTCTACCTTGGCGAATAAGACAGCGGCGTCAAAAATTTCTTTTTGCTGAACCGTTCTCGCCTCATCCAGATAACCGTCATGATACAGTTCCGACAAGATCGGGCTCATGCCATGGAATCTCAAGCCGCCGGCATGAGTAGCGGTCGGAATAAAATCATGGCCTAAGGTATACATTTTGGCGAGCGGGGTTACCATACCCGTATCACAATAATCATAAGCGAATTTGCCCTTGGTCAGACTGGGACAGGAATCCGGCTCAACAGCTATAAAATAGGGGGCTTTTTTGCCTTTTAATTTATCCGCCATGAAAGTGCCGATTAAACCGCCCAAGTTGGAACCGCCGCCGGCGCAGCCGATGACCAGATCAGGATAACGATCAATCTTTTCAAGGGCCGCCTTGCTTTCCAGACCGATCACGCTCTGATGCAGCAAAACCTGATTCAAGACAGAACCGAGGACATAGCGATAACCTTCATGCGTGGTCGCGTATTCAACGGCTTCGGAAACAGCGGTACCGAGACTGCCGACACGTTTATGAGGATCTTCCAGCATTTTTCTGCCGATCTCGGTTGTATCGGACGGAGACGGTGTAACGTTCGCTCCGTAAGTTTGCATAATCGTCAGACGGTCAGGCTTCTGTTCGGCAGAAACTCTAACCATAAAAACTCTGCAGTCTATGCCGAAATAGCCGCAGGCCATCGCCAGCGCGGTACCCCATTGGCCGGCGCCGGTTTCCGTAGTGACGCCCTTCAAACCTTGTTTTTTCGCATAATAAGCCTGAGCTATAGAAGAATTTAATTTATGGCTGCCCGAAGTATTACCGCCCTCGTATTTATAGTAAATTTCCGCCGGAGTATCGAGCGCCTTTTCCAAGAAATAAGCTCTGATCAGCGGCGAAGGACGGTACATTTTATAGAAATTGCGAATTTCTTCGGGAATCGGAATGAATCGATCCGTATTATTTAACTCCTGCTTGGCAAGTTCCGTACAAAAAACAGGTTCCAAATCCTCAACCCGCATAGGTTTTAATGTTTTCGGATTTAAGAGGGGGCGATGATCTGTTTTCATATCGGCTCTGACATTATACCAGGCCTCCGGCAGCTCATCTTCGGATAAATATATTTTGTATGGAATCTTCAAACTCATTTCAATCACCTTCACCTTCTCTAATTAATTTGAATAATCTTTTTTGCGATTTTTCTGGTTTCCTTATGATATACCAGTTTAAATAATTCACCTATAATAAACGGAATAATCGCCAACCCCGCGATAATAAGCCAATCTCTTCCGGTTAAAGCTATTGTGTTAAAAACTTCTTGCAAAACCGGAATATAAACTACCAAAACCATCAACAACCCGGACGCCAGAACAGCCTGGTTCATTGATCTGTTATTGAAAAAACCGAGCGAAAACACGGAATAGTGTTCTGACCGGCTGGAGAACGCCCTCAACAATTCAGCGAAAATTAACGTGACGAAAGCAAATGTTCCCGCGCCGTAAGAAGGAACAAAGCCCTCATGGGCAAAGAAATTAAATTGTTCGGAAACCATACGGGAGTCTGCGATGGAAACATCCGGATATAAGTACCTGCCGATTTGGAAAGCGGCAAAAACCGCGATCAGAATGGCCACAGCCTGATAGATGATAGAAGCCACCATTTCTTTATTGATAATTTTATCTTCACGGCTGCGCGGGGGATGCAGCATGATATCCCGTTCACCCTTCTCCTGCCCCAGAGCCAGAGCGGGAAAACTATCCGTGACCAGATTCAAAAACAATAATTGGATCGGAGCCAGAGGAGTATATTCGGGCCCCAGCAGAAGATTGGTAATAAATACCACTAAAATCTCACCGACATTGCATGATAAGAGGAAGCTGACAAACTTGCGGATATTGCTGTAAATAATTCTGCCTTCTTCAACCGCTGACACGATCGTTGAAAAATTATCATCGGTTAAAATCATATCCGAGGAATTCTTCGCTACCTCGGTGCCGGTTATGCCCATGGCCACGCCGATATCAGCCTGCTTCAAGGCAGGCGCGTCATTTACGCCGTCGCCGGTCATCGAGGAAATATGTCCGCTGTTTTTCAGTGCGGAAACAATTCGTACTTTATGTTCGGGAGAAACACGGGCGTATACGGAAACTTTCTCACAGGCCCGGAGAAGCTCCTCGTCCGTCATGTTTTCAAGCTCCGTACCGGTTAAAACCTGATCGCCTTCCTGCATCAGATTTAAATTCTGCGCGATAGCCACGGCTGTTTCCTTATAATCTCCGGTAATCATCACCGCACGAATACCTGCCCTATGGCATAAGGTTATGGCGTCGCGGGCTTCCGGTCTGGCGGGATCGATCATCCCGGCAAGGCCGACAAATATCATATTTTCTTCGGCATTTACAAAATTCCGATCGGGATAGACCTTATAGGCAAAAGCTAAGACGCGCAAGGCGGTTTTGGCAAAAGCGGTATTCGCTTCCAAAATTCTTCTCCGATCCTCAGCGCTAATCTCCCACACCTGATCGCCGATTAAAATATTACTGCAGCGATTGAGCACAATATCCGGAGCACCTTTTGTCAGAGATAAATATTTTTCGTCTATATGATGAAACACCGACATCATTTTTCGCTCGGAATCAAATGGCAAATCGCCCAAGCGTGCGTATTTCGATAAAAGTTCATCTCTGAACAGACCTTTCTTGGCGCTCAGGGTCAGAAGTGCACCCTCGGTCGGATCTCCCAAAACGCCCCATAAGCCGTCATCTTTTTGCACTAAACTCGCTTCATTGCATAAAGCGGCAATTTTTAACAATTTATCCAAAGCGAAAGAATCGGCATTTGCTTCCTGATCGACCGATAAAGTAATTTCCCCTACCGGTTCATACCCTGTACCGGTAACCTCATACAGATTCTCACTGACATATAGTCTGGTCACCGTCATTTCATTTTGAGTTAATGTACCGGTTTTATCGGAACAGATTGTATCGACTGAGCCTAAAGTTTCAACAGCGAGCAGCCTTTTGACAATGGCGTTCTTTTTAGCCATGCGATTCATGCCCAAAGCCAGAACGATTGTCACAATCGCCGGAAGACCTTCCGGGATCGCTGCCACCGCCAAACTGACAGCAGTCATAAATAATTTAAAAGGTTCTCCGCCCTGAAATAAACCGACCACAAACACGATCAAACAGACACCCAGACAAATAGCCGCTAAAATTTTACCCATTTCATTCAGGCTTTTTTGTAAAGGCGTCGCCTCCTGTTCGATACCTCTTAAACGATCGGCAATTTTCCCTACTTCAGTTCCGGACCCGGTTTCAACAACCACGCCACGTCCGCGTCCATAGGTTAACGGAGTACTTGAAAACACCATATTGCTGCGATCACCGATACCGAGTTCCGTATTCGCAGTAAATTCCGCGTCCTTTTCAACCGGTACGGATTCTCCGGTTAAGGAGGCTTCTTCCGCCTTTATATTGCTGCTCTCCAATAATCTGATATCTGCGGGCACTATATCGCCGGCGTCGAGAATCACAATATCTCCAGGAACCATTGCAGAGGCTTTGATCATTTTCTGTTCGCCGTCACGCAAAACTCTGGCCTCAGGAGCAGCCAGCTTCTGCAAAGATTCAATCGCTTTTTCCGCTTTTCCCTCTTGATAAACACCAAGCACAGCGTTAATCACGACAATTGCTATAATTAATGCGGCATCTACAATTTCTCCCAGAAAACCCGAAACAAGAGCGGCGGCAATTAAAGTGATAACCATAACATCTTGGAACTGAGCCAGTAATTTTCTCCATAAAGGTACAGCCTTTTCCGCCTCTAATTCATTCAGACCGTAGATCAGCTGACGCTCGGAGGCTTCTTCGGATGATAACCCTTTTTCCGCATCCGTATTCAGCATTTCAACAATTATTTCTCTCGGTAATTGATATAATTGTTCCGGTTCCAAATACTTCTTTTTCTGATTTTCTTTCATCATAACCTCAGTGATTACTATTCCTATTTCACTTATGCTTTAATTCTCAAATCAATAAACGATTAAGATATTTATTAAAATAATCGTCTATGCGTTTAATTAATGCCCGGAATCTTCCTCCGGATGCTCAGGATCTTTTGGTAAAAATTCCAATTTGATCTTGGAAATACGTTTTTCATCCATTTCCAATACCGTGAATTTCATATTATCATAAATAATAAATGGATGCTCATCGGCTTCCGGAATATGTTCGAGCTTGCTCAAAACAAAACCTGCCATCGTATCATAATCAAAATTTTCATCTTCTTCGAGCCGATCCACCTCCGGTACTTTCTCAACCACTTCTTCCGGTGAGAGCAACCCGTTTATTATATAAGATCCGTCCTCATTTTTCACGACATCCTGATCGCGGCTGTCATATTCATCGGTAATATCGCCGACAATTTCTTCTAAGATATCCTCGATTGTGATCAGGCCATCGGTTCCGCCGTACTCATCAATCACAATCGCCATGGAAATATTTTGCTGCTGCATTTCCCGAAATAAAACACTGATCGATTTCCCTTCCGGTACAAAGTAAGCATCTCGGACATGCTTGCTGATATCAAAATTATTTTTTTCTTCATTTTTAATTCTCAACAAATCTTTGATATGCAAAATACCGATAATATTATCCACAGAATCATCGTAGACGGGAATCCGGCTATATCTCTCATGAGCGGCAGTATAAATCGTTTCCTCATAACTGACATCCGCATCGAGGATAACCATGGCCGTGCGAGGCGTCATAATTTCAGACACCTCCGTGTCGTTCAATTCAAAGACATTTGAAATCATTTTGGCCTCATCGCGTTGGATCGCACCGCTTTCCCCGCTTGCTTTGGCCATCAGCAAAATTTCTTCTTCAGTCACCGTCGCGTGATTTCTGCCGACATTAATACCGATGATCTTGCAGACCAATTTTGCGGACGCATTGAGCAGAGAAGCGAAAGGTCTGAATATTTTATCCCATAAGTTGAGCACTGAAACAAAACGTACGGCATAGGCTTCAGGATTTTTCATGCCGATTTGTTTGGGAACTAATTCACCTAAGACTAAGGAAAAGTAAGAAATGATAAAGGTAAGAATTATGGTGATCAGGTGCTCGAGGTAGCCGTTTTGGGCAGTCGGGTCAATTGCCTGATAAATAATCGGAGAAATCTGATTGGCGCCGAAGGCTGAGGAAAGGAAACCGGCAAAGGTAACTCCCACCTGTATTGTAGCCAAAAATCCCCCTTGTTTTTCTATAAAAGGTAATAATTTTTTCGCATTCTGATTTCCGTTGTCCGCAGCAGCTCTGATTTTCGCTTCATTCAGAGTTACGATTGCCATCTCGGAAGCGGCGAAAAAACCGTTGATCAGAATTAATAAAAAAATTACTATGGCATTGATAATAATGACTTTTGATTGATTTGAAATATTTGCGTTGATAATAATATGTTGTGCTAAAATACAACAATGACCTGCGTCCACTTGGACTCGTCCTCCTGATAAGCGTTTCCTTTACATCTACATAAAGGCTCAAAGCAAAAATGTATAGCGCTTTCTATACTCACCGACAACGAAATCACTGATCTAAATCATTGCCTGATAATTAAAACCGAAGTGTTTGCCTGAGCATCTGATTAATCTTTAAAGAATATAGCAAAAATGATTATTAATTTCAATGTAAATGCCGGCAGCACAGAGGATCTGAATCGACCTATGAACAAGACAAAAGAAATGTTCTGATTTCATCATCCACTTGATCACGATTGTCCGCAGTAAGATAAATGACTTTGACATCGGGGTGGGCGGAAATCTTTTTTAAAAAGACGGATTCGCACTTTTGTAAGACGCCTAATACCGGAATCGTTCCATTTAAGGCTGAGATGATTCGTTCCTGAAAAAAAAAGGCATTCTCTTCAAAACGGCCCAACTCATCCATAATAATTAATCGGGAATTCTGATCAAACAGCTGATCACTGAGTGCGTCAAATCTTGCACTGACATGCTCATTCTTTTCGCCGCAAAAAAATAAAAAATTACTCTGATCAGGTATCATCTTACCTGAAAAAGAAAGCAAATGAACGGAGGTTTTGCCCGGCCAGAAATCTGTGCTCTTCACCGTCAGAAACCCGCTATACGGAATAGTCGTGTTACGCAAAGCCTTTTGAATGGCTGTTGATTTGCCGATTCTTTTATCGCCGCTTAGAAACAGATGCATTTCAACAGATACCTTGATTCACTTTCCAGAGAATAATCGCGTAGGTTGACTCGATTTTCTCCGAAACAGGCTTTTGCAAATCATAGCGTTGCTCAAACCAATTCCGGATCATCCGATAATTTGATTCAGTTTGCCTCTCATTCGGCAAAATACTTTTCATCACATAAGTGATATATTCATCATCAATCTCGATATTTTGGCTTTGTTTTCTTGCATAATAAAAAATCCGCGGCAGATAATTTTTCAGCAATAATATATTGAACAAAAGATAATAATGATTTAAATCAGCATCCGCCTCTACCGGCAGGTCGGAAAACAGATCCGCTCTGACTTGCTGATGCAAATGATTCGTACGCTCAATAAAAGAAATATCGCAGCAAAAATCCCGACTCAAACTGATCATTTTTTCAAGACCGCTGACGCTCTGCGCTGCCGGACTTAAAGATGTAAAAACCAGATCAAATTCCGTATCCGTACCGAGTTCTTTGCGATTCAGCGTCTGAAAATCCGAAACCTTGAATTTAACATTATTTACTTGCTTTTTATCGGCAATTTTTTCCGCCTGTTCAATCATTTGATCCGCTATATCAATTCCCAAGACGGAATCGGCAAGTTCGGCAAAAGCGATGCTGAACAGACCCAAACCGCAGCCGATATCCAAGACCTTACTCTGATGATTAATCACATGATGTTCTTTCAATAAATCGACGACAAAATCAACCCGATCTTTACTCTTCTCCGGAAAACCGTTTGCTATTTGTCGCGACCAGACTGCCGCCCGCTGATTCCATTTTTCAATTTCAGCCCTCTGATTTAGCTCACCTACCGGTAAAGCGGCATCAAATAACTGAGAAAAATATCGCAGTAAATCTTTTTTATCATCCATTAGAAACTCCGTCATCTTCGCTCTTGTCGCAATGATCATAAACGCCGAACAGAGAAATTATTTTGCGAATGAGTGATTATTTGGTCAAGGGCAAAGCCCTCTCCCCGCTAATTTTCTCATAAATCAGAGCAGCCTTATGATACTTTCTCAATATATTCTGTCTGGCATCTTCCAGATCATAATAGCGCACGAACTTTTCCTGAAATCTCTGATATAAGCTGACTTCCTGATCGCCCGAAACCATTTTATCCGCCAGATAAACGATTGCCGCCTCATTCACGGCATCGGCGGAAGCCTCGGAGATATCCATATGTTCAGTCACAAGTCGAATCAATTCCTGAGGGTAATCCAAATAAGACAAAAAATCGGAAATGGCCTTTTCGTGATTTGCTTCCATCCTTTTCAGATCATGTAGTAAAGCGCCTGCCCGAATTAAATCTTGATTGAGATAATAACCTTGATTTGCTGCCATTTCCGTCAGTTGCACAGCCTTTCGTTCCACAGCCAGAAGATGCTTCGCCAAATGATCCGGCAGATCGGCATATTCAATTAATTGCAAAATTTCAGATCGCTCCGGAATATATTCGGAGCGGTACAAATTCTTTAAATTCAGATAATCCTCATAGGTATCCGCATCATATAAAATCGAAGGCTCGGACCAATCCAAAGAGATCATCTTCTGATCTGCCAAAGCGCCCTTCAGGCCAAAATCACCCTGATAATTCAGAATTCCCGGGATACAGGAAGTTGGAATCAGAATCGGATGACCGCCCTTTCCCTTATAGACAGGCTTCAAAATACTCCGAGCGTTTACTCTTTGAAAAGCTAAAGCCAGAATATGATAAACGCTTTTTCTGATTAACGGCATATCTGCCGCCACGACAAAAAATCCGTCTATATTCGGCTTTAGCTGATTGATCCCGTATTTTACGGAAGTAAACATATCCGTTTTCGCAAAATTCGGATTCAAGGCAAAAGAAATTTCTCTTCCCCTCAAATGCTCCTGAATGGACTCCGCCTGTTTCCCGAGTACAACGATTTGTTGCTCGACCCGCTCGATCTTTGAATGATCTAAAATATGTTCGATAAAGCTCTTACCGCTCAGCGGCAGCAAAGGCTTGAAATCCCCCATCCGGCTGGACATACCGGCAGCGGTAACAATTACTGCCAAACATATTCGCTTTCGCTTCATATTTTCATTCATAGATAAAAAACCCGCTGATCCCAAAATTGCCGCGCAACACACTCAAGCCAATCATTGATGGTTTATATCGGGAAAGGCTGTCGGAGGCTGTCTTAATTGAGATATTCTCTCAAAACTGTAGGCAATTTCAATTAATGTCGGTTCACTGAAAGGACGACCCATGATTTCCAGTCCTACCGGAACGCCCAAATCGGTTTCCTCAGTTTGAGCAAAACCGGCAGGTACGGTTATTGACGGAAAACCGGTAGCGGAACACAGAGCTCCGTTGCGCTGCTTTTGACTGCCGCCGACCTCACAAACTAATTGCTGCTGATGCGGATAAATCATCGCGTCCAGTTCATAATCTGCCATCAATTTCAAAACCCGAATGCGCAGCTCTTCTTGACGAATAATTTTTTTATTGTATTCCGGAGTTCCGACTTCCAATTGTAAAGCTGTCTTAATATTATCTTCCACGCCCGGATGATATTTCCCGCTGTTAAAAACATCCCGTAGGCTATGAACGGCATATCGCTCGGGAATTGTTTGCAGATAAAGATCGAGATCATGCTGAAAATCATCCAGATGAACGCTGACATTTTTCACAATATAATCCGAATCGATCTCTTCCTCAATATCAACCAATTCTGCTTTGCCCTCGGCAAAATATTTGAGAGCCTTTTCCATAACCTGATTGACCGGCTCATTTTCAGCTTTTTTACCGAAAAAGCTCCTCAAAACGCCGATCCGTTTACCGGCCAAACCGTCAATATTCAGGAAATTCAAATAACTGGAGGGCATTCTTTTAACCGACTTGGCTGTAACAGGATCCTGCGGATCATAACCCCGGATAATATCCAGAGTTCTTACAGCATCTTCAACCGTTCGGCAAATCGGTCCCGCCATATCCTGAGTCAAGCTGTAAGGAATAATTCCGCTGCGGCTGACTAAACCCATCGTGCCGCGAATACCTACCAAACTGCAGGCTGAAGAAGGACTTCTAACAGAATTAATGGTATCTGTACCGATGCCGATAACACCGAAATTAGCAGCGATTCCGGCGCCTGTACCGCCGGAGGAACCGCCCGGAGTACGGCTTTTGTCATAGGGATTAAGCGTTTGCCCCAAAATTGAACTAATGGTTTCTCCCCAGATGGCAAATTCATGCAGGTTTGTTTTCGCCAAAATGATCCCGCCGGCAGCTTTCAGTTTTTTCGTAATGAAAGCATCCTCATCAGGCTGATAGTCAGCCAGAGAGGCGGAACCGGCTGTCGTAATCATGTCGGATGTATCCACATTATCTTTAAGTAAAATAGGAATGCCATGCAAAGGTCCGACAAGTTTTCCGGTTCTCATGAAAATATCATCTAAATGATCAGCTTCTTCCTGAGCCCTTTGATTGACTAAAATAATGGCATTTAATTGATAGTCCTTTCTATCATACGCTTCGATTCTTTCCAGATAGGCGTCTACTAATTCACGGCAGGTAAGTCTATGCTGAAAGATGGCCTCATGTATCTTCGCTATTGTCGTTTCCATTAATTCAAAATCAAACATAATATCTCCCCATCTCAGAAACTAACTGATAACCGTTCCCGCTTCATCATTCAAGGCATCCACAACCTTATCAAGAGAAGTGATAATCGCTTTGCGATGCTCGGCAGACTCCGCGAACCGAATACCCGCCTCAACCTTAGGCAACATACTGCCGGCGGCGAAATGGCCTTCGGCTAAATATTTTTTCATTTCACTGATCGAAACATCGAACAATGCTTTTTGATTCTCTTTGCCGAAATTAATCGCGGCATTATCAACCGCCGTAAGCATGACCAGAATATCGGCGGACAAGTCTTCAGCCAAGCGCTGAGACGCCAAATCTTTATCGATAACCGCTTCGACACCTTTCAGGCCGCGTTCCGTTTCAATAACCGGAATTCCACCGCCGCCGACTGTAATTACAATATTTCCGTTTTCGACAAGAGATTGAATAATATCCAGTTCAACGATCTTCTTCGGCTCGGGTGAAGCGATCAAACGCCTGTAACCTCTGCCGGAATCCTCTTTCATCATATAGCCGTGTTTTTCGATCAAAGCGTCCGCTTCCTCTTTGCTGTAAAAGGTACCGATCGGTTTGGTCGGATTTTGAAAACCCGAATCCGCAGCGTCTACTATCACTTGTGTTAAGATAGTAGCCACAGATTTTTTAATCTGCAATTCAGTTAACTTGTTTTTAATGGTTTGCTGAATGTGGTAGCCGATCATGCCCTGGCTCATGGCGCCGCATACGTCAAAAGGCATGGCGGGCGTCACGTCTTTAGCCGCCTCATTCTGCAAAATTATTCTTCCTACCTGAGGTCCGTTTCCATGGGTTATTATCAACTCATGTCCCTGCTGAATCAAACCGATCAATTTGTCAATCGTCTGATTCAAAACCTGAAGCTGATTCTCTGCTGTAGCAGGCATATTATCTGTCTGAAGAGCGTTTCCGCCCAAAGCAACAACAATTCTCATCTTATTTCCTCGTTCTTTCGGTTTTCAAAAAAAGCATTCCGATTGAACAGAATGCTTTTTTCGGTTCGTTAATAGTTAATGGTGTTCAGCACAGAAACAACTTAAGCATTGTCTAAAGCAATAATTCTGCACATCGACGATTCACCGCCTTGGAACTTCAAGGGGAATGCGCCGATAATCACACGTTTGTTGGATAATTTATCGATTTCACCACCAACGTTTTCAGCGTGAATAATTTCATACGGTTTCGGGAAAACCATCAGATGCATTGCCTGATAGACATCCGGCCAAGGATAAATTTCTTCCAGACCTTTGCCATATTTTTCTTTCAGATAAGCATCACATTTTTTCGCTTCAGCGGGTTCCCAGTCACGAATTTTGGTATTCATCGGATGATCGGCAGAACCGCAGTCAAAACCTAACCATCTCAGTTTTTTCTCTTTAACCCAATCGACGAAGCTCATGGAAGGACCCGGATGACGTACCATGTAACGTTTTTCATCGGCTTCCGGTTGATCCCAGCCGTATTTATGATAGCCGGTGTTGATGATCAGGATGTCGCCTTCTTTAACTTCTACGCGTTTTTCAATATCTTCCGGAGTATAGATGCTGAAATCTTCTGTAATATCAGAAATATCTACAACAACGCCCGGATGGAATAATTTATCCATTTCCAAAGATGCGATATCTCTGCCGGCTGTATCAAAATGCATGGGTCCGTCTAAATGCGTTCCGACATGGTTGGAAGTTGTAATAACCTGTCCGTTAGCACCATTGGGCGACAGACGTTTGAAGAACTTAACCTGTAACGGCTCATAGGTTGGCCACGGCGGAGTAAGATGACTTAAATTCTGTGTTAAATCATAAACCTTAATCTGATCCCAATTTTTAATAATATCCATTTGTTCCTCCTTTTCTTTTTTTCCTGAATATGGATTACCATTCAGAAAATTGAACATAAATTAATTATAAATGATAAATGTAAATAAATTGTGAAATCTATTCTTCTAATGATGTTACAAACGCTTCAAGAGCTTTTTCGAAACAAGCCATCGGCGGGCTGACCAAACCTGCACCTACCTGACCGACACCGGCTCTTTTGCAAGCGATACCGGTATTGATGATCGGACGAATTCCGGTTTCCATTACTTTACGGATATCGATACCTGTCGCTGTGCCTCTGAAGTTCAGCAAAGGAATTCTATAGGCGTTATTCTCTGTTTCAGTAATTTCATACATGGACTTGGAATAATTGATAGCATCCTGCGGAACGCCGCCTACAAATTGAACGATAGGAATTGAAGCCGCCATAGCGAAACCGCCTATACCGGAAGTTTCTGTGATACAGCTGTCGCCGATATCAGGATTGGCATCTGCTGCTGAATAGCCCGGGAAATATAAGCCGTTGATGATTTCAGCCGGAGCTGTAAACCATTGACCGGGTAATCCGGCAACGCGGATACCGAATTCAGTACCGTTACGAGCCATCGTATATAACAATGTGCTGTACTTCGTTCCCGCCATCGGCTCACAGGAGCATTTAGCGGCCGGCATGCTCAAATTGAGATAGAAATGGTCATTGCTGTTGATAAATTTGAATATATCGGTGATGTCTTTTTTCGGCATATCGATGTTGACCAGCGCAGGAGCAATCTCTCTGAGCAGCAGAGAAGTACCGGCTTTATTTCTGTTGTGGCATTCATCGCCCATCTGCAATGCCTGAGAAGTCATGGTTTTAATATCGATCTCTCCGGTCAGAGCCAAGGTTTGCTTAAGAGCGGGTCCTAAAACATTTTGAATCCATTTTAAGCGATCGATAACTTCCTGTTCATAAGCACCGAATCTTAAAACTTTGCCTAAGCCTTCGTTCATTGTGCAATAAGCACGATTGCCGAATTTTTTATTCTCCAAAACCCAGACCGGCATGGAATAGGTTACAACGCCTGCCATAGGACCGACGGCATTATGATGATGGCAAGGATCAAAGGTAATATCACCTGACTCGGCTAAAGCGATCGCTTCATCCTTATTTTTTGCCAATCCCTCATAGATTATACCGCCAATTACAGCACCTCTTAACGGTCCCGACATCTTATCCCAGGTAATGGGAGGTCCGGCGTGAAGAATTGTTGTCTTCGTCATATTGGGAATTGCTTCCCCTGCTGTACTGACGTCAATCAGCGTCGGCTGAGCGTCCAATAATTTTTGAACCGCTTCTTTATTAGCCTGATTAATTTTGTCTGCTATACTACTCACTTGTTCCTCCTTCTTCTCGATAATCATTTTATCGAATCAAAAAATATATTTAATTTTACTAAACTTTCAGAATCAGCTTAACTTTGATAAAAGTGAAGCCAACTTCTTATTTCCACCGGCAGGTGGTTTAAAATCTACGTGTATGGATGGTATGTTCTGACTTTTCAAATCGTCATGAAAAATCCGGATACCGATATTGATAACTTGCAAGTCGCTATTAAATAGCTTTTTTAACTGAGACATCGGAACCTCCTTTTACTGTAATTTTTCCATTATTTTAGCTACGAATTTAGCAGCCTGACCATTGGTCGGGAATACAATAACTCCATTATCTTTTAACTTTTGCGCGGACTCTTTTAAATTCTGAGGATCTTTGTCGGTACCGCAAATTGAAGCGACCACAGTTAAATGCTTGCCGGCATCCTTCATCATGTTCTGAACCTTATGCAGTGAATTCAATGTTTCACCTACCGGATCCGCGTTGCAGCCATAACCGATCACAAAGTCCATCAGGATAACAGCCATCTCCGTGTCTTTGCCCTCTTTGTTCAGGCGATCATTTCTTGCTCCGGGTTCGATCATCGGATGCGGACGACCCACAGTAAATTCATCTTCGCCGAAGTCGACGACCGTATTCTTTTGACTGATATGATTGTCTTTTAATTTATAAGCGGGATCTTTGGAAACATTGGAGTAAATTCCATCGACAACTTTACCGATAATATCCATCGCCTCGCTGGCTAAAGTGCCGCCTGTGTAAAAACCTCTGAAATATTTCTGATCAGGAGCATATTGAGCGACTTCCTCTTCAACCATCCGATTGATAACATCCTCATCTTCCGAGAAACCTAAAAAATCTACGACAGGTTCACCCTTGGAAAGCGCAACAGCTTTTCTTGAGGCGTCTTCGAGAGAATACGCTCCGTAAATCCCATCACCTGTAAAAGCTTTCGGATCGCCGCCGATAAAATCAACAACTACCGGTTTATCTATATTTTGAATTGCCTGATACATTTTCTCGGCAACTGTTTTTGAAGGCGGTTTTGAAACTAACATAATAACTTTTGTGTCGGGATCATCGATTAACGCCTCAATGCCCTGCAGCATCATCAGACCGCCGATTTGTTCGCTGAGATCTCTGCCGCCGGTACCGATAACCTGAGATACACCGCCGCCCAGTCTATCGATAATGACCGTGACTTCCTGCGTTCCGGTTCCGGACGCGCCGACAATACCGATATCGCCTTTGCTTACAACATTCGCAAAAGCCAGAGGAACATTGTTGATGATCGCTGTACCGCAATCCGGGCCCATCATCAACAAACCTTTTTTCACGGCTGTTTCTTTCAGTTCTTTCTCATCTTCAATGGAGACATTGTCACTGAACAGCATAACATGCAAATTGTTGTCTAAAGCTTTGCGAACTTCGTCGGCAGCATATTCTCCTGCCACTGAAATCAAAACCATATTGGAATTCGGCTGATGTTCCAATGCCGAACGCAATGTTGGCGGTGAATAATCATCATCACCTTCAGAACTGCGTTTTTGCAGATAATCATCAACCTCCTGACGAATCCGATCAAGGTCAATATTCTCATCTGCCAAGACAGTGACAAAGAAATCATTTGCTGTTGCGTTGACAATTTCTTCATTACTTAAATTAAGATTTTCCGCCAATTCCTTATTCAAGCCGGTACCCATACCGACAAGAGCTTCATGAACACCGTCCAGTTTAGTTAATTCTTTGGAAATAAGCATTAATGTAACTGAATCATAATATTCATTTTTTCTTACTTCATAGATAACTCTACTCATACCACACTCCTTTTTTGTATTTTTAAAACAATTCCTATGTAAACACCTAACAAGGTATCAGTACCTGAACTTTCTCCCAACGCCAAAACCTGTTCCAAATCAGCCGGCAAGTCAGTTTTGTTTTGACTGAACATGCTGAGCATTACATCTCTTAAGGCTTGATTGACTTTGCCCTGAGCTGCGTAGCGCAGCATTTCCCGACTGACAACTGTTGTCCGATCATCCTCAAATTTGACAATTTCACGATTCATTAATGCGGCTTTATCAAGCGAATCCTCAAAGAAATAAGAAGCATAAAGATTACTGATCATCAATCCTGTGATAAAATCATCCATGGACGGCGTAAGGCCGATTCCGAATCCGATGATATCTTTAGCCCGTTCCTCTAATTCCTCCGCATTCTCCTGATAAAAGGTATTGATAAATTTTTCAAATCGCTGCGCTATAAACTTTTCAGCTTTTCCGTAAGGAAGCGGCTCGGGGAAAAGTTTGTCGACAGCGGGATATGTCTCAAGCAAACACTGCAATAAAGCATAAATTCCGAACCTGTTTCCACTTTCCCGCAAAGTTTCCGCTAATTGATCAGCTTTGTTTTTCAGCGACTCTGCCGTATCTCTCTGAAAATTAAAATCAGGATCGGCATTCCATTCTTCGGCGTTGATGAGGCTTATTTGTTGTCCTTGTTCAAAGACGATTTTTTCTCTGAAAAAGATGACCGGCTGCCCCGCCTTAAAACCTAATTTAATAAATGACTGATCTGAATCTACCTTTAAGCAATATACGTTTACCGGTTTATTTTTGCTGATAACAGTTACCAAATGACCATCTCTCAGCAAAACGTTGATACTGTTTTTGAATACAGAATGAACTTTGCCTCTATCTATTTTTTCACCTATATTCCGTTTTAACTCAGCACATATTTCTGTGCAATTCAATAAATTCATAGTAGCTTACAATTAAATTTTAACATTGATATTTTTATATTTCATTATGTAATGTTAACAATAAAAACCAATAATATTTAGCATATTCCGCTTATTACATTAGTGTTCTTCTACATATAACGATGATTATTGAATAAACCTAACTCTCTTTATGGTATAAACGATAAATATTCATGGCCAATTCCAATGTTAAGCGATCCTGATAGGATTCAAGATCCTTATTTAATATGCTCATAATTCTTTGCATGCGATAAACCGCAGTATTGTAATGAATAAATAAGGCTTTGGCTAATTTGACATAATTGCTTGAACAGAGAAAATACTGGTTTAACGTGTTAACGAATTCCGAGCCTTTCAGCCGATCATATTCGATTAACGGGCCTAACTCCTCCTGATAAAACGCTTCACGTTCCGCGTCTAATTCAGGACTTGTCAACAGTTTATAAATGCCGATATCTTCATAAAAAATGATCCGACCGGATAGATTTAACTGGCTGACCTCAACGGTTCTGGTCGCTTGATCATAACTTTTCCATAGATTTTCCGGCTTGCTGTAATTTCTGCCGACTGTGATTATAAAATCGTTTTCCTGCAGCTCTTCGGTCAAACAGGTTTCAATATTTTGGCAAAAACTCTGTATTTCCTTTCTCTGCTGACTGACCGGAGTACCGTTAGCCACGCCGAAAAGAAAGATGATCCCATCGTTTTTGGTTGTCCCCGTAATATTATTGGGATTGAGTTTAATCAAACGATGAATGATCTTTAAATTATTTTCCTTTTTGCGCTGCAGATAATTCGCATTGGAAAGAGTATTATAAGGAATCGATCTCTGTTCCTTAAAACTGATTAAAATAACGGAATAATCAAGATAAGGTTCAAATTTGAAATATTGGGCCCTGCTCATCGCCTGAGCGAATCTGATCGGATCTCTGGAAAATAGGTTTTCGATAAATTCCAGCGTTCTGATCGATTCGGTTTCTTTCATGGAAAGATTTTTATAGATATCCAAAGCGATCAGAGAGGTCGAAGATTCAATCATGCCGATTTCCAAAGGAGTTAAAATCTTTTTATCTTCCCAGATATAGATTTTACCGTATTCCGTATCTTCATAATAAATAGGAATTTCGACTCTGGAAATCGTATAGTCATCCCATGTATCGTAAATTCTTCTCACCCTGTGATTTTTATTTTGGGAAGAATTAACCGCTTTCTTTTCTTTCTCAATAACTTGTTTAATATGATCCTGGTAATTTTCTTCCGAGAGAATCGTGCTGTTATCGAAAACGCTGTCAACGATAGACATGGAATTGCTATAAAAATATTCATGCAGAATCTTGGCGATATCCGTCAATGTACCGCCCTTGAGCATGACGTCGATCAACTTGTTTTGGATATCCTCTACGCGCAGCAGCGTTTTGGAGTGAACATTGACGATTTCAGAGAAACCTTCGATCAATATGTCTGAAAAGCTGTGCTCATAGGGTAATTTAATAATCGGAAAATTCTTATCATCCGCCAATTCAAGGATTTTGGTGGGAATAACATTGATATAGCGATTAATCTTGATTCCGACACCGGCAAGATTTTTTTGAATGCTTTGCTTAATAAACTCGTACAATGCTTCCGGACTATCTTTAAAAGGATATCCGGCAGTTAACAGGAAATCACCTTCACTCACCCAATTGATAATATCGGGAACTTCCACCACGTTTAATTTTCCGATAAACCGGTTTGTACCTTCTTTGCCTGCCAGAATCTCAGCATTCTGCATAGAATGAAGTTTTAGAAGGTTTGCGACTGAAAAGGTAGATTGTGAGCGCATAACAACTGCTTTCAAAAGACGTCAGTTCCTTGAAGAACAGACAGCGATAGATTAAGAACTTGCCTGAACAGGATGATGATTCATCCTGTTCGGCACTAAAATAATAGATTAAATATGCAGAGTTGTTTCTGCCGGTTTTGTTTCGGCAATCAGCTTGCCGTTTCTGTATGAAGCGAGAACACAGGAATTGAAGCTGATCGCGTCAAATGAATTCTCTGCATCAAGCACTACAAAGTTAGCCGGCTTATCTAATTCGATGCCGTAGCGATCCGTAATATGCAAAGCTCTTGCCGCATTATCCGTGACAAACTGATAGCCGTTCAGGATATCTTCATAACCCATCAGACCGGTGGCGTTAAGACCGACAAAAGTCACGTCTCTCATGCCGCCAGAGGTACTTTCTCAAATGTAAAATCCGGATCTTTAACAGACTGAGCTTTTTTGTTATCAAGATCCATTACCGGATCATTTTGCCTTTTCCCCATTATTTCTATCCCACTTTCATTATTATAAACATCCTGCAAAATAAATTTTGCAGGATGTTTATTTAACTATTCTTTTTCTTTTAAATGATTCAGATATCCAAGAACGACGTTCTCAGGACTCAGAGGCAATACGGTCGGATTATAGCCCAAAGCGTCATAGACAGCATTGCCGACTGCCGACGGAACAGCGATCATCGGATGTTCCGCCATACCGCGTGCGCCATAAGGACCGTGCGGTTCAGGATTTTCAATGATAATCGGTACAATTTCATCAGGAATGTCTAAAGCGGTCGGAATCTTATAATCCGTAAAGGAATGATTAAGCAAAACGCCCTTATCATTAAAGATATAACCTTCACAAACAGCAGATCCGAGACCCTGGATGACACCGCCTTTGATTTGGCTGATGACCATTTTTTCATTAATCGCTTTGCCGCAGTCAATAGCCGTGGCAATCTTCTTGACATGAATCTCGCCGGTCGCCACATCAATTTCCATATCTACCGCATGCGCGCCGAATGTCCAGTGCAATGCGGGGTTGCCTTCGCCGGTATCTTTATTCAGATTGGTCAATCCCTCTGCCATATAAGCACCGCGTCCGATAATGACGCCTCCGAAGCCGGAACCATCCGGGAAAGCATAACCGCGAATCAGTTCTTTGTAAGAAAGTCTCTGCTCATCTTTCTCGGCGTGATAAATGTAGCCGTCACCATAACGCAGGCTGTCATAATCACAATGGAATACTGTAACGGCGATCATTTTCATCTGATGGATAATATCATGACACGCTTTGATCACCGCATTGCCTACCATAAAGGTAGCCTTGGATGCGACGGTCTGCCAGTCGAACGGCGTACGATCGGTGTCAATGCCGTGAACGACTTCAACTCTTTCTACCGGCACGTCCAATGTCTCGGCTGCGATTTGAGCCATAATTGTATGAATTCCTTGACCCATATCAACCGCACCGATTTGAACCTTAAAGTTGCCGTTGATATCCGGTTGAATGATCACGCCCGTGGTCGTATTCGCCGGCATAGCAGGAGCTTTATGGAACACAGCCAGACCGATACCATGAGCTTTACCTGTCTTAATGGCTGCTTCTCTTTCTTTCTCGGACTGATATCCTTTCCAGCCGATTTCTTTAACAACAGCTTGCAAACAGTCAATCGGGCTGCCCATGCGTTCCGTAATCTTTTGACCGGTGATGGTGCGAGAACCCGGTCTTAATAAGTTTTTCATTCTGATCTCGACCGGATCCATGTGCAATTTCTGGGCAATCATATCAATTTGTCTCTCATTAGCCCAATGCGTCTCCAAATGACCAAAGCCTCTGTATGCGGTACTGAACACTTTATTTGTATAAATAGTTCTGGAATGAATTTCCACATTCTCAACCTGATAGGGTCCTAATCCGGAATAAACCGCTGTTTTACCGACATTGGCGGCATAATCGGCATAAGCTCCGCTATCCCAGTCGTAGTAAACTTTCACACCGGTAATTGTACCGTCTTTCTTAACAGCGGATTTAATCGTCGTGCGCATAGCCGCTCTGGTCGGAAGCTGATTGAATTCTTCCTCACGAGTTGATCTCAGTTTGACCGGTCTGCCTTCACTGGCTTTGGACAATAACGCTACCAGAGGTTCATGATGCAAACCTGCTTTGCCGCCGAAACCGCCGCCCAAAGAAGTTATATGGACCTGAATATTTTTAGCTTCGATCGAGAAACATCCTGCCAGAAGTGATTTAACGGTGAACGGAGACTGCGCGGATGACCAGACTTCAATACGATCACTGTACGGGTCCGCTTTTGCTATCGAAACATGGGTTTCGAGCGGCACATGGCCGCAAGCCGGCAGATAGAAAACATTTTCTTCAATTAAATCCGCTTCAGCAAACGCTTTATCCAAATCACCGTGAACATTTTTATTCCAGCTGGCAATATTGGTATCTTTTTGCGGGAAGAAGACGCCCTGTCCTTCTAATTCATTGATATCGTCATGTACCAGATAATCGCATTTCAGTGCATCGTCAATCGTCAAAACAGCCGGCAATACCTCATAGTCGACCTTAATCAGAGATACCGCTTCTTCCGCTATTTCTTCCGTTTCAGCCGCGACAGCCGCGACGACCTCGCCCTGATAACGGGCTTCGTTTCTGGCGATGATCGTTTTATCAACAAGATAAACGCCATATTTATGATTGCTGTCTTCACCGGTTAATACGGCTTTTACGCCGGGCAAAGCTTTCGCTTTTGATGTGTCAATGGATTTAATCTTCGCTCTCGCGTAAGGAGAGTGAAGTACCTTTGCGTGCAACATTCCGGGAAACTCTAAATCATGAACATATATTTCTCTGCCGGTAACTTTATTGAGACCATCTGCTCTGTTTACCGGTTTGCCTATATATTTAAGATCAGTTTTGTCCATTCTTTAACTCCTCTCTTTCCCTAACGGCCGTTCTCTTAATGGCCTCAATGATTGGATAATAGCCTGTACATCTGCAATAATTTCCGGCTAACGCCACTTTGATCTCATCATCGCTCGGATCGGGATTTCGATCTAAAAGGCTTCTTGCCGTCATCAGGATTCCCGGCGTACAGAAACCGCATTGCAAAGCGTCAACCTCAAGAAATTCCTGCTGTAAGATCGATAATTCACCATTCTTCGAAAGGCCTTCGACCGTCAATATTTCCGCTCCGTCAGCTTCAGCAGCCAGAACCAGACAGGAATTAACGGTTCTGCCGTTCATAATGACGGTACAGGCGCCGCATTCACCCTCGCCGCAACCTTCTTTGGCGCCGAATAAATTCAAGCTGCGATGTAAAAATTGCAATAATGTCATACGAGCTTCGACAGTTTCGCACACGTCGCTTCCATTAACTTTGCATTTAACGGTAATCATCGGTGCTCCTGCTTTTGAATAAGATAAATTTCTCTCTTCTTTGTTACTCATTGACTAATCCTCCTTAGCAATCGCTTTTTCAAATGCTCTGCGCACCAATACGGCTGAAACATGCAAGCGATATTCTTTTGATGAACGTACATCGGAAATCGGGCTGATATAATTAGGCACTTCCCGTTCAAGCCAATCTGCCGTTTCCGCATTTAATTCTCTTTCATTCAATTTCTCTTCCAGATCAAACAAGCGAACAGGCGTAGGTGCAACAGCGTTCATGGCGATTCTCACCTTGTTATTTGCGTCTTTGCGCGCAGCAGCTCCGGTTACAGCCAAGTCATGACCTTTTACACGCGCCATCTTGAAGAACGCGGAATGATCTCCGGCTTGAACATCGGGTAAGCTGACAGCGGTTACCATTTCTCCCGCCTGCAATACAGTTCTTTTTACGCCGGTGAAGAATTCATGAATATCGACCGTTCTTTCTCCATTTGCAGAAACGATATGAACTTTGGCTTCATAGACCAAAAGTGCCGGTGCAAGGTCAGCGCCGGGCGAAGCATTGCAGATATTGCCAACCAACGTGGCTCTGTTCCTGATCTGATAAGAAGCCAGATGATCGGCTCCTTCAGCCAGGGCAGGATATTTCTCGCGAATCGTCTGATCAGCGCAAATATCATTGACCAAAACTGTTGCTCCGATATGCAAACCTTCTCCCGCTTTGTACTCAAGCTTGTTCAGACCGGCAATGCCTTTAATATCGAGAACGTGTTCACAATGAATGCTGTTGGCTCTTAAGCCGACCATTAAATCCGTTCCCCCTGCAACGATCTTTGTTTCCGGATTATTGTTCAGATAGTCCAATGCTTCTTCTAAACTATCCGGTTTGAAATAACTGATTTTGCTTAACACTGTAACCTCCTTGTTTGAATATAACTTCTGAAACCCGTGTACTGAAAAGTACAAATTTTGTATACTATATTTACATATTTTCCAGGTTCCGGAGTTGATGAATCATTTGGTGTAATTACTACCTGAATGCAGTCAAAATTTGCATTCTGCTTTCCACTGAATTAGATTGAATCATGCTCAGGTACATAAAATATTGAATTGAAAAATTTCCAAAAGCATAAAATCCTAAATCTATGTTACATTACCAATAATAGCATAAATTTTATTGGATTTACATCAAAAAATTATGAATTTTATCATAAGCTGTTAGTAAATATCAACAAATAGTTCCCGTTATTTTATAATAAATTTTAAACTTATTTGTTTTTGTCTTTTTATTAGACAATCCAATATTTGACTGCTATTATTAGTGCTATAAAGTATTGATTGAAATATAAAGTATTGATTGAAATTTTTCTCAAACAAGATCATTCAAGTCTTGTATGTCATTTCCAAAAGTTTTTTAGAATTGATATTTCTTGTTGTGTTTATAAAAGTATCTCAAATAAGAAAACCTTTTTAAGTGGACAAAGGAGAAACATAATGGATTGGAATACTTTAGAAAAATCTAAAAAAGAAAGAATGGCAGCAGCCGATCAATTTGTTAAGGGAAAAATATTGAATAGTGCAGACATTGTTCCCATGTTGGAAGCGATCATAAAACCCGGGGATAAAGTCGCTCTTGAAGGCTGTAATCAAAAACAGGCAAATTTTCTTGCCCGCTCTTTAGCGAAAGTTGATCCGCAGAAAATTCATGATTTAAATATGATTATCCCGGCTGTTTCATTAAGAGAGCATCTTGACTTGTTTGAAAAGAAAATTGCCGGCGAATTAAACTTTGCTTTTTCCGGCAAACAGGCTGTAGAGCTGACCAAAATGATTCATGAAGGAAAAGTTAAGGTCGGTGCTATTCATACCTATTTAGAGCTTTACGCGAGAATGTTTGTCGATCTGACACCCAATGTCTGTCTGTTAGCCGCGGAAATGGCGGATTCGGAAGGTAATCTTTATACCGGTTACAATACGGAAGATACACCTATTCTGGCTGAGTCGGCGGCTTTCAAAAGCGGCATCGTGCTCGTTCAGGTCGACAAAATAGTTGATCATAAAGATCTGCCGAGAGTGGATATTCAAGGTAATTGGGTCGATTATATCGTCGAATCTGAAGAGAAACTTTATTTCGAGCCGCTGTTTACCAGAGATCCGCAAAAGATCAAGTATCATCATATCTTGATGGGTATGATGGTCATCAAGGGCATTTACGCTAAACATAAAGTCAAATCGCTGAATCACGGAATCGGTTATAACGGCGCCGCAATCGAGCTGTTATTGCCTACCTATGGTGAATCGCTGGGTTTAAAGGGTAAAATCTGTACGCACTGGATATTAAATCCCCACCCGACCATGATCCCCGCGATCGAGGCAGGATGGGTCAAACAAATCTATGCTTTCGGCGGCGAACTCGGCATGGAAAAATACGCCGAAGCAAGAAAAGATATCTTCTTCACGGGAAATGAAGGCAAATTACGTTCGAACAGAGCCTTGGCACAGGTGGCCGGATTATACGGTATCGATCTGTTTCTGGGCGGTACTTTGCAGGTGGATTATTACGGCAACTCCTCTACCGTGACTTCGACACGTTTAGCCGGCTTCGGCGGTGCTCCTAATATGGGCAACAGCTGCAGCGGCAGACGACATGTGACCGACGCGTGGTATGATATGAGACCGCAAACCGTTTCCCTGATGTCCGGTAGAAAACTGGTTGTGCAGATGGTCAACAGCTCCTCTCGTTTCGGCCCCAGTTTTGTCGAAGAACTTGACGCCGTGAAGATCGGAAAAGAAGCCGGTTTAAGCGCCTCGCCAGTAATGATTTACGGTGAAGATATTACACATATGGTAACCGAACAGGGAATCGCTTACCTCTATCAGGCCGAGACTCCCGAAGAGAAAAAGCATTTATTGGCGGCTATCGCTCAGGGTACTCCGTTAGGCGATCAGATCTCCGAATCGGAAATTATTCAATTGCGTGAACAAGGTAAGGTCGTACTGCCTGAGGATCTCGATATCGATACAAAATCCGTAAGTCATGATTTATTGGCTGCAAAGAGTTTACCGGAAATCGCGGAAATATCAGGCGGATTATATGAAGTTCCGGAAGTGTTTTTAAAATAACTTTTGAGGAAATAGAAAGGATTGATGCGACAATGTCTAATCAAAAACAAGAAAATTTAATTTCTTTGAGAAAGAAATTACAAGCCGGCGGCGGCGAAAAAGGTATTCAGAATCAACACGCCAAAGGCAAGGAAACCGCCAGAGAACGCATTGAGAAACTGCTTGACAAAGATTCTTTCGTGGAAACAGGTCTGTTTGTCAAGCATCACTGTGCCAATTTCGGTCTTGATAAAAAAGAAATTCCGGCGGAAGGCGTGGTTACCGGATACGGCAAAATCAACGGCAGATTGGTCTATATCTCCGCCCAGGATTTTACCGTAATGGGCGGCTCTCTCGGAGAGATGCATGCCAATAAAATCGCAGCCACTCAGGAAATGGCTTTAAAAGCAGGAGCACCGATGATCTGCATCAATGATTCCGGCGGAGCCAGAATTCAGGAGGGCGTTAACGCTTTAGGCGGTTACGGCAAACTCTTCTTCAATAATACCAAGGCTTCGGGTGTGATTCCTCAGATTTCCGTCATTATGGGACCTTGTGCCGGCGGTGCTGTCTATTCCCCCGCTCTGACCGATTTTGTTTTCATGGTTGAAAATACCAGTCAAATGTTTATCACGGGTCCGAACGTCATTAAAGCGGTTACCGGCGAAATTGTTACCGGCGAGGCTTTAGGCGGATCCATGACCCATAATAAGACCAGCGGATGTGCCCATTTCTCAGCGAAAGATGAAGCGCATTGTTTCGAGCAGATTCGTCAGCTATTGAGCTTTTTGCCGCAAAATAATAAGGAAGCGCCACCTGCTTATTACGGCGATTCCAATAAATGGCAGCATGATCAGGAAATGAATGATATTATTCCCGAATCGGCTTCAAAAGCTTATGATATGAAAAAGATTATTCGATTACTGGCCGATGATGATAATATTTTTGAATATCAGGAACATTTCGCCAAAAATATCATTACAGCATTCATCCGCATGGATGGTCACAGTGTCGGTGTCATCGCCAGTCAACCAAGTTTCCGTGCCGGCTGTCTGGATATCGACTCCTCCGATAAAGCGGCTCGCTTTGTCAGAACCTGCGACGCCTACAATATCCCGCTCTTAACTTTAGTCGACGTACCGGGCTTTTTACCGGGTACACAGCAGGAATATGGCGGAATTATTCGCCACGGTGCCAAATTGTTATTCGCCTACAGCGAAGCTACTGTCCCCAAAGTTACCGTGATTACGAGAAAAGCCTATGGCGGTGCCTATATCGCTATGTGTTCCAAGCATTTAGGCGGCGATTATGTCTTTGCTTGGCCATCCGCTGAAATTGCCGTTATGGGAGCGGAAGGAGCAGCGAATATTATCTTTGGCAGAGAAATCCGCAACTCGGAGAACCCTGAAGAGAAGAGAAAAGAAAAAATCGATGAATATAATGAATTGATGATGAATCCTTATGTTGCCGCCAGCGTAGGTTATGTCGACGACGTCATCCTGCCGGAGGAAACAAGAAAGAGAGTAATCAGCGCTTTCGCTACATTTAATAAAGAGAGCATGATCGATAAAGCAAAATTTAAAAAGCATGGAAATATTCCTCTCTAATAAATTCAGATATTTGACAGCTCAATGCTAAGAAAATATCCGAAAAAATTAAGGGAAGCTGTTGAAATCTCAGCTTCCCTTTCTTTTGAGTAAAAATTAAATTTTTTAAATTTTTTCAGCTCTTTTTTCGATCAATTCCGCAGCGATGCTGATCGCGATTTCCGCAGGTGTTTCCGCTTTGATAGGTTTGCCGATCGGAGTGTTGATCCGCAGCAGATCTTTCTTTGCGATACCGCGTTCCAATAATTCGGCATTGACCGCCGCGATCTTCCTGGCGCTGCCCATGACCCCTATATAATAAGCCTTCGTCTGCAATGCCTGATACTCAAATTCCAGATCATCCTTATGCCCCCGCGTCATTATGCAAATGTAGTCATTCTCGGTAATCGGGATATAGGGCAGAAAATTTTTCTCTTTCAGCAAAATCGTTTTTTCAACATTTAAAAACAAATCGGGATTCGTGAAATCCTCGCGGTCTTCCACTACAACCGTTTTAAAATCCAATGCCGCCAATACAGGTACCAAGGCCTGAGCGACATGGCCTCCGCCGAAAATATAAACATATCCTGATTGTATTATGTTCTCAATATAGAAATCCCGGCCTTGCAAATGAACTTTACCGGACTTCTTCAATTCAAGTTCGCCTTTAACGTTTTCCGGAAGCGAAGCGCCGCGAAATCCGCTTTTTTCATTATAAAGCGTCAATTCCCCTTTTTCTGAAAGATTCATTATCAGCCATGACTCGGTATGTTCCGAGACGGCCTGTTTAAAGCCGGCAATAAAATCCAAAGCAGCTGCGTCAGCCGCCGGAATATACTGAAAATAGACCTCCACATCTCCGCCGCAGATCATGCCCAAATCTTCCACTTCATTTCTTTTCAGCAAAAAAGAATGAATTTTCGAATCAGCTGACTGCAATACCTCCGCCGCCATCTGCTGGGAGCGGTACTCTACTGCTCCGCCGCCGATTGTACCCGCTATTCTGCCCTCATCAGTGATCAGCATGTGCGCACCCGCGCCGCGAGGAGTTGAGCCGGAACTGGCTATAATACTTACCAATACAGCGGCTTTCCCGATTAATAAAGTCTTTTCCAATTGATCAAACAGATTTTTCATCAAATCCTCCTAACGGTTCATTTATTGTATAAAAATCCTGATTATCAGCAGTGTCTGAACTAAGTTCCCGGCCGCTGAAATAGATGATCTGTCTTCTTTGCTGACGGCCGAGCTCTTTCAGAAACCGGATCAGCGCCTTAAATGCCGGGAGATCAGCTTGTTCTGCCGGATCATCAAGCAATAAGGGTATCTCCCCGGCTTTAACCAGCGAAGCCTCCGACAAGACCAGCCGCAATGCCAAATAAATTTTTTCGATCAAGTCCGGCTGATAATAATTGATTTGCTGAAATTCCGATCTTTCCGCATTTAATTCAGGGATGAGATCATCCTCGATCAAGTGCTGATTTAGTTCATCGTCAGTCATGCGGCTTAAATATGAAACGGCTTTGTCAAATAACTCGGCTTGATTTTTCGAGTTGAGAATTGGACTTTGAGCCATGAGTTTTTTCGAAATTAAAATAAAGGCATAATTAAATTCCGTAAGTTTTATCTGATCCGTAATTTGCTTTAATTCAGCCTGCAGAGGAGCAGGATTCTGTTTTTTATCCGGCAGCTGTTCCAAGGCTTTTTCATACTCGTTTAACTGTGCATTGAAGCTGATTTTATCCTCGGCAATCCCCTGCAGTTGTGCTCTGATATGATTTTCCCGAAACTCCGGGAACGTTCTCAGGCGACTTTGCTGCCGGGTCAGCCAATCCTGAGCATCTCTATATTGCTGATAGAACAGAGAAGGAGTCCTGTCAGCGATTATATCTCGCATCTGCTCTCTCAGCGCCTGAATTTTTTGCTCGTTTTGAACGGTATCCGCGGTCTGTTCCCGCAGAATTTGAATGGCTGCATCTAATTGATCGTCGTCGGGCAGTTCCGTAAAGTAAGGTTTTATCGCATATTTCAATTTATTTTTTTCTTTGTCCAAGATCCGTTTCTTCTCTGCGACTTCCTGCTCCAGCTGCTCAATCTCCGTTTCAAAATCTCCTGTATGGCTTTCCATCCTTTTCAAAGTCCATTCCAATTCTTTTAATTGATTGGCTATTTCCAGCTTGCGTATCTCCTGATTTCTGACCGCCATTTTGTATTGACGATATCGGCTTTCCTGCTTTTTTCTCAGAAGCGAATAAAATATGACCATCAAAAACGGTAATAATACAGCGAGAACGATCAAAACAGCCGAAAGGGCAGATGACTTTTTGCGCAATAATAAACCGCCAAGCAAAAAGAACGCTTCTAATATAAAGAACGGGATCAGCGAACCGAGCGAAATATTTGATCGGCGAAACTCCTTCACCTCTCGGTTGGCGCTTTGCTTTTGCAGATATTGCAAACGGCTGCGCTCCTGCAAAATATCGTATTTTTTTGCCATTGTCTGCTTTTTATAGGCATCTTCTTCTGCTCTTTTATTGGCTAATGCATTGACCTTAATTTCATAATCACTTAAGGCTAAAGCAGCTCTCTGTCTTTGTGCAGCTATCTCGGAAAGCTCTTTGACCGTAATGGATTTGCTTTTCAAAACGGAATCTTTCTCGGATAAATCATGGTCCGCTAATTGATTTAATTGACGTTTCAATTTCTCATATTGCTGAAAATCATGAACGATATGTAATTTTTGATGTTGTTCACTTTGTAGGAGCAGGGACTCTTCCCGCTCGCTCAGTTCAGATAAATGGTCATTTAATTGACGGATGTCCTCATGCACGTGATCGATAATCTGATTTGTTTCTTGCAGAGCATTCAGTTCTTGCTCTAATTGCGCTTTCCGCTCCAGTAGTTTTTGCAAGTGACCGGAGGTCTCCTCAGGATATTCGGAACCATTATTCTGATCAATTTTTGTTTCTCCATTATCTAAAATAAGACTATGTGCTTGAGATAAACTTTCTGAATGATCAAGCGCGGGCGTAGAGCGATTAAGGCTATTTGATTCAGACAGCGGATTTTCGAAAAAAGCAATATTATTGAATTCCGATTCCGAGAGATGAAACAATTCCACGCCGGGCCGATCCGCATTATTTAAGCGCACCTTCTCACCGCTTGTTTCAATAATTAAATCAGTCGTATTCTGCGTTCCATCCGGGCTGAAGGTTCTTCTCAGCTGATAAGTAAACCCTTCATGAGAAAACATTATCCGACCTGACGGCCGGGATACGGAAAAGACCTGTTTTATGTCTGAATCTTTTAAGCCATAGAACATAGCTTTGATAAATCGCTGAACGCTTTGAATATGCTCGGCGTAAACGATCTGAAAATCAGGCTCAAGTGACAATGAGAACTCACTCAGTTCAGCAAATGCCTCTATATCTATCTGATTAATCTTCATATATCTCCAAGTCCCGTCATGTTATTTAACCAAGCGCGATTCCCGTCTCTAAATCCGATTCAGTATGTCGCTTTGACTCTTCATCACAGGAATTATTGCAGTTAAATTTAATAGTTATATTTTAACATATCAAAAGCGTGTTTTCTTACAGCCAAAAAGCATTTTGTGATAGAATAGGCATGTAAAAATTTATTTTGGAGGAATTTATGAAAAAAGATAATCGTTTAGAACAATTAGGTATAAACGCAATTCGTACTTTATCGATAGACGCGGTACAAAAAGCTAATTCCGGTCATCCGGGCATGCCGCTCGGCGCGGCTCCGGTCGCTTTTGAACTCTGGGCGAATCACATGCGCCATAATCCGGGTAATCCTGATTGGTTTAACAGAGATCGTTTTATCCTCAGCGCCGGTCATGCTTCCATGTTAATCTATTCATTGCTTCACGTTTTCGGCTATGATGTTTCCGCTGAAGATATCAGCAATTTCAGACAATGGCGGAGCAAAACTCCGGGCCATCCCGAATATCTGGATACACCGGGTGTAGAAATGACAACCGGCCCGCTCGGTCAGGGTCTTGCTACTGCCGTCGGTTTCGCCATGGCAGAAGCTCATCTTGCCTCAAGATTCAATACTGATTCCCATAAAATAATTGACCATTATACTTATGTGTTGACCGGCGACGGCTGCCTGCAGGAAGGCGTCAGCAGCGAGGCCTGCTCATTGGCCGGCCATCTCAAGCTCGGTAAATTAATCACGATTTATGATCGCAATCAAATCACCATTGAAGGCTCAACCAATCTCGCCTTTACAGAAGATGTGGCAGCTCGCTATAAGGCTTATGGCTGGGAAGTTATTGATGTGCCCGACGCCAATGACACAGCCCTGCTCGGCCAAGCGATCGAAAAGGCGAAGTCAAATCTTGAGCAACCTTCATTGATCATCGTCCATTCTCAAATCGGCTACGGATCACCCTTGGTCGGCAGTGCGAAAACTCACGGTTCCCCGCTGGGTGATGAAAATATTCTTAAAACCAAAGAAAGTCTCGGCTGGGATATTAATTTACCGCCCTTCACTTTACCTCAGGAATTAACCGATTATATGCAAGAGGTTAAAGCGGAACTTGCTCAATCCGAAACAATTTGGAATGAAGAGTTTGCCGCTTGGCAGAAAGAAAACCCCGAATTATGGAAAGAATTTAACGCCTGTCTCCATCCCGATGTTTCAGCAATTGAAAATGATCCCGAAATCTGGCAATTTTCAGGTTCCATGGCCACCAGAAAAACCAGCGGCATCGTGCTCAACAAATTAGCTAAGCTATTACCCGGATTGATCGGCGGATCGGCGGATTTAGCTCCTTCCAACAATACGCATATGGCTGATTTCGATTCATTTTCAGCTGAAAATTATGCCGGCAGAAATATTCATTACGGTATCCGCGAATTCGCTATGGGCTGTATTGTCAACGGCATGACCCTGCATGGCGGCGTTCAGGCATTCGGAGCTACTTTCTTCGTTTTCTCCGATTATATGAAACCGGCTCTGCGTCTGGCCGCTCTGATGGATATTCCTTCCTTATTTGTCATGACTCACGACAGTATCGGCGTCGGCGAAGACGGACCTACGCATCAGCCGATCGAACAATTAACCATGCTGCGCGCTACGCCGAATACCTACACTTTCAGACCTTGTGACGGAAAAGAAACCGTTGCCGGTTATCTCTTTAATTTGAAAGCTAAAAAGCCGACTATCTTAGCCTTGACCAGACAAAATCTGCCAACCTATGAGCAGTCGAGCAAAGAAGCTCTAAAAGGCGCTTATGTATTTGAAGATTGCGACGGAGAACCGGAATTAATTATAATGGCTTCCGGATCTGAAATGGAACCGGCTTTAGCCGCTCAAAAGGAATTAACCGAACAAGGCAAAGCGGTACGTCTGGTTTCCGTACCCTGTCTCGATTTATTCTTAGAACAGGACGATGCTTATATCGAGTCCGTATTGCCTTCCGGAGTCAACAAGAGAATCGCTGTTGAAGCCGGAGCTACCATGCCGTGGTATCGTCTGGTCGACAGAGAAGGACGTGTGATCGGTCTTGATCATTTCGGAGCTTCCGCTCCCGCAGGAATCCTCTTTAAAGAGTTCGGCATCAATAAAGACAATATCGTAAAAGTTGCCAATGAAATTTTATAAATCTTAAACCGCAAGTTTGAAGCTGTGCCATCTTTACGGCACAGCTTTTTTATTCAAGATTTTGAAAGGGCAAAGATGAAAGAAAAAAGCAGATGGACTGATCAATCAACCTTAAAAGAAGTCTTACATTCAAAAATGGGATATGAGCTTCTTTCATTTCTCACCTATTATTCAGGAAAATCCATTGCCGATATAGATAAATTCTATCTTCGTTTACTGCCCCTGAAATCTTTTCGTTTAATCAGGAGATTTACCGGCATAGAGATGGACAGCCATCTCATTCGCTGGATATTAAATATTTTAAATCATGAGGAAGAATTTCCTCTTGCTTTGCCGAAGGTTCTTCCCGATCAACATCAATGGTGGAAAAAGAGCATAATCTATCATGTTTTTGTACCCAGCTTCTATGATGCCAACGCGGATGGTTACGGAGATATTCAGGGTATCATCCAGCGTTTCGGATATCTGTTGAATTTAAACATCAACGCCATTCTGCTCAGTCCGGTTTTTGATTCCCCGCTGGTCGATATCGGTTATGATGTCAGAAATTATTACAAAATCAATCCGAAATTCGGTACAGAACAAGATTTACAGGAACTGATCGCTCTGTGTCAGCATCATAAGATCAAGCTGATCCTGACTTTTCCCTTAAATCAGACTTCAGATACACATACTTGGTTTCAATCGCTTGATGATCACTCCAAAGACAATGTTTCTAAATACAAGAATTATTATCTGAACAATGAAATTCCCAATAACTGGCAGTCTATGTATAATAACTCGGCTTGGCGCTATTTAAGAAATGCCGGAAGTTATTTCCTAAATTTAAAGGGCAAAAATCAAATTGATTTGAACTGGCATAATCCGGAAGTACGCCGCGAAATGATAAAAGCTATGAAATATTGGCAGGCTCTAGGGATTGACGGTTTATTTCTTGAATCTTCCGGTATGATTGCCAAAGATCCGCAATATCACGATGGAAATAAAATCATTGCTAATTTAACAGGTGTCAGCGGGGTTGAACAATATACGTATCGCCCCGAAATGTTTTCTTATCTGGCTGAAATTTATCAGGCGTTAAAACAAGATAATCCGCATTTTCTGATCATCTCGGATAATCAGCGCACCAATAAAAATTACGCAAAAATGGTTAGCGGTGATGCTACCGGAAGAAGTGATCTGAGTTTCAATTACCTGCATCTCGGAAATCCCGGGCAACGTCGCTTTCAGTCCAACACGATTTCTTTGAACCATTTAAGTTCGGTTTGGTTCAATATGCAAAATGAATCAGATAATTCTTATTGGCCGGTTTTATTTTGCGAGGATCCAAAACATACAAGAATTGTCAGCAGAATTCCCAATCATTCTGTTTTTCGTACGCAAATCGCGAAATTAATCGCCACCATTCAATTAACCGGCAAAGGAACAGTCGTCATTTACCAGGGTCAGGAACTGGGACAAGTAAACGCGCCGTTTCACAGTATGGAACAAATCAGAGATATTGAAAGTATCTACAAATTTGAAGAACTGAACGAAAAGCCTGATTTAGTGGATACAAGGGATTCTTTTGAACATATTATTCGAGGAAGCCGAGATCATGCCAGAGTACCTTTCGTTTGGGATGACAGCCTGAACAACGGTTTTTCCGACGCCGAACAAACATGGATTGATTGTTTCGCCGATCCCGGAATGAACATGCAACATCAGAGAAACGACTCCCATTCTGTTTTGAATTACTTCCGTTCCTTAATATCTTTGCGAACGCATTTTGCGACTCTGACTTTCGGCAAGCTGATCATATTAAGCAAAAACAATAAGAATAATTATCGCATTCTGCGTTTTGATAATGAACACGCTTTTTACATTGAAGCCAATTTAACGGATGACGCCTTAAATATTATGGGAATAGAAGAAAGAACGCTCAACCGTTTGATGAATGAGCATAATTTTAAACTTCCGGGACGAATTGATAAGACCATTCTGCTCTGCAATTATCCGGATCGAAATCAACAGGATCTGATTAAAAACAGCGAATTAAGACCCTACGAAACTTTTATCGTGAAACTATATTAATTATCCGGTTTGACCGACAAGGATAACAAAAACAGGAAGCAAATTGTTTCCTGTTTTTTTGTCCTGAACTTATTGATTGGCTTCGTCAGAGCGCAAATGACAATTCTTGTATTTCTTTCCGCTGCCGCACCAGCAGGGATCATTTCTGCCGGGTCGTACCTTTTTTCTGACCGGCATGGCTTTAGGCGGAGTCGGAGCGGCGTTCGAATCCCCTGCCGCCATTTTAGCGATGTCCACTGCCCGCCTGGTATTTTTCAAATGTTCTTCCGTTTCTGTCTGCTCCGCCGATCCCCTCTGCCTTTGATTGCTTTCCATGCTGATCTGAGCCCGCATCAACAATCGTACACAGTCTTCCTGAATGGAGTTCGTCATCGCTTCAAACATTTCAAAGCCTTCTCGTTTATATTCCATGACCGGATCATGCTGAGCATAACCGCGCATACCGACTGAATCTCTCAGTTGATCCATGGCGTCAATATGATCCATCCAATTATTATCAACAGCTTTTAATAAGATATAGCGCTCCGCCTCAAATAAAACTTCTTCCGCTCCGATGTCCCGGGCTTTATGCTCTAAAGCCAGCAAGGCATCCGACACGATCGTTTCGGCAATATCATCCGGAGACACCTCACCCGTCAGGCGTTCAATTTTCTTCAAGGAAGGCAGATCGCCGAGCAAATCTTTTAATCTTCTTTCCAGACCGCTCAGATCCCAATCAGCGGCGTTCGATGAGCCCATCGAATAATGCGTGACTTCGCTGTGGATAATATCCTTGATATAATGCAGAAAATAATCATGCACATTCTCTCCGAACAGTACTTTGCGCCTTTGTTCATAGATCAGATTTCTTTGTTGATTCATTACATCATCATATTGCAGAACACTTTTGCGGATTGAGAAATTGCGTCCCTCCATATTCTTTTGAGCCGATTCAATCATTCTGGTCAGCAAGGGATGCTCCACTTCCATCGTTTCATCAAGGCGGAATGTTTCAAATACCCGCTCCATTCTTTCGCCGCCGAACAGTCTTAACAGATCATCCTCAAAGGCAATATAAAATTTACTCGTTCCCGGATCTCCCTGTCTACCGGCACGACCTCTCAACTGATTGTCAATTCTTCGCGATTCATGGCGCTCGGTGCCGATAATATAAAGACCGCCGCAATTGATAACCTGTTTTTTTTCATCAGCGATAGATTGTTCGAATTTTGCATCTAATTCTTGAAACAGTTTTCTGGCGTCAAGTATTTCCTGATCGTCGGTACGATTATAGGAATCAGCCTGCTCGATCAGCTCTTCCTCATAACCCATCTTGCGCATTTCTTGTTTCGCCATATATTCGCTGTTGCCGCCAAGCATAATATCGGTACCGCGGCCTGCCATATTCGTAGATATCGTAATCGCTCCAAGTCGGCCTGCCTGTGAGATAATCTCCGCTTCACGCTGATGATTTTTGGCGTTTAAGACATTATGCTTTAAACCCGCTCTGTTAAATAATGCGGATAATTCTTCTGACTTTTCAACGGATATCGTACCGATCAGAATAGGCTGTCCGGTCGCGTGTATTTTCTTCACCGCCTCGATTAAAGAGTTATATTTTCCTCTTTTCGTCTTATAGACGGAATCCGGCAAATCAGCTCTGATCATCGGTTTATTGGTCGGAATAGAAATAACGTCTAATTTGTAAATTTCACGAAATTCGTCTTCTTCCGTCATCGCCGTACCGGTCATGCCGGATAATTTCCCGTACATACGAAAATAGTTTTGAAAAGTAATCGTAGCGAGTGTTTTGCTTTCCCGCCTGACCTTGACATTTTCTTTTGCCTCAATCGCCTGATGCAGGCCGTTGCTATATCTTCTGCCCGGCATTAAGCGCCCGGTATTCTCGTCGACAATCATGACCTCACCGTCATCCGTCACGACATAATCCTGATCTCTGAACATCGTGCCATGGGCTTTTAAAGCGTTATTGATATGATGATTGATCAGATAATTTTCCGGATCGGTCAAATTATCTATACCGAAGAATTTTTCAGCCTTACTTACCCCTCGTTCCGTGAGCATCGCGGTTTTGGCTTTTTCCTCCACGATATAATCCGCGTCTCCCTCAAGCTTTGCTCTCTCTTCATAAGGCATTTTGCTGTCTGTTTCCTTGAACACCCTGCCTTTTAAGGAAAGGATCAACTGATTTGCCTGCAAATATAAGTCGGATGACTTCCCGCTGGAACCGGAAATGATCAGCGGAGTTCTCGCTTCATCTATCAAAATACTATCAACCTCGTCGACGATAGCGAAATTCAACTCTCTTTGCACAAGATTATCGACTGAGGTAACCATATTGTCCCTTAAATAATCGAAGCCGAATTCATTATTTGTACCATAAGTGATGTCACTGTGATAGGCCTTATATTTTTCCTCTTTAGTCAGACCATGAACAATCAAGCCCACCGACAGTCCGAGATAGCGATAGATTTTACCCATCCATTCGCTGTCACGCTCAGCCAGATAATCATTGACCGTAACTACGTGTACTCCCCTCCCGGTAAGCGCGTTCAAATAGACGGGCAGTGTTGCCACTAAGGTTTTACCCTCACCGGTTTTCATTTCGGCTATTCTACCCTGATGTAAAATTATTCCGCCCAGTATCTGAACCGGGAAATGGGTCATGCCCAAGACTCTGGTCGAAGCTTCGCGTACCGTGGCAAAAGCTTCCGGCAAAAGATCATCCAATGTTTCTCCATTATTCAACCGTTCTTTGAATTTGGCGGTCTGCCCTCTTAATTCTTCTTCCGACATTGCGGCATAAGTTTTTTCTAAATTTAGAACCTTTTCCTGCAGCGGTATAATTTTCTTAATTTCTCTCTCCGAATAGGTTCCGAATATTTTATCAAATAATCCCATAACTGTTCCTTTATCTATATATCTGTTATTAAAATCTTATTGTAACTCGATATATAAGTATACCTTATTTTTGTATGGAATATGGAATGAATATTAACATTTCTTGGATAAATCCGATCAGATTTATCACAGCTCGGGATTGTCGTCTGTTTCGCCGGAACGCCTGAGAATTCGCTGATTTATGCAACGCCTGATCAATCATCGGTTTCCGGTTTTTCCTTATAACGGTAACTATTGCCGCTGACTTCGAAGTTTAGTCTTATACCCCTGTCATTCGCTATACTGACAGCATTCTGAAAGAGATGATCCGATAAGGAGTAATCCGAGTTGCCGGGAACTACGATCGTAAGTTTTTTACTTTTGATCGCTTCGGCATCAATCCTCTCCGGATTTATTTTAGTATTGACCTCGGAGCCTTGAAAAGCTGCCAGGCGTTCGATCTCATAATCGATTTGCGACTGAACCTGTTCCGGGGATTCATACAGAGGTGCAGTCAGGTCGATGCTTCTGATAGCAAATGCCTCGCCGTTTTTAAATCTGGATATAACCGGATAATTAAACGGTAAATTCGCCTGATATTTTTCTCTGAAATATTTGCCACGGGTAAAATTATGCTCAGACCAGATATTATCGGCCGCCTGATCCTCATCGGATGATTCCTTTGTATTTTGATAGCTGTAATCATATTTGGTCCATAATGGTAAATAGCTGACTATACTGCGTTCCGTAGCCGTCCACGGCGTATATATATGATAATTCAACTGTAATTTCAAGGCATGATCGGATGCCGTCGTAATTAGGATCTGTCTTTGATCAGGCGGAATTCTTATATTCAATTTGAACGCCGCGTCATCAGCCCATTTTTCGATATGGCTCTGCAAAAAATATTGCAATAAAACGGAAGCCCCTAAATCCGCCAAACTGTTCCGTAATTCCTGATGATCAATGCTGACTTTTGAGATCAGGTCATCTAATTCTTCACTTCTTATTCCTTCATATACTGCCTCGCTGAGCGGTATCAGCATCGACAATTCTTTGCTCGTCTGATCAAGAGCATAACGCATGACTGCTTCATGCTGAACCGTCAACACAGCGCTGATCATGAAATAACAAATAAACAGAATGACCGGCACGATTAATGCCGCGTCGAGCATCAAACTGCCATTTTCATTTTTCCAGCATTTCAGGACAGAACGAAGAAAAGAATCCCCGCTTTTTACGAACCTGACGATTGATTTATTCTTATTCATAGTTGACTTCCTCTTCATGCGCATATCTGTAATCAGAAAACTCTCGTTTTAATTCAAAAGACGTATTGTCAAATGTCGCCGTTAAAGCAAAAGACACCGCAAATTCTCCCGGAACTGTATTTTCTCTAATTTGGTTAAGTCCGTTCAGGATATTCTCTTCTGACTGAAGCAAAGCAAATATTCTTAAAAAGTCACGATAATTCAAATCCATATCGAAGTCTCCCGCCTCGATCGTCATACATTTTCCATCCATTACCTTGCTGAAATCCGCACTCGCGTCCGTCAGCACATCAATCAGCATAATCACGTACTGTAAAGACGCAGGTTCGATGATTACATATCCCAGACTGACTGCCGCAATAGCTGCACTAAGTGCGGTTGCTTCGGTTAAATATAAAGTTTGTAATTCTTCGTCCATGGCTTTATCAATCAGATGATAAGTAAAACAAACACTGAAGACAGAGGTTTTAGCTAAATTCAGGGCGGTATTTTTATTGAAATTATGAAAAATAATTTGTTCGACTTCATTTTCTCTGCCCCCGTCAATTAATGTTTGATGACTGATGCCATAAGGTGTTTTCAGCAAAATTTTCTTATCGTTAATTTCAATTTCAGGGCAATGGGAAGTATAATAATTAAACATATATTCATCGATTTGCAGTCTGCTGAGTATTGGAATTTCATAATTGATAAAAAGCTGATCAACGTTTTTCGTGATGGCACTTAAGGAAGATGGAGCCAGCGGATTCGTAGGCATATCCGTACCAGAGGATTGATAATAAGGCACAAGTAATCCTTTTGCCCTGCCGATTAAATCCGCGACTGTATTGAAAGCCGTGTTTTTCGCCTCTTCTACATCTTCCGCTCCCGGTTCTTCCCCAGAATCCTGATCATCGGAGGGATCAGCAGGGGTGTCGTTCGGAACGGGTTCCGGAGTTTCGACATAATCAGCAGGATTATCTAATATATCTTGCGGATCGCTATATTTGTTCTTTAAATCAGCTACTATTTCCGAGCTTTTTAATATCGAACCCAAATTTTCGTATTCGCTGAATCTCTGAAGGAGTTCGTTTCCCGAGAGCATCAGGGAGCGATAACTCATATGCCTGAGGATTTGTTTTTTGAGCTGATCGATGTTGCTTAATATAGCATTAATATTGATCCGATGTGTTGTAGGAAAATCATCGCCGATAGCGTAATCCGCTTCCAATTGACTCGCGTATTGATTTACTTGTCCAGTCGGAACTCCCCACAGCCCGAATTCCGACCATAGCTGACGGTCATAATCAGCTAAAGTCAGATCAAGTTCATTCTCCAGCGATCTTATGTAATCGAGTTCGGCTTTTTCTACCTGCGCATTGGAAAAGACGGCAAACAGAATCAGCATGACGACAGGAATCAGAATCAAAAAGAACAGACTGGTATCCCCTTTTTCTTCTTTCAGCTTTTTCATGTTTCCCTCCGCCGATCAGTTATCCGCTTCTAAAACAGTTTTTTGCAAATCATGTGCGAGAGAAATCACTTCTTGCAATTTTTGCGGATTGATCTCCAATTCGGTAATTCCCGGTTCGATGTTGACCTTAAATAAATTTTGATTCTTGCTCTCGCTGATTCTTTCTTCAGCAATCAAGCTGATCTGTTTTTCGATACGAAATTGCAACGGTTTTAAGAATAGAATTCCTTGAATAAAAACGGTCATACTTAAGGGAATGGTCAATGCAGCTTCAATTGAGAACATCAAAAACACCTCCATTTCTTTTGACTTAGCATAAAGTAAAATGAAGGTGTCAATCTCTGTTATTTTTTTGAAAAACTGATAAAATCAGGGAAATCCTAATTTCCCCTATGAATCACTTACTTATTTGAGTGAACCATGCTTATATTCTGTAGTATGTGTATTCAACCCTGCTGTAAATCCGGAATCTTTTCCGACAGCCATGCTTTTAGTACAACCGCGTGATTCACAATTTCGCTCTTCGCCGCAAACAGCAGAATAACATCCTGTGCCTTCAGCAAACCGTTAATCTGTTTTATGAATCCACCGGCATATGGATTCATCGCCAACTCCGCTAAATATTTATTAGTAAATTCTCTAAAGAGTTTGGGATCATGTCCGAACCATTTTCTTAATTCATTGGAAGGGGCAATATTCTTTGCCCAGAAAAACGGCTCAATAGCCTCCTTGCGGAGGCCTCTTGGCCAAAGCCGGTCAACCAGAACACGACATCCCGGTGTCTCAGGTCTTATGTCATATACTCGTATCAGCTTTAATTCGTACTTCATGTGATTTCACCAAGGAACAGCTGCAGGTCATCTTTAGCATTCCTAATTTCGGAAATACCGAAATGGTCGATAATAACTTGCATTACGATCGAGCTGAGAATGTCGGACCCACAATTGCCATTGCTCTAATCCGGTTTTTCTTCTATTGCACTAACGGGACAATCTCTCATTGCCTCGGCCGCAGAGTCGGCAGCTTCTGCATGAACTTCGTCATCAATAGCTTCCGCCACACCCTCGTCCGTCATATGAAACACTTCCGGACAAATGCTCTCGCATAGTCCGCATCCGATACACTCTTCATTTACTTTGTACTTCATAATTAATACCTCCTTGCTTTACTGTTATTAATTTAATACATTTTTTCAACTATTTATGTTGTTATAACAACATATTTCCAAACAAAAATATTATATTATCAAATCAGCAACAGCGAAGATTCAATAATGAGAATCATGAGTTATTTCATTAGATAATTATAGGAGGTCATTTTATGAAAAAAGCTACCATACAATTAGAAGATTTAGCATGCCCGTCATGTGCCATGAAAATAGAGGCTGCTGTCAAAAATATCAATGGAGTAAATGCAGAAAGCACCATAGGCTCTATTTAACATTACCATATCAAGATTACCAAGGAAAACAGCTCGCCAATTGATCTGACCTCATATTTTTAGCGACTCAGCGTTTGTATTGTTATTAGTTCATATATCCGCACGG